>NZ_CALDGS010000153.1 GCF_937941905.1 uncultured Mycolicibacterium sp. | reverse complement strand
TCGCTGGCGCACTGGGCGCAGTGGTGCTTCGTGGTGGCCCGCACCGAGAAGGGCTCCAAGCGTCACCAGGGGTTGAGCTACCTGCTGGTGCCGCTGGACCAGCCGGGCGTGGAGATCCGGCCGATCGTGCAGCTGACCGGCGACTCGGAGTTCAACGAGGTGTTCTTCACCGACGCCCGCACCCCGGCGTCGATGGTCGTCGGCCAACCGGGTGACGGCTGGCGGGTGGCGATGGGCACGCTGGCCTACGAGCGCGGGGTGTCCACGCTGGGCCAGCAGATCGTCTACCGCCGCGAGCTGGAGGGCGTGGTCGAGCTGGCCAAGCGCACCGGCACCATCGACGACCCGCAGATCCGCGAGCGGCTGATCAACTCCTGGGTGGGGCTGCGCACCATGCGGTCGTACGCGCTCAAGACGATGGACGTCGAGCAGCCCGGGCAGGACAACGTGTCGAAGCTGTTGTGGGCCAACTGGCATCGCGAACTCGGCGAGATCGCGATGGACGTGGTCGGCATGGCCGGGCTGACGCTGACCGACGGCGATTTCGACGAGTGGCAGCGGCTGTACCTGTTCTCCCGGGCCGACACCATCTACGGCGGCTCCAACGAGATCCAGCGCAACATCATCGCCGAGCGCGTGCTCGGCCTACCGAGGGAACCACGAGGGTGACGACTGATCTTTCCGTAGCTCCGAAGGAGATCGAGGGACACGGCCTGCTGGCCGGCAAGATCGTGGTGGTCACCGCGGCCGCCGGCACCGGCATCGGCTCGTCGGTGGCGCGCCGCGCCCTGCTCGAGGGCGCCGACGTGGTGGTCTCCGACCATCACGAGCGGCGGCTGGGCGAGACCCGCGACCAGCTCGCCGGGCTCGGTCTGGGCCGGGTGGAGGCGGTGGTCTGCGACGTCACCTCCACCGCGCAGGTCGACGCGCTGATCGCCACGGCGGCCGAGCGGATGGGCCGCATCGACGTGCTGGTGAACAACGCCGGGCTGGGCGGGCAGACCCCGGTCATCGACATGACCGACGAGGAGTGGGACCGGGTCCTCGACGTCTCGCTCACCTCGGTCATGCGCGCCACCCGCGCGGCGCTGCGCTACTTCCGCGACGCCGGCCACGGCGGGGTGATCGTCAACAACGCCAGCGTGCTGGGCTGGCGCGCGCAGCACTCCCAGTCGCACTACGCCGCCGCCAAGGCCGGCGTGATGGCGCTGACCCGGTGCAGCGCGATCGAGGCGGTGGAGTACGGGGTGCGCATCAACGCCGTCTCGCCGAGCATCGCCCGGCACAAGTTCCTGGAGAAGACCAGTTCCGCGGAGCTGCTCGACCGGCTGGCCGACCAGGAGGCGTTCGGCCGGGCCGCCGAGCCCTGGGAGGTCGCGGCCACCATCGCGTTCCTGGCCAGCGACTACTCCAGCTACCTCACCGGTGAGGTCATCTCGGTCTCCAGCCAGCACCCGTAACCCCGGGCTGTTGCCGCGAACGTGAGCCCGTGGGCGGGAAATCCCCGAGATCTCGCACCCGGGCTCACGTTCGCGGCGTGGGCGGGGCGAGGCCCCGCGCCACCCACCCCCGGACGGTAGGCAAGCAAGCGCTTGGTTGATACCCTTGAGTGGTGGGAGAGGCAACTCGGCCGCAGCCGGCGAGCAGACGCGACGAGCTGCTTGCGCTCGCCGCGAGCATGTTCGCCGAACGCGGGCTGAAGGCCACGACGGTCCGTGACATCGCCGACGCCGCGGGCATCCTGTCCGGCAGCCTGTACCACCATTTCCGCTCCAAGGAGGAAATGGTCGACGAGGTGCTGCGCAACTTCCTGGACTGGCTGTTCGGCCGCTACCAGGAGATCATCGACAACGAGCCCAACCCGCTGGAGCGGTTCAAGGGCCTGTTCATGGCCTCGTTCGAGGCCATCGAGCACCGCCACGCCGAGGTGGTCATCTACCAGGACGAGGCCAAGCGGTTGTCGTCGCAGCCCCGGTTCACCTACATCGAGGAGCGCAACCGCGAGCAGCGCAAGATGTGGGTCGACGTGCTCACCGAGGGCATCGAGCAGGGCTACTTCCGCTCGGACATGAACGTCGACCTGGTCTACCGCCTCATCCGCGACACCACCTGGGTGTCCGTACGCTGGTACCAACCCGGTGGCCCGCTGACGGCAGAAGAGGTTGGCCGCCAATACCTTTCAATCGTCCTGGGCGGGATCACCGCCAACCCATCCGAAGGAGAACACCATGGCTGAGGCGTACATCATCGACGCTGTGCGTACCCCCGTCGGCAAGCGCAACGGGTCGCTGGCCGGGGTGCACCCGATCGACCTCGGCGCGCACGCCTTCCGCGGCATCTTCGCCCGCAACGACGTCGACCCGGCCGCCGTCGACGACGTGATCGTCGGCTGCGTGGACGCCATCGGCGGGCAGGCCGGCAACATCGGCCGGCTGGCCTGGCTGGCGGCGGGCTACCCGGAGGAGGTGCCCGGCGTCACCGTCGACCGCCAGTGCGGCTCGAGCCAGCAGGCCATCTCCTTCGGTGCGCAGGCGATCCTGGCCGGCACCGCCGACCTCATCCTGGCCGGCGGCGTGCAGAACATGAGCCAGATCCCGATCTCCTCGGCGATGACCGTGGGCCAGCAGTTCGGCTTCACCACCCCGACCAACGAGTCGAAGAACTGGCTGCACCGCTACGGCGACCAGGAGATCTCGCAGTTCCGCGGCGCGGAGATGATCGCCGACAAGTGGAACATCTCCCGCGAGGAGATGGAGCAGTACGCGCTGACCAGCCACGAGCGCGCGTTCAACGCGATCCGCAACGGCCACTTCGACAACGAGATCATCGCCGTCGACGACTTCCGCATCGACGAGACCCCGCGCGAGACCTCGCTGGAGAAGATGGCCGCGCTGCAGCCGCTGCGCGAGGGCGGCAAACTGACCGCCGCGATGGCCAGCCAGATCTCCGACGGCTCCTCGGCGGTGCTGCTGGCCTCGGAGAAGGCGGTCAAGGAGCACGGCCTCAAGCCGCGCGCCCGGATCCACCACATCAGCGCCCGCGGCGCGGACCCGGTGTTCATGCTGACCGGCCCGATCCCGGCGACCAGGTACGCGCTGGAGAAGACCGGCCTGTCCATCGACGACATCGACGTCATCGAGATCAACGAGGCGTTCGCGCCGGTCGTGATGGCCTGGGAGAAGGAGATCGGCGCCGACCACGCCAAGGTGAACCCGAACGGCGGCGCGATCGCGCTGGGCCACCCGCTCGGTGCGACCGGTGCCAAGCTGTTCGCCACCATGCTCAACGAGCTGGAGCGCACCGGCGGCCGCTACGGCCTGCAGACCATGTGCGAGGGCGGCGGCACCGCCAACGTCACCATCATCGAGCGGCTCTGACCCCGCCCCGCACCCCCGCAGCTACCACCCCTCACCCCCCGCGAGCGACCGTGTCTGTCCCCCGACACGCGCATTTCCGGGTCGCTCGGCCCGGCGTGTCGCCGTACAGACACGGTCACTCGCGGGGTGGGGGAGTGGCCGCGAGCAGATTGCGCATCGGCTCGAATCCGTTGTGCCGGTGGGCCTCCAGTGCCCAGATCACCGCGATCACCGGCAGCGGTGCCAGGGCGGCCAGCCAGCCCGCGCCCGGTGAAAGCAGCTCCGCCAGCACCTCGGCGCGGGGCCGGCCGCCCACCTCGGCGGGCAGCCAGTCGGTGAGCAGCAGGTCCAGCAGCCGGGTGGTCTCGAACGGGCCGACGGTGGTGGCGAGCATCCAGCTGGCACAGGTGATGCCCAGCGACCACGGCCAGGCCAGCAGCAACGACTGCTTGTCGATGATCTCCGCCGCGGTGCGGGTGGTCTCGGCCAGGTAGGCCAGGCCGAGCGCGGCCAGCAGCACCCCGAGCTGTGCCGACAGCAGGTCGTCGAGCACCGAGTGTGCTTCGCCCTCGAACCGCCGGCCGGGCAGTCCGACCGCCAGCGCCAGCACCCCGGCCACCAGCGCGAGGCTGGCCAGCAGCGTGGTGGCGTCGCTGGCCCGCCCGAACGAGGTGATCAACGTGCGCACCACCAGCCGGGAGGCCTCGGCGGGGCGGGTGCGGTAGCACACCACCAGCACCAGCCCGGACACCGTGGTGGCGATCAGCCAGGTGACCACCGCGGTCGCGACGGCGGTGAGCGCCAGCGACCCGAGCAGCGGCACCAGCACCTCGTCGGTCTGCACGGTGCTGCGCACCACCACCATCGGCACCGCGCCGAATGCGAGCACCCCGGCCGCGCGCACCAGCAGCGGCACCGTGAACCGGGTGAGGTCGGCGGGGTTGAGGTCGAGCCGTTGACGGCGCACGGCGTCGATCTCGTGGCGCAGGATGGTGCGCAGGGCGGTGCTGAGGGACGGTCGCGGCATGCCCGGCAGTCTAGGGATGCCGGGCGGGGCTCAGGGCACCTCGCGCAGCCGCCGGATGACGGTCACCAGGAGGTCCAGCCCGTCGCGGGTGGCGCGTTGGGACACCGCCGAGGGGCTGATCCCCTCCGCGGCGGCGATGTCGCGCTTGGTGCGGTCGTTGAGCAGCCCGCGCAGAATCCGCACCGACCGCGCGTCGAGCGTGCCGAGCATGTAGTCCCGGCACATCAGTGCGGCGTTGACCGTCTCCACGTCGCACCGGCCGTCGGCGGCGAAGGTGGTGCGCACGTGGGTGAATCCGGGCCGCTGCGCGGTGGCCGCGGTCTCGTCGACGGCCCGGCGGGCAGCCCACCAGCCGGGACCGCCGAGTCCGCCGGGACCGGGCGGACCCACCTCGCCCCACCCGATGCCGAACCGGATGTCGGCCACCGCGGTGACGGTCAGCCGCAGCCGCAGCGCGGCGTCGATCGCGGCCCCGACGGTGGGGTAGCTGCCCCGGAACTCGGCGCCGACGGTGAAGGCGGGCGGCTCGACGGCGGTGCCCGCGACGGCGCTCAGCGCGCCGGAGAGCAGCCGGCAGGCCGCGGCCCGGTCGGTGCCCCGGCCGATGCCGGTGACCACGCCGATCAGCGTCGCCCGCCGCACCCGGCCGGCGACCGCGCCGGTCGCGGGTTCGGCGGTCCGTTCCCCCACCGGGCTGCCCGCGCCTAGGAGACGATGGCCGCCGACGCCGCCCGCAGGTGCTCGACCGCGTCGTCGACGATCCGCTCGATCAGTTCCGCGCAGGACGGCAGGTCGGCGATGATCCCGGCGACCTGCCCGGACGCCAGCACGCCGGCCTCCGTATTGCCCTCCACCAGACCGGCTTTCAGCAGCATCGGGGTGTTGGCGGCCATGATGACCTGGGCCCAGGACAGATCCTTGCTGCGGCGCATGGCCAGCCCGTCGCGGATCATGGTCCGCCAGGTCATGCCGGTCATCTTCTTGAACTTCTGGGCGTTGGCCGCGGCGGCGACCAGACCGCGCAGCGGCGAGCCGCTCTCCAGGCTCTCCACCAGCCCGGTGCGCAGCACCCGGTGCGGCATGCCGTCGACGCGGGTGGACACCACGGTGCCGTCCAGGCCGGCCTCCAGATAGCGCTGCTTGACCGCGTCCGGGACGGTGGAGTCGGAGGTGAGCAGGAACCGGGTGCCCATCGCCACGCCCGCCGCGCCGTAGGACAGCGCCGCGGCCAGGCCACGGCCGTCGAAGAACCCGCCGGCGGCCACCACCGGGATGTCGACCGCGTCGAGCACCGACGGCAGCAGCAGCGTGGTGGCGGTGGGGCCGGTGTGCCCGCCGCCCTCGCCGCCCTGCACGATCACCGCGTCCGCGCCCCAGCCGGCCACCTTCTTGGCGTGCTTGGCCGCGCCGACCGACGGGATCACCACCACGCCGGCCTCCTTCAGCCGCGCGATGAGGTCGGGCTTGGGCGCCAGCGCGAACGAGGCCACCTTCACGCCCTCGCGGATCAGCAGGTCGACCCGCTCGTTGGCGTCGGAGGCGTCGGCCCGGATGTTGATGCCGAACGGTTTGTCGGTGGCCGCTTTGACCTTGGTGACGGCGGTCTGCAGCTCCTCGAGCGTCATGGTGGCCGAGGCCAGGATGCCCAGCCCGCCGGCGTTGGCGACGGCCGACACCAGCCGGGCACCGGCCACCCACCCCATCCCGGTCTGCACCACCGGGTGCTCGATGCCGACCAGTTCGGTGAGCGCGGTGCGCAGTTTGGTCATGACCGGATTTCCTTGTCCCGCAGCGACCTGGGGTCGATCACCTCGCGGATCAGGCGCAATTCCTCGTCGGTGGGCAGCCGGGTGGTGCCGGCCTCGTCGAGCCCGTGCACCTCGAACGAGGTGTTCTCGGCGACCTGCTCGGCGGTCACGCCGGGGTGCAGCGAGACGGCCCGCATCTGATGGTCGGGGCCGTTGAAATCGAACACCCCGAGGTTGCTCACCACCCGGAACACGTCGACGAACCGGTAGGCCGGGTTGTCCGGATCGACCTTGTCCCAGCCGATCCCGCAGACCACGTCGACGGCCTCGCAGAACACCCGCTTGGAATGGTTGCCCACCCAGTAGCTGGTGGCGTGGTTGATGGTGTTGCCCGGCGCGCCGCGCACCCCGAACATCTGCCGGGTGGGGTGCTGCAGCGGGCCGAACGCCGAGAGGTTCTGGTTGCCGTAGCGGTCGATCTGGTTGGCGCCCATCACGACATGGCGCCGGCCCCAGGCCAGCGTCTCGAACACCCGGCCGAACGGCATCCAGCCCTCGATCGCCGCCGGGGCACCGAGGGCGGGGGTGTCGGCGATGAGCCGGGCCTCGCCGTCGGTGAGCAGGATGTCGGGGGCGAAGGTGAGCCGGGCCAGCCGGGCGCCGACCTGCACCATGGTGGTCATCGGGCTGACCAGGATCTCGCCGGCGTCGCGGAACAGTTCGGCGCAGGCGACGGCGCACACCTCGGCACGGGTCGCGGTGGTCACTTGGCGTCTCCCTGGGCTTGCTGGAATCGGCGCACCGCCGCCTGGTAGTCGGCCTCGGTGCCGGACAGGTAGGTCTGCACGAAGGTCTGCCAGGTCTCCTCGGACCCGGCGGCCTCGACGTAGTGGCGCTGGAACCGTTCGTCGCGCTTGTAATCCGGTTCGGCGGTGGTGAAGTGCGCCCCGCCGGGGGCCTCCACCACCTTGTCGACCATCATCCGGTTGATCAGCAGGGCCTGCGGCGGAACGGATTCGACGAGCTCGGCGGTGTCGACGATGCGCTCCACCGACAGGAACCGGCGCTGCGCGGCCATCAGGAACAGGTCGTCGAAGTACGGGTCGATGCCGGTGTAGGCGGCATTGCCCTGGGCGTCACCGAGATTCATGTGCACGAAGGCCACGTCGAGGTTCAGCGCCGGCATCGCGATCAGCGTCTCGTAGCCGTCCCCGGTGGGGTAGGGCGAGGTGACGGTCTTGAGCTCGCCCTCCCAGAAGTCCGACACGCTGCTGCCCAGCCCGGCCCGGATGGGCAGGAACGGCAGCCGCTGGGCGGCGGCCTGCAGCGCGCAGCGCAGCATGCCCTCGTCCATCTCCCGGGCCTCGATCGACCCGGAGGTGCGGGCCTTGGCGAACCACGGGTCGTAGAACGGCGGCGAGTCCAGCGACACGAAGCCGTAGTAGGCCCGTTTGACCTTGCCGGCCGCGCAGAGCAGGCCGAGGTCCGGGCCGCCGTAGGTGACCACGGTCAGATCCTTGACATCGGTGCGCAGCAGGGCACGGACGAACGCCATCGGCTTGCGGCGGGAGCCCCAGCCGCCGATGCCGATCGTCATGCCGCTGCGCACCTCGGCGACGACGTCGTCGAGAGTGGTTCGCTTATCGCTCATTTCGACCCTTTGGCTGCCTTGTTGGTCCCGGCGAAGGCGTCGCGGTGCTCGTCGGCGACGCCGGCCAGGTTGAGTTCGAACGTGAAGCCCTGCTCCATCCGGTAGCTGGAGTTGACCCGTTGCACGTCGATGAAGTTCAGCGCCTCCTTGGCGGCCCGGATCACCCGGGTGTCCTTGGCGGCGATGTCACGGGCCACCCGCAGCGCGGCCTCGTCGAGCTCGGCGCGCGGCACCACCTCGTGCACCGAACCGAAGTGGTGCAGGGTGTGCGCGTCGACGGTGGCGGCGGTGTAGAACAGCCGCCGCATCATGTGCTGCGGCACCAGCCGGGACAGGTGGGTGGCCGCGCCGAGCGCGCCTCGTTCCACCTCGGGCAGGCCGAATTTCGCGTCGTCGGAGGCGACGATGACGTCGGCGTTGCCGACCAGGCCGATGCCGCCGCCGACGCAGAAGCCGTTCACCGCGGCGACGACCGGCACCGCGCACTCGTAGACCGCGCGGAACGCCTCGAAGCAGCCGCGGTTGGCGTCGATGAGCGCGGTGAAGCCCTCGGTGTTCTGCATCTCCTTGATGTCCACGCCGGCGTTGAAGCCGCGGCCCTCGGCCCGCAGGATCACCACATGGGTGGACATGTCGCGGCCGGCGCTGGTGACGGCGTCGGCGAGTTCGAACCATCCGCGCGACGGGATGGCGTTGACCGGCGGGTAGTCGACGGTGACCGTGACGATCCCGGGTTCGACGGTGCTGGTGGTTATGGGCATGGGTTGTCCGCTTCCTGGGGTCGCTACCTAAGCAAGCACTTGCTTGGTACGCTAGCACAGTGACCGACGCGCCTGAACCTGTTGCGATCAACCTGGGGCTCGAGGGCAGGGTGGTGCTGGTGACCGGCGGTGTTCGAGGGGTTGGCGCCGGCATCAGTGCCGTGTTCGCCGCCCAGGGCGCCACCGTGGTGACCTGCGCCCGCCGGCCCGTCGAGGGGCTGCCGTACGAATTCCACTCCTGCGACGTGCGCGACGACGCCGCCGTGGCCGCCATGATCGACGAGATCGTGCGCCGGCACGGCCGGCTCGACGTCGTGGTGAACAACGCCGGCGGCTCGCCGTACGTGCTCACCGCGGAGTCCACGGCCAACTTCAACCGCAAGATCGTCGAACTCAATCTGCTCGGCCCGCTGTGGGTTTCGCAGCACGCCAACGCCCAGATGCAGCAGCAGGAGCGCGGCGGGGCGATCGTCAACATCACCAGCGTCAGCGCCCGCCGGCCCACCCCGGGCACCGCCCCGTACGGCGCGGCCAAGGCCGGCGTGGAGAGCCTGACCAGCACGCTGGCGGTGGAGTGGGCGCCGAAGGTGCGGGTGAACTCGGTGGTGGTCGGCATGGTGGAGACCGAACAGTCCGAGTTGTTCTACGGCGACGCCGAGTCGATCGCCGCGATCTGCGAGAACGTCCCGCTGCGCCGGCTGGCCAAACCGGCCGACGTGGGCTGGGCCGCGGCGTTTTTGGCCTCCGACGCGGCGGCCTACATCAGTGGCGCCTCGCTGGAGGTGCACGGCGGCGGCGAGCCGCCGCACTACCTGGCCACCACCAAAGCGGACATCAAACGATAGGGGAGACAACGGATATGGGATTGCTCGACGGCCGCGTGGTCATCGTGACGGGTGCCGGCAACGGCATCGGGCGCGCGCATGCGCTGGCGTTCGCCGCCCAGGGCGCCAAGGTGGTGGTCAACGACATCGGGGTGGGCCTGGACGGCTCGCCGGCCTCCGGCGGCAGCGCCGCGCAGGCCGTCGTCGACGAGATCAGGGCCGCCGGCGGTGAGGCCGTCGCCAACGGCTCCAACGTCGCCGACTGGAAGCAGGCCGAGGAGCTCATCCAGGCCGCCGTGGACACCTTCGGCGGGCTCGACGTGCTGGTGAACAACGCCGGCATCGTCCGGGACCGGATGATCGCCAACACCAGCGAGGAGGAGTTCGACGCGGTCATCGCGGTGCACCTCAAGGGCCACTTCGCCACCATCCGCCACGCCGCCGCCTACTGGCGGGCCCAGCACAAGGCCGGCAACCCGGTGGACGCCCGGATCATCAACACCAGCTCCGGCGCCGGCCTGCTCGGCAGCGTCGGGCAGGGCAACTACTCCGCGGCCAAGGGCGGCATCGCCACGCTGACCCTGGTGGCCGCGGCGGAGCTCGGCCGCTACGGCGTGACCGTCAACGCCATCGCCCCGTCGGCGCGCACCCGGATGACCGAGACCGTGTTCGCCGACATGATGGCCACCCAGGACCAGGCGTTCGACTCCATGGCGCCGGAGAACATCTCGCCGCTGGTGGTCTGGCTGGGCAGTGCGGAGTCCAAGGACGTCACCGGCCGGGTGTTCGAGGTCGAGGGCGGCATCATCCGGGTCTGCGAGGGCTGGTCGCGCGGCCCCGAGGCGGACAAGGGCGCCCGCTGGGATCCGAACGAGCTCGGCCCGGTGGTCACCGACCTGCTGGCCAAGGCGCGTACGCCGCTGCCGGTCTACGGCGCCTGATCGCCGGCGGCCCCGCTCAGGCGGCCGCCCGCTCGGCCCCGCCCGCGGCGTCGGCCGGGGCCGGGTCCGGGCCGGTCTCGGCCGGCCCCGGGTGCTCCGGCGCGGCGCTGGGCTCCGCGCCGGGTTCGGGCCCGGTCGGTTCGGACTCCTCGGCCGGCAGGGACGCATCGGGCGCCGGCGCGGTGGCCGCCGGCGCCTTGCCGCGCCGCAGCGGGACCACCTTGTTGCCGTCGCTGAGATCGGTTGCGCCGTTGGCCTTCCCGGACCACTCCCGGGCGGCACGGCGGAGCAGCGCGGTCGGTTCGGAACGGCCCGCCTGCGCGGGCAGTTCGCCCACCTCGGCGGCCGGCGCCTCGGCCGGTTCGGCGGCGACGGCCCGGCCGGCGGTGGTGACGGACTGCCCGGTGAGCGGGGCGACCCCCGGCCGCACCGCGTCGACGATGTCGCCGATGACGTTGGGCACGAACCGGATCGCGGTGTCGACGACGTCGAACACCCCGTCCCGGATGGCGTTCGCGATGGCGGCCAGGTCACCGGTCTGCAGCGCCTGCACGACGTGGTAGATCGCGGTCTGCGGCGCGACGAGCAGGTCGCGCACCCGCACGAACAGCCGGTTCGGCAGCGACGGGGTGGGGGACACCTCGATCCCGGCCCAGGACACCAGCCGCCAGCCCTCCTCCGGGCTGCCCTCGATCACCACGGTCTCGGTGTTGTCCAGGATGTGCAGCAGCAGGCCGAGATCGGGGTTCTCGACGTTCATCAGCGTCCAGAACATGATCGTCGCGCCGTGCCCGTAGGCCACCGCGTGGAAGTCGGGGTCGCCGCCGCTGTCGGCATGGATCCGCCGCAGCGCCTCGTCGACCCGGGCGTCGAAGGCGTTGCCGTCCTCCGAGCCCGGCACCGGGACGAACCGCAGGCCCAGCGTCCACAGCACCGCCGGCAGGGCGTAGAACAACCGGCCGATGCCCTGGCTCTCCGGCGAGCCCTCCACCCAGCCGGCCGGGATCTCGCGCAGCCCGTAGAGCTCGGTCGGGGTCAGGCCGGTCCGCGTCACCAGCGGCTCGGCGGTCTGGCGGGTGCGCGCCAGCGGCGAGGTGTAGATCGCGTCGATCGGCACGCCCGCGGCGATGAGCGCGTCGGCGACCGCCTCGGCCTGGTCCCGGCCCAGGTCGGACAACCCGCGGCCCGGGATGTCGGTCTCGATGCGGTCGTCGGCGTTGGCCTGCGACTGGCCGTGCCGGACGAACGTCACGGTCATCGACCAGGCCGGCACGGCGCCGACGAAGAGCAGCACCGCCGCGACGAGCGCGGCGAACAGCCCGCGCAGCCGGCGGGCCCGGGACGAGGTCGGCGGCATCGGCACCCCCAGTCGTCGGTGTTGCTGGCCGACACGGTAACCCCTCGGTCCCCGGAGGTGGCCCCGATTCGGCAAGACCGGATCGGGAACCCCGGCGCGGCCTATGCTCGCCGGTGATGGGTACCGTCTCCGACGCCGAGCGCATCGCCGCCGCGCAGGCCTACATCGACGCCCTGGTCAGCCACGACGCCGCGGCGGTGCCGTTCGCCCCGGACTGCGTGCGCACCGAGGTGGGCATCCGCACCGGGTTCTCCGGCGGCCACCTGCGCCGCAGCCTGGAGCGGGGCCCGCAGTACCGGGTCATCGCCGCGGCCGTGGACCGGGCGTTCCGGGTCGACGGCGACGTGGTGCACGCCCGGTTCACCGTGGTGACGAAAGCGGCCGTCGCCGGGCGCCGGGTGGTGGCCCACGTGGACGAGGCCTTCGTCATCCCGGCCGGCGACGGCCGCATTCACCGCATCCGGGCGCGTATCCGCCCGGCGCTGGTGCGGGTCAGATCCGCTCGATGATGGTGCCGGTGGCCAGTGCCCCGCCGGCGCACATGGTGATCAGCGCGGTCGACTTGTCGGTGCGCTCCAGCTCGTGCAGCGCGGTGGTGATGAGCCGGCTGCCGGTGCTGCCCACCGGGTGACCCAGCGCGATCGCGCCGCCGTTGACGTTGACCCGGCTCATGTCCGCCTCGTGCACCCGGGCCCAGCTGAGCACCACCGACGCGAACGCCTCGTTGATCTCGACGAGGTCGATGTCGCCGATGTTCATGCCGGCCTTCCGCAGCACCGCCTCGGTGGCCTGCACCGGCCCGTCGAGGTGGTAGTAGGTCTCGGCCCCCACCAGCGCCTGCGACACGATGCGGGCCCGCGGCCGCAGCCCCAGCGCCTTGGCCTTGTCCTCGTCCATCCACAGCACGGCGGCCGCGCCGTCGGAGATCTGCGAGGAGGTGCCCGCGGTGTGCAGGCCGCCCTCGATCACCGGCTTGAGCCCGGCCAGCGCCTCCAGGGTGGTCTCGCGCAGGCCCTGGTCGCGGGTGACCAGCTGGCGCTCACCGGTCGGCTGGCGCAGCTCGTCGAGCACCGGGGCCTCGATCGGGCTGATCTCCCGGTCGAACCGGCCCTCGGCCCACGCCTGCTGGGCCTTGAGCTGCGACTGCAGCCCGAACTGGTCGAGGTCCTCGCGGGTGATGCCGCGCCGCTTGGCGATCCGCTCGGCGGCCTCGAACTGGTTGGGCATGTCGATGTCCCAGGAGGCGGCGCGGATCTTGGAGCGGTCCGGGCCCGCGTTCTCGCCCAGGCCGACCCGGCTCATCGCCTCGATGCCGCAGGCGATGCCGATGTCGATGGCCCCGGCGCTGATCAGCCCGGCGATCAGGTGGTTGGCCTGCTGGGCGCTGCCGCACTGGCAGTCGATGGTGGTGGCGCCGACGTGCTCGGGCAGGCCCGCGGTCAGCCAGGCGACCCGGGTGATGTTGTTGGACTGCTCGCCGTACTGTGTGACGCAACCGCCGATGACCTGCTCGACGTCACCGGGGTCGATGCCGGCCTTCTCGACGAGGGCCTTCTGTACGGCGCCCAGCAGTTCGGTGGCGTGCAGCCCCGACAGCCAGCCGTTGCGCTTGCCGATCGGACTGCGGGTGGCTTCGACGATCACAGGGTTACCCATTCCGCCAGGCTAGAACACGTTTCATTAGCCTGACAAGCGCGGATGCCATCGCCCCTTTGATCTGCGCGAAGGCCGTGTTTCAATGGCACTAGAACACGTTGCAGTAAGGAGCGCACGGATGGCTTGTCCGAACCTGCCCAAGGGCTTCGACCCGCTCGATGCCGACCTGAACCTGAAGGGTCTCCCGGTCAAAGAACTTGCTGAACTGCGCAAGTCCGAGCCGATTCACTGGGTGGACGTGCCGGAGGGCACCGGTGGCTTCGGCGACAAGGGCTACTGGCTCGTCACCAAGCACCGCGACGTCAAGGAGGTGTCGCGGCGCAGCGACGTGTTCGGCAGCTCGCCCGACGGCGCGATCCCGGTCTGGCCGAAGGACATGACCCGCGAGGCGATCGACGTTCAGAAGAACGTGCTGCTGAACATGGACGCACCGCAGCACACCCGGCTGCGCAAGATCATCTCGCGCGGCTTCACCCCGCGGGCCATCGGCCGGCTCGAGGACGAGCTGCGCAACCGGGCCCAGAAGATCGCCGAGACCGCCGCCAAGCTCGAGGCCGGCGACTTCGTCGAGCAGGTGGCCTGCGAGCTGCCGCTGCAGGCGATCGCCGAGTTGCTCGGCGTGCCGCAGGAGGACCGGGACAAGATCTTCCGCTGGTCCAACGAGATGACCGCCGGTGAGGACCCGGAGTACGCGCACATCGACCCGGCCCAGTCGTCGGTGGAGCTGATCACCTACGCCATGGCGATGGCCGACGAGCGGATCAAGAACCCGACCGACGACATCGTCAGCAAGCTGGTGCACGCCGACATCGACGGCGAGAAGCTCTCCGAGGACGAGTTCGG
>NZ_CALDGS010000152.1 GCF_937941905.1 uncultured Mycolicibacterium sp. | reverse complement strand
GCTAGCCCGCAACCGCGCTCGACGCCGCGTACCGGTCGCGAAATCCACGGTGCCCGCGACCGGTACGCGGCGTCATCGCGTCGTCAGTTCGTCTCGGCCGGGGCCTCGGGGGCCTGCTCGGCCGGGGTGCCCTTCAGGCCGCGCCAGAACAGGTTGATCAGCAGCTCGGCGGCCTCGTCGACATCGGCGTCACCGGCGCTGACCCGGGCCGCCACCGCCTCGCCGGCGCCCACCAGGGCGACCGCCATCAGCTCGAAGTCGGTGTCCGGCTCGGGGTGTTTGGTGCCGGACCGCAGCAGCCGGGCGACCAGGTCGATGATCCGCTCGCGGCCCTCCCGCACGGTGTGGGCGAAGGCCTGCGAACTGGTCGCCACGGTGTAGAGCACGATCCAGGACGCCCGGTTGGCGTCGATGTAGTTCAGGAACGCCAGCACCGCGTTGCGCAGCAGCTCCTTGGCCGGTTTGGCGAAGTCGATCTCGGCGCGCACGGTGTCGACGAACCGGGTCAGCTCACGGTTCAGGCAGGCGCTGAACAGATCCTCCTTGGAGCCGTAGTACAGGTAGAGCATCGGCTTGGAGATCTGCGCCTGCGCGGCGATCGCGTCCATCGACGTCTCGTGGTAGCCGTTGATCGAGAACATCTGGACCGCGGCGTCGAGCATCTGCTGCTCGCGCACCGCGCGCGGCAACCGCTTCGTTCCACCCGCCATCAGACCAGCCTAAACAGCCCGCTCAGCAGGACGGGGTGAAGCCCTTGGCGTACGCCATCCGCACCGCGGAGTCCAGCACCCGGTCCTCGCCGAGCTCGCCCGCCCGCACCGCGGCCTCGAGCCGGTCCAGCACCGCGGGCACCTCGGCGGTGGTCAGCCACAGCGCGGTGTCGGCGCCGGCCCGCAGGCTGCGCAGCACCGCCTCGGCGACGCCGTAGCGGTCGGTGATCGCGCGCATGCCGGACAGGTCGTCGGTGAACACCGGCCCGCCGAACGGCGGCCCGCCGTAGCCGCCGGAGCGCAGCAGCGCGTAGGCGGCCGGGCTCAGGCTGGCCGGGTCGGTGCCGGTCAGGCCGGGCACCTGCATATGGCCCACCATCACCGCGACCGGGGCCTGGGCGGTCAGGGTGCGGTAGGGCACCAGATCGGCCTGCTCGAGCTCGGTCAGCGGCGGGGTGACCACCCCGGCGGTGTGCGAGTCCCCCGAGGCCCGGCCGTGGCCCGGGAAGTGCTTGAGCACCGGCAGGATGCCCGCGTCGCGCAGCCCCTGCGCGTAGGCCCCGGCGTAGGCGGTGACGGTCTGCGGGTCGGCGCCGAAGGAACGGTCCCCGATCACGGTGTCGGCCGGCGCGTCGGACAGGTCGACCACCGGGGCGAAGTCGACGGTGATGCCCAGCCCGCGCATCGCCTCCCCGCGCTGGCGGGCGATGGCGCGCACCGCGTCCGGGGTCTGGGCGGCGGCCAGCGCCCGCGGCGCCGGCTGCGCCCCGATCACCCCGGCCAGCCGGGACACCCGGCCGCCCTCCTCGTCCACGCTGACCGCCAGCGGGATCGGTCCGGCGGCGTCGTGGACCGCGCGCAGCGGCCCACCCAGCATGGACAGATCGGTCCAGCTGCCGATCATGATGCCGCCGACGTGGTGGTTCGCCACCACCGCGCGGGCGTCGTCGGCGCCGGACACCCCGACCATGAGCAGCTGGGCCAACCGGTCGCGCAGCGGCATGGCGGCCAGCACCGACCGGGCGTCACCGCAGGCCGGGGCGGCCGGTGCCGGCACGTGCAGCGGCGCGGCCTCTTTGGTCACCGCGGAGGCGGCGACCGGGGCGGGTGCGGGGGTGGGCTCGGCCGGGGAGCAGGCCAGCACCAGGCCCGGCAGCGCGGCCAGCGCGCACAGTCGACGGGACAGGGCCATGGTGCCCCAGCGTAACGACCGGAACGCCGCAGGTCGGTCAGGCGCCGTATAAGTTGATGGGGTAATCCGACTTAGGAGGTGCGATGACCGGCTCACCGCCCGCGGTCATCGTCATCGCCTACGACGGCAGCCCCAACGCCCGGCGCGCGGTGCACTACGCCGGCCGGTTCTTCCCGCACCGCCCGACGGTGGTGCTGACGGTCTACACCCCGATGGTGCGGCCGCGGCCCCGGGTGCAGCTCGACCTCGACGGCCCGCCCGACCCCGAACCCGACGAGATCGACATCAAGCTCGCCGCCGCGCAGCGGATCAACGGCGAGGGCCTGCAGCTGGCCCGCGACGCCGGGCTGCGGGCCGAGCCGTTGTGCGTGCCGACCTCCGGCACGGTGTGGGACACCATCATCGCCACCGCCGACGAGCTGCAGGCCGAGCTCATCGTCACCGGCACCCGCGGCACCACCGGGATCCGGTCGCTGCTGCAGGCCAGCGTGGCCGACCACGTGCTGCGGCGGGGACGGCGGCCGGTGCTGATCGTGCCGCCGGAGTCCTGACCGGGCCGCATGCTAGTTTTGGCCGCATGGATCGGTTCATCATCCCGGCGGCGGCCAGCATCGTGGTCGGCCTGCTGCTGGGTGCCGCGGCGGTCTTCGGTGTGACGCTGATGGTGCAGCAGGACACCAAGCCGCCGGTGGAGTCGGGCGATCCGGCCTCGTCGGTGCTCAACCGGGTCGAGTACGGCGAGAGGACCTGATCCTCGCGCCGCATGCACCTGGATGACCGGGCAGTCCCCCCAGCCCCCTAGCGCTGGACCCGACCCGACCGCGCAACCGCTGTCCCGTACCTGGCTGTGGTTGGTCGGCGCCGTCGCGCTGGTGCTGTCCTTCGCCCAGTCCCCCGGGCAGATCTCCCCGGACACCAAGCTCGACCTCACCGCCAACCCGCTGCAGTTCCTCGCACGGGCGGTCAACCTGTGGAACAGCGAGCTGCCGTTCGGGCAGGCGCAGAACCAGGCCTACGGCTACCTGTTCCCGCACGGCACCTTCTTCCTGCTCGGCGACCTGCTGGGCCTGCCCGGCTGGGTGACCCAGCGGCTGTGGTGGGCGCTGCTGCTGGCCGCCGGGTTCTGGGGGCTGCTGCGGGTGGCCGAGGCGCTGGGCATCGGCTCCACCCCGTCGCGGGTGCTGGCGGCCGCCGCCTACGCGCTGTCCCCGCGGGTGCTGACCACGCTGGGGGCGATTTCGTCGGAGACGCTGCCGGTGATGCTGGCGCCGTGGGCGCTGCTGCCGGTGGTGCTGGCGATGCAGGGCCGGGGCCCGGCGCGGACGCTGGCGGCCCGCTCGGCGGTGGCGGTGGCGCTGATGGGCGCGGTCAACGCGGTCGCCACCCTGGCCGGGGCACTGGCGGCGGCGGTGTGGCTGGCCTGCCACCGACCCGACCGGCAGTGGTGGCGGTTCGCCGGCTGGTGGGCGGTGAGCCTGGTGCTGGCCTGCCTGTGGTGGGCGGTGGCCCTGCTGGCGCTGGGGCGGATCAGTCCGCCGTTCCTGGACTTTATCGAGTCCTCCGGGGTCACCACCCAGTGGATGTCGCTGACCGAGATGCTGCGCGGCACCGGCACCTGGACGCCGTACGTCGCCCCCAACGCCACCGCCGGCAGCAGCCTGGTCACCTCGTCGGTGGCGGTGCTGGCCACCACCCTGGTGGCCGCGGCCGGGCTGGCCGGGCTGGCGATGCGCGGGATGCCGGCGCGCGGCCGGCTGGTCACCGTGCTGCTGGTCGGGGTGGTGCTGCTGGGCGTCGGCTACGCCGGCGGGCTGGGCTCGCCGCTGGCCGGGCCGGTGCAGGCGTTCCTGGACGGTGCCGGCACCCCGCTGCGCAACATCGCCAAACTCGACCCGCTGCTGCGGCTGCCGCTGGCGCTGGGCCTGGCCCACCTGCTGGGCCGGGTGCCGCTGCCGGGCGGGGTGCCGCGGCCGGTGTGGCTGTCGGCGCTGGCCCACCCGGAGCGGGACAAGCGGATGGCGGTGGCGCTGGTGGTGTGCTCGGCGCTGCTGGCGGCCACCTCGCTGGCCTGGACCGGGCGGCTGGCCGCGCCCGGCGCCTACACCGCCATCCCGGGGTACTGGCACGACGCCGCCGACTGGCTCGACGCGCACGACACCGGCGGCCGGGTGCTGGTCGCCCCGGGCGCCCCGTTCGCCACCCAGGTGTGGGGCAACACCCGCGACGAGCCGCTGCAGGTGCTCGGCCGCACCCCGTGGGGGGTGCGCGACTCCATCCCGCTGACCCCGCCGGAGACCATCCGGGCGCTGGACTCGGTGCAGCGGCTGTTCGCCTCGGGCCGGCCCTCGGCCGGGCTGGCCGACACCCTGGCCCGGCAGGGCATCTCCTACGTCGTAGTGCGCAACGACCTGGACCCGGACACCTCCCGCTCGGCGCGGCCGCTGCTGGTGCACCGGGCGATCGACGGCTCCCCCGGCCTGACCAAGGTGGCCGAGTTCGGCGAGCCGGTCGGGCCCGGGCAGGTGGAAGGCTTCATCACCGACTCCGGGCTGCGGCCCCGCTACCCGGCGATCGAGATCTACCGGGTCGACGGGGCCGGCGCGGCGATGGCGCCGTACACGGTGCCGGCCAATGCGATGGCCCGGGTCGACGGCGGCCCGGAGGCGCTGCTGCGGCTCGACGAGCGGCGCCGGCTGCGCGGCGAGCCGCCGCTGGGCCCGATGCTGCTCACCGCCGACGCCCTGGCGGCCGGGCTGCCCGCGCCGCTGGTCACCGTCACCGACACCCCGTTGGCCCGGGAGACCGACTACGGCCGCGTCGACGACCACTCCTCGGCGGTGCGCACCCCCGACGACCCACGGCACACCTTCAACCGGGTGCCCGACTACCCGGCCGGCGGCGCCGCGCCGGTGTACGGGCGCTGGAGCGGCGGGCGGATCACGGTGTCGAGCTCGGCGGCGGACTCCACCGCCCTGCCCAACGTCGCGCCCGCCACCGCCCCGACCGCCGCGGTCGACGCCGACCCGTCGACCAGCTGGATGTCCAACGCGCTGCAGGCCGCGGTGGGCCAGTGGCTGCAGATCGACTTCGACCACCCGGTCACCAACGCCACCCTGACCATCACCCCGAGTGCGACGGCGGTGGGGGCGCAGGTGCGCCGGTTGGAGGTCTCCACCATCAACGGGACCGCCACGGTGCGGTTCGAGAAGCCGGGCGAGCCGATCACCGTGGCGCTGCCGTTCGGCGAAACGCCGTGGGTGCGGATCACCGCCACCGGCACCGACGACGGCTCGGCCGGCGTGCAGTTCGGCATCACCGATCTGGCCGTCACCCAGTACGACGCCAACGGATTCGCCCACCCGGTGCCGCTGCGGCACACCGTGGTGGTGCCCCCGCCCCCGCCGGGATCGGCGGTGGCGCAGTGGGATCTGGGCTCGGAGCTGCTCGGCAAGCCGGGCTGCGCGGAGGGCCCGGACGGGATCCGGTGCGCGGCGACGATGGCGCTCGCCCCCGAGGAGCCGGTCAATCTCAGCCGCACCCTTTCGATTCCGGCCGACACGGTGGCGGTACCGACGGTGTGGGTGCGGGCCCGGCAGGGTCCGCACCTGGCCGACCTCGTCGCGCAGCCGGGTGCCGCGCGCGCCACCGGCGACGCCGACGTGATCGATGTGCTCGGCTCGGCCTACGCCGCCGCCGACGGGGATCCCCGCACCGCCTGGATCGCCCCGCAGCGGGTGACCCAGCACCGCACCGCGCCGAACCTGACCCTGCAGCTGCCGCGGCCGGCCGAGGTGGCCGCGCTGCGGATCACGCCGAGCGCGGCCGAACTGCCCACCCACCCGAAACTGTTGGCGGTCGACCTCGGCGACGGGCCGCAGGTGCGCCGCGTCGACCCGGACGGCGGCACCCAGGTGGTGCCGCTGCACCCGCGGGTCACCGACCGGGTGCGCATCTCGATCCTGGACTGGGTCGACGTGATCGACCGCACGGCACTGGGTTTCGACCAGAACAAGCCGCCCGGCCTGGCCGAGGTGAGCGCCCTGGACCGGCGCGGGGCCGCCATCGCGCCCGCCGACGCCGAGCGCAACCGGCAGCGCACCGTCGAACTGCCCTGCGGCAGGGGCCCGGTGCTCGCGGTGGCCGGGCAGTTCCTGCAGACCTCGGTGCGCACCACCGTGGCCGCGCTGCTCGACGGCGAGCCGATCGCGGCGACCCCGTGCCACGCCGCCCCGCTGCGGCTGCCGCGCGGCGAGCAGGAGCTGTTGATCAGCCCCGGCCCGGCGTTCGTCGTCGACGGGGTGGCGCTGGCCACCCCGCTGGCGAGCGAGATCAAGCCGGCCGCAACGGAATCGGTGCCCACCGGGGTGTGGCGCGCCGACCACCGCGAGGTGACGCTGCCGGCCGACCCGGCCGAGCGGGTGCTGGTGGTGCCGGAGAGCGTCAACCCGGGTTGGACGGCCCGCGGCGCCGACGGCACCGTGCTCACCCCGGTGACGGTCAACGGCTGGCAGCAGGGCTGGGTGGTGCCGCCCGGGATGTCCGGCCCGGTGACGCTGACCTTCGGGCTGAACGTGCCGTACCGCATCGGGTTGTTCGGCGGGCTGGCGCTGCTGCCGGTGCTGTTCGCGCTGGCGTGCCGGCCGGCCCGGCGGCGCCCGGCGCCCATGCCGGGGCCGCCGTGGCGGCCGCCCGCGCCGGTGGCCGCGGCGGCCGTGGTGGGCGTCGGGGCGGCGGTGGCCGGGATCGTGGGCGCACTGGTGGTCGCCGCGGCGGTCGGGCTGCGGTTCGGGCTGCGCACCCGGCCCGTGCTCGCCGAGGCGGTGACCCGCTGCACCGCCGCCGGGGGGCTGATCCTGGCCGGGTCGGCGCTGTCGACCGGGCCGTGGCGGTCGGTGGACGGCTATCTGGGCCACTCCGGCTGGATACAGCTGTCGGCGCTGCTGTCGCTGGCCGCGGTGGCCGCCGCCGCGGTGTCGGACGCGGCGTCGGCCGACTGACCCCCGCCGGTCAGGACGCCGGCGCCGGGGTGGGGTCGATGCTGCTGTCCAGCGGGTCGGGCCGGTGGTGGTGGCGCTGCGCGCGGCGCGCCTCCCAGCGCCGCCAGGCCTGCCGGCACGGCTCCTCGACCAGCCCGTAGCTCACCGCGGCCATGGCCCAGCCGAACAGCAGCGTCAGGGCCAGCACCACCGGCAGGTTGCCCTGGAACGGGAACGACCCGATCATCGGGAACACCATCGCCAGGGCGGCCAGGTGCCAGATGAACAGGCCGTAGGACCAGCGGCCCAGCGTCACCATCGGGGCGCTGCCCAGGATGCGGTGGCTGGTGTCGGGGGTGTCGAGCACCAGCGGGGCGAGCAGCGTGTAGGCCAGCAGCGCACCCATCACGGTCTTGAGCGTGACCTGGGTGATCGAGCCGGGGGCCAGCCCCTCCAGCCCGACCAACGGCGAGGCGGCCACGCAGTAGGCCACCACCGCGGCCAGCGCCATCAGCACCCGCCGCCGGGCCAACCGGTGCGCCCAGCCCTCCCGGCTGACGGTGAGCTCGGCCAGCACCATGCCGGCGGCGAACCAGGATAAGAACGCCGGCGGCCAGTTCCACGGGTTGTGCCCATTGTCCTCCCACGGAATGCGCACCCACAGCAGGCTGGCCGCGGCGGCGGCCAGCAGCACCGGGATGCGGGCCCGTACCGGCACCCGGTACAGCAGCCAGGCCAGCAGCGGCAACGCCAGGTAGAAGCTCATCTCCACCGACAGGCTCCACATCTGGGTGAGCCCGGAGGTCAGCGTGAGCGGCCAGTAGATCTGGGTCAGGGTGAGGTTGGTCAGCCACACCTCGAGGCTGTTGGCCGCTCCCGGCAGCAACAGCAGCACCACCACCACCGCCACCAGGTAGGCCGGCATGATGCGGACCAGCCGGGAGCGCAGGTAGCGGCCGGTGGGCGGGCGGGAGCGCAGCCCGCGCGCGGCGGCGGCGTGGCCGCGCCACAGCAGGAACCCCGACAGCGCGAAGAACACCGCCACGGCCAGGTCGAACCGGCCCAGCAGCCGGCCCAGCGCGCCGCTGGTGTAGCCGGTCTGGAAGGCCACGTGGGTGACCACGACGCCCATCGCCGCACAGGCCCGCATGCCCTCCACGGCGGGCAGGAAGTCCCGGTGGGCGACCCGGCCGCGCCCGGCGCCGGCCCCCGACGTCTCAGCCATGCCGACCAGTGTGCCGCCGGGCTCGACAACACGACAGTGCGGGGCGCACGGTTGGAGTTGGCGACTCCCTTATTTCCGGCTGTTAGGGTCAGACAGGTTTGCCTCCACTGCCGTCGGGGCAGGTGGCGGCGTGTAGTGGGTCGCTGGGACCGAAGGAGGAGCGGTTTGAACCGCGCAGTGGCGCTGCGTATCGCGGCGTGCGGGCTGATGGGACTGGGCGCCGCCCTGCTGATCGCCGCGCTCTTGCTGTCCACCTACACCAAGGGCAAGCTCGCCCGGGTGCCGCTCGACATCGACGCCACGCTGGTGGCCGCCGGGACCGGCACCGCGTTCGATCCGGCCTCGCTGCTGGCCGAGCGGTTCGCCGTCGACCCGGACGTGCCGGTGGTGCTGCAGCAGCAGATCACCGTCGAGGCGCCGGCGAACGCCGACGTGGTCACCCTGCAGGTGGGCGATTCGCTGCGGCGCACCGACAAGCAGCAGGACAACGGCCTGCTGCTGGCCATGGTCGACACCGTGACGATCGACCGCGAGACCGCGGAGGCGGTGTCGAGCGAGACCAACCCGGGCGGCGCGGTGCAGAAGCCGCGGGCGATCGAGGACAACAACCCGCCGACCAACGTCGCCCTGCCGCACGAGGGCCTGACCTACCGTTGGCCGTTCGACGTGGAGAAGAAGACCTACCCGGTCTTCGACCCGATCGCGCAGAAGGCCTACGACGCCAACTACGACGGCGAGGACGACGTCAACGGGCTGACCACCTACCGGTTCGTCCAGCGCGTCGGCTACGACGACGAGGGCAACCTCACCGACCCGGTGCGCTACTCGTCGCTGTACGACGACGACACCGACGCCGAGGTCACCGCCCGCGCCTCGCTGTGGGGTGTGGAGGCGGAGAACCCCGACGACCCGATCACGATGAGCCGCTACTACGCCGCCGAGCGCACCTTCTGGGTGGACCCGGTGACCGGCACCATCGTCAAGCTCGAGGAGCACGCCAACCACTACTACGCCCGCGACGCGCTGCAGCCGGAGGTGACGTTCGTCGACTACACCGTCACCTCGACCGAGGAGACGGTGGAGAAGCAGGTCGAGGCCGCGCGCAGCGAGCGTGACGTGCTGGGGCTGTGGAGCCGGGTGCTGCCGATCACGTTCACCGCGCTGGGGCTGGTGTTCCTGGTCGGCGGGGTGCTGCTGGGCGGGTTCGCGCTGCGGGCCGACCCGGCGCTGCTGGGCCAGGGCGGCGACGAGGACGACCTGGCCGCCGAGCGGGTGCCCGGCGCGGAGGCCCTGACCGAGAAGCTGCCCGCGCAGCGGCCCACCGATCTGCCCCCGGACCGGCCCGTCTGATCCTGCTCCGACGGCTCTGGCTGCCGGCCTACGCGCTGGCGCTGGCCCTGGCCGTGACGGCTCCGCTGCTGCGGCCGGGTTATCTGTTGCTGCGCGATGCGGTGTCCACGCCGCGGTCGTATCTCACCGATGCCGCGCTCGGGCTCGGTGAGGCCGCGCCGCGGGCGCTGCCGCAGGACTTCCTCATCGCGCTCGCCTCGACGGTCGTCGACGGCGGGGTGGTGGTCAAGGCACTGCTGATCGGCGGGCTGTGGGCGGCCGGCTGGGGCGCGGCGCGGCTGGCCGGGCACGTGGTGCCCGACGCCGGGGCGCCGGGCGGCGCGGTGGCCGCCACGCTGGCCGTCTGGAACCCGTACGTGGCCGAGCGGCTGCTGCAGGGCCACTGGAGCCTGCTGGTGGGCTACGGCTGCCTGCCGTGGGTGGCGCTGGCGGTGCTGCGGCTGCGCGCCGGCAGCGGTTCGCGCCCGCCGGTGCTGTGCTGGATCGCGGCGGCCGGGCTCACCCCGACCGGGCTGATGCTGGCCGCGGTGGTGGCGCTGGTGTGCGCGGCCGCCCCGGGGGCGGGCCCGGCGCGCCGGCGCTGCGCCGGGTTCGTGCTGGCCGCCGCGGTGGCGGCCGCGCTGCCCTGGCTGGTGGCCCCCGCGGTGTCGCACGCGCTGGCCGGTACCGGACCGGCCGGCGTGGTCGAGTTCGCCGCCCGCGCCGAGCCCGGGCTGGGCACCCTGGGCACGCTGGCCGGGCTGGGCGGCATCTGGAACGCCGAGGCGGTGCCGGCCTCGCGCGGGTCGGCGTTCGCGGTGGTGGCCACCGCGGTGCTGGTCGGGGTGGTGGCGGCCGGGCTGCCGGTGCTGCTGCGGCGGCGGACGGCGACCGGGCTGCTGGTGCTCGCCGCGGCGGCGGTGGTGCTGCCGGCGCTGCTGGCGACCGGCCCGGGCCTGGCCGCGGTGGAGGCGCTGATGCGGGCCGCACCCGGGCTGGGCGTGCTGCGCGACGGGCAGAAGTGGGTGGCGCTGGCGCTGCCCGGCTACGCGGTGGCCGCGGCGGCGGCCCCGGTGACGCTGCGGCGGTGGGTGCCGCTGCCGGCGTCGGCGGCGGTGGCGTGCGCCGCGCTGGTGGCGGTGCTGCCGGACCTGGCCTGGGGGGTGGGCGGCCGGGTGCAGCCGGTGCACTACCCGCCCGGCTGGCCGGTGGCGGCGGCGCTGATCAACGCCGATCCGCGGCCGGTGGCGGTGCTGCCGCCGGATGTGATGCGCGAGTTCGCCTGGGCCGGGCCGGCGCCGGTGCTCGACCCGCTGCCGCGGTGGGTGCGGGCGGAGGTGCTGGCCACCGGGGATCTGGTGATCGGCGGGCGCACCGTGACCGGGGAGGGGGCGCACGCCCGGGCGGTGCAGCAGCTGCTGCTGTCCGGTGCCGACGCCGCGACGCTGGCCGCGGCCGGGGTGGGCTGGGTCGTCACCGAGACGTCGGGCGCGTCCGCCCCGGTGCTGGATCTGCCGGTGGCACACCATGATCCGGACATCACCGTGTACCGGGTGGGCGGCGACGCACCGCGGTCGCCGTACCGGCCGCTGCTCATCGCGGCGCACCTGGTGTGGCTGGCGGTGCTACTGGCCGGGGCGGCGGGCAGCCTGGTCAGAGCACGCCGCTGACGTAGCGGCCGGCCCGCACCGCCTCCAGCACGGTGCGCATCGCGTCGGCGCTCTGCCGCCAGGAGAACTCGCCGCTGCGGGCCTGCGCCTTGGCGCCGAGCTCGGCGCGCTGCACCGGGTCGCGCAGCAGCCGCTCGAGGGTCTCGACGAGCTCGTCGCGGTCGTCGACGAGCAGCCCGGTCACCCCGTCGATGACCGAGTCGGTCAGCCCGCCCGAGGAGCGGTAGCCGACGGTGGGCACCGCGTGCTGGCCGGCCTCGGTGACCGCCAGCGCCCAGCCCTCTTTGCGCGACGGCAGCACGTGCACCCAGGCCTGTTGCAGCACAAGGTGTTTGGTGATCTCGTCGACATGGCCGTGGAAGGTGACGGCGTCGGCGATGCCGAGCAGCGCGGCGTGTTCGACCAGCCGCTGCCGCCACCAGCCGTCGCCGAGCACGTCGAGGTGCAGGTCCGGGAACGCCGGCCGCAGCCGGGCCACCGCCTCCAGGGCGTCCTCGATCTGCTTGTGCGGCACCAGCCGGGACAGCACCACCAGCCGCGGGCCGGCCGAGCGCGGCGCGTCCAGCGTCTGCGGCGGGGCCTGGTCCAGCCCGTTGCGCACCACGGCGATGTGCTCGGTGGGCACCCCGAGCGCGGTGAGGTCGCGCGCCGACGGCAGCGACACGGTGACGTACTGGTTGCGCCGGTGCAGTCGCGGCGAGAGCCGGGACTCGACGAACCAGCCCAGCCGGCCGAACACCGGGCCGGCCACCGGCCACTGCTCGCGGTGGCAGTGGTGCACCAGCACCGCGACCCGGCGGCCGTAGACCAGCCGGGCCAGGAACGGCACCCCGTTCTGGGTGTCGACGACGACGTCGGGCCGTACCCGGCGCAGCGGGCCGAGGCCGAGCCGGGCGGCGGCCATGGCCAGCCCGGCGCGCAGGTAGACGGTGTAGCGGCCGCCGGCACGGTGGATGCGCACCCCGTCGCAGGTCTCGCGCCGCGCCGCGCCCGGGTAGCGCGCGGTGCGCAGGGTGACCCGCACCCCGTCGGCGGCCAGCTGGGCGCCGATGCGCTGCAGATAGGTCTCGCTGCCCCCGCCCTGCGGGTGCCCGGTATCGCGCCAGCACAGCAGCAGGACGGAGCGGACCCGGGCAGACATCGCCGACCAGCCTAGTCCGACCGGCCCGATCGGCGGGTTTGTAGGGTCGGACGGGTGAGCCCGGCCCGTACCCCCACCGACGTGTTCGCCCGCCGGGCCACGCTGCGCCGCTCGGTGCGACTGCTCGGCGAGTTCCGGTTCGAGCAGTCCGATCCGGCCCGGTTCTACGGCGCGCTGGCCGACGACACCGCGGCGCTGGTGGCCGATCTGTGGCGGGGCGTGACCGGCGGCGACCCGGCCGGGCGCACCGTGCTCGACGTGGGCGGCGGGCCCGGGTACTTCGCGTCGGCGTTCGCCCGGGCCGGGATGCACTACATCGGGGTGGAGCCGGACCCGGGCGAGATGCACGCCGGGCCGGCGTTCACCGACACCACCACGACCTACGTGCGGGCCTCCGGGCTGGCGCTGCCGTTCGCCGACGGCAGCGTGGACATCTGCCTGTCGTCCAACGTCGCCGAGCACGTGCCGGACCCGTGGCGGCTGGGCGCGGAGATGCTGCGGGTGACCCGGCCGGGTGGGCTGGCGGTGCTGTCCTACACGGTGTGGCTGGGGCCGTTCGGCGGCCACGAGATGGGCCTGACGCACTACCTGGGCGGGCGCCGCGCGGCCGAGTGGTACACCCGCCGGCACGGCCGCCGGCCGAAGAACGACTACGGGGTGTCGTTGTTCGCGGTGTCGGCGCGGGCCGGGCTGCGCTGGGCCGCCTCGACCGGTGCACTGGTCGCGGCTTTCCCCCGTTACCACCCGCGATGGGCCTGGTGGCTGACCCGGGTCCCGGTGGTGCGGGAGTTCCTGGTGAGCAATCTGGTGCTGGTTCTGCGCCCCTGACCACCGCCGATTGGAACAGGTTCTCGTTCGGTACCGCAGCGAGTAGGGTGTCGCATGACGCCGCGCACACGAGGAGCAAAGCAATGACGCAGAGCACTGCCTACAAGACGGAGTGGGACAAGCTGTTCATCGGCGGCCGGTGGGTGGAGCCGTCGAGCACCGAGGTCATCGAGGTGCGCTCGCCCGCCACCGGTGAACTGGTCGGCAAGGTGCCGCTGGCCACCAAGGCCGATGTGGACGCCGCCGTGGCCGCCGCCCGCAAGGCCTTCGACGAGGGCCCGTGGCCGCGGCTGTCGCCGCAGGAGCGCCAGGCCGTGCTGGCCAACGCGGTCAAGCTGATCGAGGAGCGCGCCGACGAGTTCAAGCACCTGCTCAAGCTCGAGACCGGCCAGCCGCAGACGATCATCGACATGCTGCAGTACGGCGCGGCCATGGCCTCGCTGCAGTGGTACGCCGGCGCGGCCGACAAGTTCACCTGGAAGGAGATCCGCGACGGCATCTACGGCCAGACCCTGGTGCTGCGCGAGCCGGTGGGCGTCGTCGGCGCGGTGGCGGCCTGGAACGTGCCGTTCTTCCTGGCCGCCAACAAGCTGGGCCCGGCGCTGCTGGCCGGCTGCACCGTGGTGCTCAAGCCGGCCGCCGAGACCCCGCTCGCGGTGAACCTGCTGGCCGAGGTGTTCGCCCAGGCCGGGCTGCCCGAGGGCGTGCTGTCGGTGGTGCCGGGCGGGCCGGAGACCGGCCGGGCGCTGACCGCCAACCCGGACCTGGACAAGTACACCTTCACCGGTAGCTCCGCGGTGGGCCGCGAGGTGGGCCGCATCGCCGCGGACAACCTCAAGTCCTGCACGCTGGAACTGGGCGGCAAGTCGGCCGCGATCATCCTCGAGGACGCCGACCTGGACGCCACCCTGCCGATGCTGGTGTTCAGCGGCCTGATGAACGCCGGGCAGGCCTGCGTGGCGCAGACCCGCATCCTGGCGCCGCGCTCGCGCTACGACGAGGTGGTGGAGAAGGTGGCCGCCGCGGTGGCCGCGATGCCGGTGGGCCTGCCGGACGACCCGGCCGCCCAGATCGGCCCGCTGATCAGCGAGAAACAGCGGGAGCGCGTCGAGGGCTACATCCGCAAGGGCATCGAGGAGGGCGCGCGGCTGGTCACCGGTGGCGGCCGGCCGGAGGGCCTGGACTCGGGCTACTTCGTGCAGCCGACGGTGTTCGCCGACGTCGACAACAAGATGACGATCGCCCAGGAGGAGATCTTCGGGCCGGTGCTGTGCGTGATCCCCTACGACACCGAGGAGGACGCGGTCCGCATCGCCAACGACTCCAACTACGGGCTGGCGGGCAGCATCTACACCCAGGACTTCGACAAGGCGATCGAGATCGCCTCGCGGATCCGCACCGGCACCTACGGGGTGAACATGTACGCGTTCGACCCGGGCTCGCCGTTCGGCGGGTACAAGAACTCCGGGATCGGCCGCGAGAACGGCCCCGAGGGCATCGAGGCCTACTGCGAGGCCAAGAGCGTGCTGCTGCCGTTCGGGTACACCCCGAAGCTGTGACCGCGGGGGTCGGCAACCGGTTTCGATGAGAGTTTTCTCATCCGGTTGCCGACCGCCCCGCCCCGTCGCACGGCAGGATGGGGGTCGTGAGCCGGCCTGCCGCACCCAGGAAGCGCGGGTGTCAGTGACCGCATGAGCACCGCGGACGCCGGGTCGGCCATCCCCCACGTCCCGTGCGTCCCTGCCCGGACGCCCGCCATCTGCCCCGATGCGGTGGCGGGCGTTCTTTATTGCGCTCTTCCGCCCGACAGCCGGGTCAGAAGGCGGCCTCGTCGACCCCCATCAGGGCCAGGTCGGCGGACTCGACGACGGCCCGGTCCGCGCTCAGCCGGGGCAGCACGGTGTTGGCGAAGAACTTCGCCGCCGCCACCTTGCCCTGGTAGAACGCCCGGTCGGCCGGGTCGCGGTCGAGTGCGGCCAGCGCCACCTCGGCGTGCCACAGCAGCAGCCAGCCGATGAGCAGGTCGCCGGCGGCCATCAGGAACCGCACCGAGTGCAACCCGATGAGGTACAGCTGCCGGGCGTCCTGCTGCGCGCCGAGCAGGTAGCCGGTGAGCGTGCCGGTCATGGCCTGCACGTCGGCCAGCGCGGTGGCCAGCCGGGCCCGCTCGGCGGCCAGTTCCGGCCGGGCGTCGGCGGCGTCGAGGAACCGCTGGATCCGCCCGGCGACGTGGCCGAGCGCGACGCCCTGGTCGCGGGCGATCTTGCGGAAGAAGAAGTCCTGCGCCTGGATCGCGGTGGTGCCCTCGTACAGCGAGTCGATCTTGGCGTCGCGGATGTACTGCTCGACCGGGTAGTCCTGCAGGTACCCCGACCCGCCGAAGGTCTGCAGCGACTCGGTCAGGCATTCGTAGGCCCGTTCGGAGCCCACGCCTTTCACGATCGGCAGCAGCAGGTCGTTGACCCGCTCGGCCAGGTCGGCGTCGGCACCGGAGACCGCCGCCGCCACCGCCGGGTCCTGGTGCGCGGCGGCGTAGAGGTACAGCGCCCGCAGCCCCTCGGCGTAGGCCTTCTGCACCATCAGGGCCCGCCGCACGTCGGGGTGGTGGATGATGGTCACCCGCGGCGCGGTCTTGTCGGTCATCTGGGTCATGTCCGCGCCCTGCACCCGGGTCCTGGCGTACTCCAGCGCGTTCAGGTAGCCGGTGGACAGCGTGGCGATCGCCTTGGTGCCCACGAACATTCGCGCGTATTCGATGACGTGGAACATCTGCGCGATGCCGTTGTGCACGTCGCCGACCAGCCAGCCAACCGCGGGCCGGCCGTGCTGGCCGAAGGTCAGCTCGCAGGTGGCCGAGGCCTTCAGCCCCATCTTGTGTTCCAGGCCGGTGACGTAGACCCCGTTGCGTTCCCGGGGTTCGCCGGTTTCCGGGTCGAACAGGTACTTCGGCACGTAGAACAGCGACAGCCCCTTGGTGCCCGGGCCCGCGCCCTCGGGCCGGGCCAGCACCATGTGCTGGATGTTCTCGAACAGGTCGTCGGTGTCGCCGTTGGTGATGAACCGCTTGACCCCGTCGATGTGCCAGGTGCCGTCCGGCTGCGGGACGGCCTTGGTGCGGCCCGCGCCGACGTCGGAGCCGGCGTCGGGCTCGGTGAGCACCATCGTCGCGCCCCAGCCGCGCTCCACCGCCAGCGAGGCCCAGTGCCGCTGCTGCTCGTTGCCGATGCCGTAGACGATGTTGGCCATCTGCGGGCCGGCCATGTACATGAAGACCGCCGGGTTGGCGCCGAGCACGAACTCGTTGATCGCCCAGGACACCACCGCGGGGGCGGGCACCCCGCCGACCTCCTCGCGCAGGCCCACCCGGAACCACTCGCCGGCCTGCCAGGCCCGCAGCGAGGCCTTGAACGGCTCGGGAATGGACACGGTGTGCGTCTCCGGGTCGAAGCTCGGCGGGTGCCGGTCGGTCTCGGCGAAGGACTCGGCCACCGGGCCCTCGGCCAGCCGGGCCGCCTCGTGCAGCATCTCGCGCACCGCGTCGGCGTCGAGGTCGCCGTAACCGCCGCCGGCGAGCACCTTGCCCAGGTCGAACACCTCGAACAGGTTGAACTCGAGGTCACGCACGTTGCTCTTGTAGTGCCCCATCACCCGTCCCTTCCGCCGGTGGTGTCGCGTTCGAGCCTAGTGAGCGCGATCAGCGGCGGCGGGTGTATCGGGCACAGAGGAACGCCCCGTTGACGCCGGACTCGGCGAGCACCCACTCCGAGCGGGCGGGCAGCAGCGGCCGGCCCGCGCCCAGCGTGCAGGGGGCGTAGCCGACGATCAGCTCGTCCACCAGCCCGGCGGCGACGAACTGGGCGGCCACGTCGCCGCCGCCCATCACCCACACGTTCCGCTGCCCCGCCGCGGCCAGCAGTCGCGGGTGCAGCTCGCCGACCGGCCCGGCGAAGGGCCGCACCGGGTGGCCGTCGGCGACGATCCCCGGCCGGCCGGTAAGCACCCAGGTCGGCACCGCGTACGGCCACGGGCCGGGCTGGTTGGCGCGGATCCACTCGGAGGTGGCCGACCCGAGCACCAGCGCACCCACGGTGCGTTCGAAGTCCCGGTAGCCGAACCGGGCGTCCGGGTCGATGTCGCGGTGCACCAGCCAGTCCAGGCTGTCGTGCTCGTCGACGATGAACCCGTCCAGGCTGGCGGCGGTGAAGTAGACCGGCGAAGTAGACCGGTGCCACGCCGGCCGGCTCAGGTGCCGGTCCAGCGCGGGGCGCGCTTCTCGGCGAACGCGATCGCGCCCTCCTTGGCGTCGTTGGAGGCGAACACCGGCAGGAAGATCTCGGCCTGCTTGTGCCACATCTCCGCCGAGCTCCAGTCCCGGGACTCGACGATGATCCGTTTGGTGGCGGCCACCGCGAGCGGACCGTTGGCGGTGATCCGCTCGGCGAGCTCGATCGCCGCCTCGAGCGCCCTGCCGGGTTCGGCGAGCTTGTTGACCAGCCCGAGCGCGTGGGCCCGCTCGGCGGACAGGCTGTCGCCGGTGAGGGCCAGTTCCATGGCGACCGCGTACGGGATGCGCTGCGGCAGCCGCAGCAGCCCGCCGCCGCCGGCGACCAGGCCGCGCTTGACCTCCGGGATGCCGAACGCCGACTCGCGCGAGGCCACGATCAGGTCGGTGGCCAGCGCCAGTTCGCAGCCGCCGGCCAGGCAGTAGCCCTCCACCGCGGCGATCAGCGGCTTGGCCGGCGGCCGCTCGGTGAAGCCCAGCCCGCGGCCCTTGAGGGCGACGTTCTCGCCGCGGGCGAAGGCCTTGAGGTCCATCCCGGCGCTGAAGGTGCCGCCGGCGCCGGTGAGGATGCCGACCGACAGGCCCGGGTCGTCGTCGAGGCGGTCCATGGCGTCGGCCAGGCCGCGGCTCACCGCGGCGTTGACCGCGTTGCGCGCCTCCGGGCGGTTGATGGTGATGATGAGGATCCGGTCACGCTGCTCGACGAGCACGGGCTCGCCGCTGGTGGCTGCATCGGTCACCCGGGTGATGCTACCGAAAGGTTCTCAGTATGCTGCCGGTTCGGAACCACTTCGGAACCACGCCGAATCCGGGAAGGGGGCGCGGATGCGGGTGCTGCTGCGCGCGGTGCTGGAACTGGCCAACGCCGCCAACGGGGTTCGCCCGCTGGCCCGCCGGGGCTACGCCACGATCGGCGTGTTCGCCTTCGGCTGGCCCACCAGCGAGGCCGCGCCGGTCTACCTGACGGCCTCGGTGCTCGACGCGCTGCGCCGCGGCCGCCGGGGCGACTTCGCCGGTACCCGGGGCCGAATCGCGTTGGCGCTCACCGTGATCTCCTGGGCACTGCTGGGGCTGATCATCCGGCGCAACATCGACTCCGAGCCCTGTTTCGAGGCCGGCCTGCGCGAGACGCTGGGCCCGGACTACCGCGCGGTGGCGGCCGGATCGCAGCCGGCGCAACGCTACCGGCGCCCGGGCGGGGTGCTGCGCACCATGCGGGCCCGGCGCCGCTACGTCACCCGGCAGTCGGTGGTGCGCTACGGCCCGCACGGCCGGGCCAACCTCGCCGACATCTGGCGCCGGGCCGACCTGCCGCCGGATGCGAAAGCACCGGTGCTGCTGCAGGTTCCGGGCGGGGCGTGGACCATCGGGATGCGCCGGCCGCAGGCCTATCCGCTGCTGAGCCGGCTGGCCGAGCGCGGCTGGGTGTGCGTGTCGATCGCCTACCGGGTCAGCCCGCGGCACCGCTGGCCGGACCACATCGTCGACGTCAAGCGCGCCCTGGCCTGGATCAAGGCCAACATCGCCGACTACGGCGGCGACCCGGACACGGTGGCGATCACCGGCGGCTCGGCCGGCGGCCACCTGGCCGCGCTGGCCGCCCTCACCCCGGACGACCCGCAGTACCAGCCCGGTTTCGAGGACGCCGACACCTCGGTGATCGCCGCGGTGCCGATCTACGGCCGCTACGACTGGTACAGCGGCCGCGGCACCGGCCGGCGCGAGTTCATGGCGTTCCTGCAGCGGCTGGTGGTCGGCGTGCCGATCACCCGGGCCCGCCAGGTCTATCTGGACGCCTCCCCGATCCGACGGCTGCGGCCCGACGCCCCGCCGTTCTTCGTGCTGCACGGCACCGACGACTCGCTCATCCCGGTCGGCGAGGCACGCGAGTTCGTCGCCGCGCTGCGCCGTGTGTCCCGCGCGCCGGTGGCCTACGCCGAGATCCCGCACGCCCAGCACGCCTTCGACTTCTTCGGCTCACCGCGCGGCCACTACACCGCCGAGGCGGTGGAGCGGTTCCTGTCCTGGGTGCACGCCACCCGGCGCGGCCCCACGGCCGGCTGACCCGACCGCGACGACAGGGAAGCGACCAGATGCCCGACACCGACATCCACCCCGAACTGCGCACCGTGGCCCGGTTGCTGCCGCGCCGGGTCGTCGGCCCCGCCACGCTGCCGCTGGTCCGGCTGGCCGGCCGGCGACTGCAGCGGCGCCGGCCGGCCGACGCACAGCTGCTCACCCTGCCCAGCGGGGTGGGCATCCGGCTGTTCGGCGCCCCGGACGCCGACCGGCCCGGCCCGGCGCTGCTGTGGATCCACGGCGGCGGCTACGTCATGGGCAGCGCCGCCCAGGACGACGGCTGGTGCCGGCGCTACGCCCGCGCGCTGGGCGCCACGGTGGCCGCGGTCGAGTACCGGCTCGCCCCCGAGCACCCCTACCCGGCGCCGTTGGAGGACTGCTACACCGCGCTGGCCTGGCTGATCCGGCTGCCGGGGGTGGATCCGGCCCGGGTGGCGATCGGCGGGGCCAGCGCCGGCGGCGGGCTGGCGGCCGCGCTGGCGCTGCTGGCCCGCGACCGCGGCGAACTGCGCCCGGCCGCGCAGCTGCTGGTCTACCCGATGCTCGACGACCGCACCAACGACCGCCCGGACGCCGAGCGGCCCGGGCACCGGCTGTGGAACCGGGCCGCGAACGCCTTCGGCTGGTCGGCCTACCTGGGCGAGGCCGACCCGGTGGTCGCGGTGCCGGCCCGCCGCAGCGATCTGCGCGGGCTGCCGCCGGCCTGGATCGGGGTCGGCACGGCGGACCTGTTCCACGACGAGGACCTCGAGTACGCCCGGCGGCTGCGGGCCGCCGGGGTGCCCTGCACGGTCGAGGTGGTGCCCGGCGCGTTCCACGGTTTCGACGCGATCCGGCCGGGTGCGGCGGTCTCGCGGGCGTTCTTCGCCAGCCAGTGCGCGATGCTCCGCGACGTATTTCACCCAACCTCGTGACGAGGCACACCCGTCACAGGCCATACTTGACACGTGTCATGTTTTTCCGACGAACAGCTGGCCCTGCGGGACGCGGTCGCCGACCTGCTGGCCAAGCGCTGCCCCGAGCAGCGCATCCGCGAGCTGATGGCCACCGAGACCGGCCATGATCCCGACCTGTGGCGCGAGCTGGCCGAGATGGGCCTGCTCGGGCTGGTGATCCCGGAGGAACTGGGCGGCTCCGGTGCCGGCCCGGTCGAGCTGGGGCTGGTCTCCGAGGAGATGGGCGCAGCCCTGATGTGCGGGCCCTACCTGGCCGCCGCGGTGCTGACGCCGTACCTGCTGGCCGCCCTGGACGCCGACGAGGAGCGGCGGGCCGTGCTGCCCCGGATCGCCGCCGGCGAGCTCATCGCCACCGTGGCCTACGCCGAGGGCAGCTCGTCCACGCTGATCCCGGCGGCGCCGGCCACCACGGCCCGCCCGGCCGGCGACGGCTGGGCGGTCAGCGGCGAGAAGTCGTTCGTGCTCGACCCGCTGCCGGCCGACGTGTACTACGTGCTGGCGGCCACCGACGCCGGGCCGGCGGTGTTCGCCGTGGACAAGGGCGCCGACGGGCTGGCCGTGCACCCGCTGGAGACCGTCGACCAGACCCGCAAGCAGGGCCGCGTGGTGTTCACCGACGCCCCGGCCCGCCTGGTCGGCCGGACCGGCCAGGGTGCCGAGGCGCTCGCCGACGCGCTGGACCGTGCGGCGATCGCGCTGGTCGGCGAGCAGGCCGGCGGCGCCTACCGGGCCATGCGGATGGCGGTCGACTACGCCAAGACCCGCTACCAGTTCGGCCGCGCCATCGGCAGCTTCCAGGCGATCAAGCACATGTGCGCCGACCTGCTGCTGGAGGCCGAGTCGGCCCGCTCGGCGGCCCGCCACGTCGCGGCGGCGTTCGCCGCCGACGCCCCGAACCGGCTGACCGACCTGGCGCTGGCGCAGGCGTTCTGCTCGGACGCCTACGTCTTCGTCGCGGCGAACAACATCCAGGTGCACGGCGGGATCGGGTTCACCTGGGAGCATCCGGCGCACCTGTACCTGCGCCGGGCCCGCACCGACGCACAGCTGTTCGGCGCGCCGGCCACCCACCGCGAGCGCTACATCGAACGGATCGGAGCCTGACATGACCAAGCTGACCGACGATCAGGTGCGCGCCGAGGTCCGCGAGTGGCTGGCCGCCAACTGGCGGCCCGACATGGACCGCGCCGAGTGGCGCCGGCTGGTGTTCGAGGCCGGCTACGCCGCGCCGAGCTGGGAACCGGAGTGGTACGGCCGCGGGCTGACCGACGGCCAGTCCCGGATCGTGGCCGCGGAGTTCGCCGCGGTGGGCGCGCCGGGTACCGGCCACGACCGCTCCGACCTGTTCAGCTGCACCCTGCACGACATGGGCAACGAGGAGCAGAAGCGCCGGCTCATCCCGCCCGCGCTGCGCGGCGAGACCCGGTTCTGCCTGCTCTACAGCGAGCCGGGCGCGGGTTCGGACCTGGCCGGTCTGCGCACCCGCGCCGACCGGGACGGCGACGAGTGGGTCATCACCGGGCAGAAGGTGTGGACGTCGTTCGCCAAGACCGCCGACTACGGCCTGCTGGTGGCCCGGACCGACTGGGATGTGCCCAAGCACAAGGGCATCAGCTTCTTCATGCTGCCGATGAAGCAGCCCGGCATCGAGATCCGGCCGATCCACCAGATCACCGGTGAATCGGAGTTCAACGAGGTGTTCATCGAGGGGGCGCGCTGCCCGGCCGAGAACCTCGTCGGCGAGCCCGGGGACGGCTGGAAGGTGCTGCAGGTCGCGCTCGGCTACGAGCGGCGGCTGATGGGCGACCTGGCCCGGACCTCCCGCAAGTCCAAGAAGATGTCGGACGAGGGCGCCAAGGACGCCCTGGTGGAGATGGCCCGCGAGGCCGGCCGGCTCGACGACCCCTACCTCCGGCAGCGGATCGCCCGGATGGCCGAGTTCGCCGCGGTGAACCGGTGGAACACCCAGCGCGCCAAGCAGACCCGCGACAAGATCGAGTCGCTGACGCTGCAGGCGATGACGAAGCTGGCGATGTCGCGGATCCTGCACGAGACGGCCAAGGTGCAGACCGAGATCGTCGAGGCGCAGTCGATGCTGATGGGCCCGGACAACCCGGTCGGCGACGGGGTCACCTTCCGCACGCTCAACGCCTACTTCACCTCGATCGGCGGCGGCACCGACCAGGTGCAGCGCAACATCGTCGGCGAGCGGGTGCTGGGCCTGCCCAAGGAGCCGGATCCCTACAAGGACACCGCCTTCCGCGACCTGCCCTTCTGATCCCCCTCCCCCGCGAGTGCCCGTGTCCGCCCGGCGACACGCCGGGCGGACCCGGTCCGACGCGGTCGCCCGCGCCGCCGTCAGCGACCGCGGTGCACCACCCGGCCGGCCACGACGGTGGCCGCCACCAGTCCGGCGTCGAGTTCGGCGAGCACCCGCGGCGGCGGCGCGGCCAGCACGCACAGGTCGCCCGGCTCCCCCACCGCGATGCGGCGGGGCCGGGCCGGCCGGTGGGCGTCACCGAGGAACAGCGTCAGCGCGGTGGCGGCGTCGATGCGTTCGGCCGGGTTGAGCACGTGCCCGGCCGCGGTGGTGCGGTGCACGGCGGCACGCATCGCCGCCCACGGGTCACCCGCCCCGAACGGCGCGTCGGTGGACAACGCCACCGGGATGCCCGCCAGCAGCAGGGATTTCAGCCGCCACAGTTCGTGCTGTTCGGCCGCGGGCACATCGGTGCGGTACTGGTCGCCGCGCTCGGCGACGAAGTTGGGCTGGGTGACCACGGTGACGCCGAGCTCGGCCAGCTCGCCCAGGGTGTCGTCGGGCACGACGGCGGCGTGCTCGATGCGGTCGCCGGGGCGGGTGCCGGCGGCGCGCAGCGCGGCCAGCGCGACGACGAGCTGCGCGGCGGTGACGCAGTGCAGCGCGACCGGGCCGTCGGTGTGCCGGGCCGCGATCCAGGCCGTGAGCTCGTCGAGGTCGAGGCGGTCGTCGTGCAGGATGCGCTTGCCGGGGGCCAGGCAGTGCACCCGCTGCCGCAGCGGCCCGCCGCGCTGCGCGGTCTTGAGTGCCACGATGTCCTCGATGCCGAGATCCGGTGTGGCGTCGGTGATTCCGGTGACGCCGCAGGCGGCGAGCCGGGCACTGAGCTCGCCCAGCCGGGTGGGGCGGCGGGGCAGGGCCGCCGACCAGCCGGCGTCGGCACTGCGCAGCCGCCCGTCGGGGTGGTCGGCCAGCCCGACGCGGGCCAGCCCGATCGAGTTGAGCGTCCACAGCACCCCGCTGCGGTGCTGCACCCGCACCGGCACCGGCGGGCTCAGCGCGTCGAGCAGTCGCCGGTCCAGCGGCCCGGCGACGGCCTCGTGGTAGCCGACGGCGCGGATCCAGCCGTCGGCGCCGACCGGCGCGGCGGCCAGTGCCCGGCGCAGCCCGTCGCGGTCGCGCACCACCGCCGGCCCCACCGGCACCGAATCCAGCGCGGCGGCCGCGGCGTGGAGGTGGGCGTGGTGGTCGTGCAGGCCGGGGATGACGGTGCCGCCGGCGGCGTCGAGCACCTCCTCGCCCGGTCCCGGCGCCAGGCCCGGCCCGACGGCCTCGACGGCGGCGCCGACGCGGATGTCGACGGTGCGGCCGTCGAGCAGCACCGCGTCGCGGATCAGCACGGCACCCGCCGCTGCACGAGCCGGCGCACCTCGTCCTGGTCGGCGCCGAGCGCCGGGGCGCGGCCGCCGACCACCGGCGCGACCGGATCCGCCGGCGCGGCACCGGTCTCGTCCGGCAGGGCGGCGTACCCGGCGGCGGTGCCGGCCAGGGTGAGCTCGAGCAGCTCGCCCCCGCCGCGCCGGACCGACTCGGCCACCGCGAGCGCGGCGTGCAGCCCGGTCAGCGGGTCGGCGATGGCGTCGCCGCAGAACACCGGGCCGTCGCCGCGGTGGGCGACCAGCCCGCCGGCGACGGCGGCGTCGTCGCCGAAGGCGACCCATTCGGCGGCCGGTCCGGCGGCGCCGTGGCCGGTGATGCGCACCCGGATCCGCCCGTCCGGGCCGGGCGCGTCGTCGGGGCCGAGCCCGCGGCGCTCCAGCGCCCCGGGGCGGGACGCCTCGAGCACCACGTCGGCGGCGGCGAGCAGCCCGGCGAACTCCGGATCGTCGAACGTGTAGGCGCAGCAGCGTTTTCCGCCGTTGACCCAGTCGAAGAAAGCCGGGGCGCCGGCGCGGGTGCCGTCCGGCCGGTCGGGGTGTTCCACCTTCACCACCGTGGCGCCGGCGCGGGCCAGCAGCCGGCCGCACAACGGCCCGGCCCACATCGAGGTCAGGTCCACCACCAGTCGGCCCGCCAGCGGCCGCTCGGCGCGCGGGGCGATGCGGCGCACCCGGACCGGGCCGGGCGCGGCCTCACCGAGCACCGCGGCCGGCAGCCCGAGCAGCCGGGCCCGGGCCACCGCGGCGGCCGTCTCGACACCGGCCGACCAGGCCCGCAGGGCCGGCCACGGGTCGTCCGGCACGGTGTCGGCCTCGAGCATCGCCGGGACGGCGGCCAGGTCGTCGGGGCGGGACAGGGTGAGCGCCCACCAGCCGTCGGCGCCGGCCAGCAGCCGGGTCGCCCCGCCGGCACTGATCCGCCCGCGCGGGGCCAGCCCCAGCAGCGCGGCCCGGCCGGTGAGCAGTTCGGCGGCGTCGACGGGCACCCCGGTCAGGGCGGTGAAGGCCGCGGCGGCACGCCGGGCACGGGTGAACACCCCGGTCGGGATGCCCAGCGCGTTCATGCGGTCATTGTGCGCCAGGCGGGTGGCCTCAGAAGTGCAGTCCGGTGTAGCGCCAGTCCAGCACCTGCCGGTCCGGGTCGCCGGCGGCGTACACCACCGACCGCAGCCGCAGCCGCCAGCCGCGGTCGTCGGGCAGCTGCTCGGCGGCCTCGATGTGCAGCTCGCTGAACAGGGTGTCGCCCTCGTGCACCGGCGCGGTGTGGTCGCAGGACTCCCAACCCAGCACCGTCACCAGGTTCGGCAGCAGCCGGGTGGCCTGGGCCAGCGCCAGCCCGATGGTGTGCCCGCCGTAGACCAGCCGCTGCCCACCGACGCGCGAATCATGATGGGTGGCAGCGATGTTCAGCGTCAGTCGGGCGAGCTCCGGTGCCGAGCTGACCACGTCGGCGGTGCTGCGCAGCACGGTCCCGGCCAGCGCCGGGTCGAACCGGGCCCCGGGCACCCGGTCGCGGAACGCACCCGGGTCCCAGTCGGCGGTGGGGTCCGGCGGCACCGGGGCGTCGGCGCCGATGCCGCTCAGGTCGTCGGCGTGACCGGTGTCGGCCGCACCGGGGCGCAGCGGCAGCATCGCGCAGCGGTAGAAGTCCAGCACCGGCCGGTCCCGGTCGTCGACCGTGGTCATGCGCAGGGCGGCCATTCCGGTCGGAGCCCGGCCGGGTTTGGCGCTGTTCTGCCGCAACCCGACCACCTCGGTGCGGGTGTGCAGGGTGTCGCCGATCTTCGGGAACCGGTGGAACACCAGGCCCCGGTAGAACAGGTTGGCCTTGACCCGCTGGGTGACCAGGGTGGACTGCCCGATCGCGACGTCGCAGACCAGCGCCGGGTGGGCCAGCGCGCCGGGGGTGCCGGTGACCGCCTCGGCCAGCGTGGCGTCGAGCGCCAGCCGCAGCCGGTCGCCGAGGATCCCCTGGTGGACGGCGGCCACACCGGGGGTCAGCGTCACCGCCGGCGCGGTGTCGAACACCTGCCCGACGTGCAGGTCGTCGAAGTAGGGACCCCCCGATAAATGGCCGTACAAAGTCACGGCGGACATCTTGCTCGCTGGTGGTTGCTGTGTCAATATGGCCGCACCTTTACCGATAGGGAGGCCCCGGGTGACGACACCGCTCAGCGAGGAAGAGGCCCTGCTGGTCCGGACGGTGCGGGAGTTCATCGACCGCGACGTCAAACCGACGGTGCGTGAGGTCGAGCACGCCAACGCCTATCCGGAGGCGTGGATCGAGCAGATGAAGCAACTCGGCATCTACGGGCTGGCCGTCCCCGAGGAGTACGGCGGCAACCCGGTGTCGATGCCCTGCTACGTCGAGGTCACCCAGGAACTGTCCCGCGGTTGGATGAGCCTGGCCGGCGCGATGGGCGGGCACACCGTGGTGGCCAAGCTGCTGACGCTGTTCGGCACCGCGGAGCAGAAGCAGCGCTACCTGCCGCGCATGGCCACCGGCGAGATCCGCGCCACCATGGCGCTCACCGAACCGGGCGGCGGGTCGGACCTGCAGAACATGAAGACCACCGCACTGCCCTGCGCGGGCAGCGGGCTGACCATCAACGGCTCGAAGACCTGGATCTCCAACGCCCGCCGCTCCGGGCTGATCGCACTGCTGTGCAAGACCGACCCGAACGCCGAGCCCCGGCACAAGGGCATCTCGGTGGTGCTCGTCGAGCAGGGCACCACCGGGCTGTCGGTGTCGCGGGACCTGCCCAAGCTCGGCTACAAGGGGGTGGAGAGCTGCGAGCTCGTCTTCGACGACTGCCGGGTGCCGGCCTCGGCGATCCTGGGCGGCGAGCCCGGCAAGGGTTTCGCGCAGATGATGAAAGGCCTTGAGACGGGCCGCATTCAGGTGGCCGCCCGGGCGCTGGGGGTGGCGACGGCCGCGCTCGAGGACGCGCTGCGCTACGCGCAGGAGCGGGAGAGCTTCGGCCGGCCGATCTGGAAGCACCAGTCGGTGGGCAACTATCTGGCCGACATGGCCACCAAGCTGACCGCCGCCCGCCAGCTCACCCGCTACGCCGCCGAACGTTTCGACAACGGCGAGCGCTGCGACATGGAGGCCGGGATGGCCAAGCTGTTCGCCTCCGAGGTGGCGATGGAGATCGCGCTCAACGCGGTGCGCATCCACGGCGGGTACGGCTACTCGACGGAGTTCGACGTGGAGCGCTACTTCCGCGACGCGCCGCTGATGATCGTCGGCGAGGGCACCAACGAGATCCAGCGCAACGTCATCGTCAACCAGCTCATCGCCCGCGGGGGGATCTGACCGGCGGTGAAGGCCCGACCCGCCTACCGAGTGCTGCGCGACCGGCTGCGCACCGACATCGCCGCCGGCCGCTACCGCGGCGGGGTTCGCCTGCCCACCGAAGCCGAACTCGCTGCCGCCCACGGGCTTTCCCGCCAGACGGTGCGCCGGGCGTTCCAGGATCTGGTGGCCGAGGGCCTGGTGTACCGGGTGCCCGGGCGGGGCACCTTCGCCGCCGAGCGCTACCTGCGCCAGTTCGGCTCCATCGAGGACCTGATGAGCCTGTCCGACGACACCACGATGGAGGTGCTCACCGGGCTGCACCGGCGCGTCGACGTCGACGCCGCCGGCCGGCTACGGCTGGACGACGACGCGGTCCACACCGTGGTGTTCCGCCGGCTGCACGGCACCGACCCGGCGGTGCCGTTCGTCTGCACCACGGTGCATCTGCCGCCGCGGGTGGCACAGCGGGTGCGGGAGCTGCCCGAGCTGGCCACCGGCGCGGTGGGCACCCACACCGTGATCGGGTTGCTGGAGCCGCACCTGGACGCGCTGATCACCCAAGCGGCGCAATGGATCACCGTCGGCACCGCCGACGAGACGGTGGCCAAGGCGGTGGGCTGCACGCCCGGTCACCCGATGCTGCGCGTCGACCGGCTCTACTCCGACGCCGAGGGCCGGCCGGTGGAGCTCGCGGTGAGCCATTTTCTGCCCGAGCAGTACACCTACCGGGTCACGCTGCACCGGTAGGGCGCTCAGCCCACCACCTCGTCGACCAGGCCCCAGGCCAGGGCGGTGGCGGCGTCGATGCGCGCCCCGGACAGCACCAGGTACGCGGTGCGCCACCGGCCGATCCGGCGGGTCACCGAAACCGTGCCGCCCGCACCGGGAATCAGCCCCAGCGACAACTCCGGCAGCCCGCACACGGTGTCCGCCCGCGCGGTCACCCAGCCGCAGAACGCGGCCATCTCCAGTCCGCTGCCCAGCACCTGGCCGTGCACCTCGGCCCGGCAGCGCCGGCCGAGCCGGCCGGTGAGCTCGTCGAGCACCAGCGCCGGGCTGTAGCGGGTGCGCGCCAGGTGTGCCGAGGCCGGGTCGGCGAAGGTGCCGAACTCGCCGAGATCGCCGCCGCTGCAGAACGACGGGCCGTTGCCGGACAGCACCACCTCGGTCACCGACGGGTCGAGCCGGGCCACCTCCAGCGCCTCGAGCAGCGCGGCCCGGGCGTCGGTGGAGAAGGCGTTGTGCCGCTGCGGCCGGTTGAACCGCACGTACAGCACGTCCCCGACCCGTTCGGCCAGCACCGGGTCGGGCAGCAGCACCGGCCGGGCCGGGCCGCGCTCGGCCAGCCAGCGGGCGAACTCCGGCCCGGCCTGCAGCGTCGAGTACGCCAGCGACTCGGTGATCACCCCCGGGTAGGCGGGGGCGTCGACATCCAGCGCGCGCAGCACGTCGACGCACACCGCCGCCGCGACCGGCCACCGGGCGCACCGCCGGCGCAGCTCGGCCAGCGCGTCGTCCACCGCGGCGACGGTGACGGTCCGGGGATCGTCGCCGTCGGCCTCGGTGAGCGTGAACGCGGCGTCGTCGGTCGGCTCGCCGACCGCGACCACCACGCCCGGGGCCAGTTCGTGGGTGGTCACGAGTACTTCTTGATCAGCTCCTGCTTGTAGAGCTTGCCGGTGTCGGTGCGCGGCAGCTGCGGCTCGAAGGAGATCGACTTCGGGCACTTGTAGTGCGCCAGCCGGTCCCGCAGCCAGGCGATCAGCTCGGCGGCGAACTCCTCGGTGGCGTCCGCCGGATCCACGGTCTGCACCACGGCTTTGACCTGCTGGCCCATCTCCGGGTCGGGAATGCCGAAGACCGCGGCGTCCATCACCTTGGGGTGGGTGACGAGCATGTTCTCGGTCTCCTGGGGGTAGATGTTCACCCCGCCGGAGATGATCATGTGGTGCCGCCGGTCGGTGAGGTAGAGGAAGCCCTCCTCGTCGACGTAGCCGATGTCACCGACGGTGACCCACCCCTTCTCGTTGCGCGACTTGGCGGTCTTCTCCGGGTCGTTGAGGTACTCGAAGGTGTTGCCGCCCTCGAAGTAGATCTCGCCGGGCCGGCCGGGCGGCAGCTCGTTGCCGTCCTCGTCGAGGATGTGCACGACGCTGTTGAGCGGCTTGCCCACCGAGCCGGGGTGCTTGAGCCAGTCCTCGGCGAAGATGAAGGTGGCGCCGATGGCCTCGGAGGAGGCGTAGTACTCGTCGACGATCGGCCCCCACCAGTCCATCATCGCCTTCTTGACCTCCACCGGGCACGGGGCGGCCGCGTGGATGACGCGCTTGAGGCTGGAGACGTCGTAGCGCGTGCGCACCTGTTCGGGCAGCTTGAGCATCCGGGTGAACATCGCCGGCACGAACTGCCCGTGGGTGACCTTGTGCTTCTCGATGGCCTCGAGCGCGCCCTCGGCGTCGAACTTCTCCATCACCACGACGGTCACGCCCTCGGACTGCGCGGTGATCGCCCACATCGACGGCGCGGTGTGGTACAGCGGTGCGGGGCTGAGGTAGACCGCGTTCGGCGGCTGCATCCAGAACTGCACCACCGGGGTGACGAAACCCGGCGCCTCCGCCGGCGGGACGTGCGGCAGCTCGCGGCGGATGCCCTTGGGCCGGCCGGTGGTGCCCGACGAGTACTGCAGCAGGTCGCCCTCGCGCTCGTCGGGGATCGGGGTGTCGGGCAGATCGGCCACGCACTCCGGGTAGCGCTGCCAGCCGGGCAGCTCGACGCCCTCCGGCTCGCCGGTCATCAGCAGGGTCGCCGGCAGCCCGTTGGGCAGGTGCTCGCCGAGTTCGGCGCAGATTCCGGCCAGCTTCGCCGAACCGATGATGGCCTTGGCGTTGCTGTTGTCCACGATGTAGGCCGCCTCGGCGGCGGTCAGGTGGGTGTTGATCGGCACGTAGTACAGGCCGGCCCGGCGCGCCGCCCAGAACGCGGTGAAGATGTGGTCGTTGTTCTCCATCAGGATGGCGACGGTGTCGCCCTCGACCAGACCGGCGTTGCGCAGGTAGTGGGCCAGACGGTTGGCGCGGGCCTCGAGTTCGGCGAAGGTGACGACGGTACCGGAGGGGTACAGGATGATCGCCGGCTTGTCCGGCGTCGCTTCGGCGTGCTCGCGAATCTGCATGCATGCACTGTACGACGCCATCACTTGACGGGTGTCAAGTGGGCTGGGTCTCACGCCCGCCTCCCCTGCCGGGCAGACGCGAACACCCCCTTTTCCGCGCGGAAAAGGGGGTGTCGGCGTCTGTTCGCGGAGGGCGGCTCAGCCGTCCAAGCGCTGCTTGAGCGCCTCGAACTCGTCCTTGATGCCGGTCGGCAGCTTCTCGCCGACGAACTCGAACCACTCCTCGATCAGCGGGAGCTCCTGGCGCCACTCGTCGACGTCGACCTCCAGGGCGGCGTCGACGTCGGCCGGATCCACATCCAGGCCCTCCAGATCCAGGTCGGCGGCGGTGGGCACCACGCCGATCGGGGTGGTGCGGCCCGAGCCCTTGCCCTCGACCCGCTCGATGATCCACTTCAGCACCCGGCTGTTCTCGCCGAAGCCCGGCCACAGGAAGCGGCCGTCCTCACCGCGGCGGAACCAGTTGACGAAGAAGATCTTCGGCATCTTGGACTCGTCGGACTCCTTGCCGATGTTGATCCAGTGCGCGAAGTAGTCGCCGACGTTGTAGCCGAGGAACGGCAGCATGGCCATCGGGTCGCGGCGCACGGTGCCGACCTTGCCCTCGGCCGCGGCGGTCTGCTCCGAGCCCATGGTCGCGCCCAGGAACACCCCGTGCTGCCAGCTGTTGGCCTGGGTGACCAGCGGCACCGTGGTCTTGCGGCGGGCACCGAACAGGATCGCCGAGATCGGCACGCCCTGCGGGTCGTCCCACTCCGGCGCCAGCGTCGGGCACTGCGCCATCGGGGTGCAGTAGCGCGAGTTCGGGTGCGCGGCCGGGGTGCCGGACTCCGGCGTCCAGTCCTGGCCCTTCCAGTCGATCAGGTGCTGCGGCTCGCCCTCGAGGCCCTCCCACCAGACGTCGCCGTCGTCGGTCAGCGCGACGTTGGTGAACACGGTGTTGCCGGCCGAGATGGTCTTCATGGCGTTCGGGTTGGACTTCCAGTTGGTGCCGGGCGCCACGCCGAAGAACCCGGCCTCCGGGTTCACCGCGTAGAGCCGACCGTCCTTGCCGAACCGCATCCAGGCGATGTCGTCGCCGAGGGTCTCGGCCCGCCAGCCCGGGATGGTGGGCTGGATCATCGCGAGGTTGGTCTTACCGCACGCCGACGGGAACGCGGCGGCGATGTAGTAGGCCTTGTTCTCCGGGCTGATCAGCTTGAGGATCAGCATGTGCTCGGCGAGCCAGCCCTCGTCGTGGGCCATCGCCGAGGCGATGCGCAGCGAGTAGCACTTCTTGCCCAGCAGCGCGTTGCCGCCGTAACCGGAGCCGTAGCTCCAGATCTCCCGGGTCTCCGGGAAGTGGGTGATGTACTTGGTCTCGTTGCACGGCCACGGCACGTCCTGCTGGCCGGGCTCCAGCGGCGCACCCACCGAGTGCAGCGCCTTGACGAAGAAGCCGTCCGCACCGAGCTTGTCCAGCGCGGCCTTGCCCATCCGGGTCATCACGCGCATCGAGACGACGACGTACTCGGAGTCGGTGATCTCCACACCGAGCTTGGGGTCGTCGGCGCCGAGCGGGCCCATGCAGAACGGCACCACGTACATGGTGCGGCCGCGCATGCAGCCCCGGTACAGCTCGGTCATGGTGCGGCGCATCTCGGCCGGGTCCATCCAGTTGTTGGTGGGACCGGCGTCGATCTGCCGCTCGGTGCAGATGAAGGTGCGGGACTCGACGCGGGCCACGTCGTTGGGATCCGACAGCGCCAGGTAGGAGTTGGGCTTCTTCTCCTCGTTGAGCTTCTTGAAGGTGCCCGCCGCGACGAGCTGGTCGCACAGCCGCTGGTACTCCTCGTCGGAACCGTCGGCCCACACCACACGGTCGGGCTGTGTGAGTTCGGCGACCTCCCGGACCCAGGCGAGCAGCCCCTGGTGGTTCGTCGGTGCGGTGTCCAGACCCGGAATGGTCGCTGAGGTCATCTAACTCTCCTGCGTAGTGCCGTCGGTGCGCGCAGGCCCGCTACACATGCCCCGGCCCACGGGACAGCGTGACGGACGCCCCTATAACAGAGAGGTTAACGCGCGTGACACGGTCGCGGGGAATCGGGCAGATGTCCGATGACTCACAGGAACGATTCAGCACACGCCCTCACCCGCGCACCCCACCCCGGCTCGACGCACCGCCTTCCGGTAACGCGTACAGTTCGGCGCGCACCCGGGCCAGTGCGGCGCGCAGCGCCGCCTCCCCCGCCCCGGCCGCGGCCGGCGCGGCACGTGCCTCGGCCGCCGCGAGCGCGGCCGCACCCGCGGTCTCGGCGGCCACCACCCGGGTCGCGACCAGCTCCTCGGCGGCCGCGCGCAGGTCGCCGAGCACCTCGGCGGCCCACCGGTCCAGCACCGCCCGGTCCCGCAGCAGCCCGCGCAGCCGCACCACCCACGCGGTCACGGCCAGGCCGAGCAGCGCCCCGAGCACCAGGCCGGCGCCGGTGAACCCGAATCCGGCCAGCAGCCGTCCGGCCGCGGCGGCCACGCCGAGCCCGAACCCGGCGCCGAGCACCGCCACCAGCCGGGCCTCCGGCCGGTGCACGGCAACCGGCGGCGGGGTGACCGCCGGCGGCTCCGGCGGCGGGCAGGGCGGGACGGGCAGCGCCAGTTCGGCGGCCAGCCCGGCGAGCTGATCGTGCACGTCGGCGTGTACCTCGGCCAGCACCGCCGCGGCGCGGTCGCGCACCCGCGCCGGGAAGGCCGCGAGCCGGCCGCGGCGCAGCCCGGCCAGCTCGGCCCGCAGCTCGCCGCGCGCCGCGGTGCACCGGCGGCGGGCGCGGTGGGTCAGTTGCACCCGGGCCCGCTGCAGCCGGCCGCGCAGCTCGACCCGGCGCCGGGCGGCCGCCAGCCGTCCGCGGCGGTGCTGCGCGGCGGCCCGGTCCAGTTCGCCCTGCAACCGGGCCTCGGCGCGGCGCAGCCGGTTGCGCCGCGCGGTGTCGGGGTCGGCCAGCCCGGCGGCGAGCAGCGCCACCAGCGCCGCGACCAGCGGTGGGCCGTGTTCGGGTGCGGCGGCCACGCCCAGCCAGGGCAGCGGGCGGAACCGCGCGGCGGTCAGGGCCCGGTTGCGGGCCAGCACGTCGCGCCAGCCGCGGTGGACGTCGATCTTGTTCACCACCCCGACGACGAGGTCGGCGCCGGCCGCGGCGCGGCGCAGCAGCCGCAGGTCGGAGCCGGCCATCGGGGCGGCGGCGGAGACGACGAACACCACCGCCGCCGGGGTGTCGGCGGTCTCGGTGACGCGGTGCCCGGGCAGCCGCCCGGCCAGCGCGGCGACCAGGCTGCCCGCCCCGGCCAGCGGCGGCCCCACCACGAGCACCTCGCCGGTGGCCGCCGGGGTCACCGCCGCACCGCCCGCAGCGCGGCCCGGCACAGGTCGGCCGCGCAGGCCCGGTGCAGCGCCCCGACCGGGCCCCGGCCGTAGCGGCGCCAGTGCACCGGGTCCGGCCGCGGCTCCAGGCCGTGCTGCGCCAGCACCGCGGCGGCCTCGGCCGCTACCGCCGCCACCACCTCGTCACCGGTCAGGAACGCCGCGAGCCGCTCGTCGGCCGTGCCGGCCGCCCGGGCCCGCAGCCGGGCCAGCGCGGCCCTGGTGCGCCGGTACCGGATCGGCACCCGGACCGCGGCGGCCACCGCGTCGACGTTGGACGCCGCGCGCAACCGTGCGGCCAGCCCGGCGGCGTCGGCACCGTCGGCCACCGCCCGCACCGCGGTCTCGATGCCGTAGGGGTCCAGCGCGGCGAGCAGCCGGTCCCGTGCGGCGGCCGGCAGCGGGTGCGGGCAGGCCCGGAAGGCATCGGCCGAGCGCAGGTCGGCGGGCTCGGCGGCGAGCATGCGCAGCGCCGCGAGCAGCGCGCCGTCGACGTCGGCGGCGGCCGGCGGCGCGGCCAGCGGCACCGTCGGCACCCCGGTGCGGGCCCGCAGTGCGGCGGCCCGGCGCCCGGCGACCGCCAACGGTCCGTCGGGCCCGCCCCCGCACAGATCGGCCTTGGTCAGCACCAGCAGCGCGCAACCGGGCAGCGCGACCAGGTCCTCGGGCCGGACCGTCTCGGCCACCACCCGCAGTACCGCCTCCGCCTCCGCCGGGGCGACCACCCGCAACCCGGCCCGCCGCAGCGCCGCGGCCGCGGTGCGCCGGCCCGTCCCCGGCAGCCCCGTGACGGCCACCCGCGGCGGCGCGGTCAGCTCGTCGAGCACGGCCGCCGGCCCGGGATCGCCCGGCCCGGCGCGCCGCAGATACGCCTCGAGTACGTCGACGAACATGCGCCCTCCCCCACGCGCGTGCCCGGCAGGCGGTATTCATCACATCGTGGCATCGCAGGCCGCGGGAAAATCGCACCAATTCGGACGAACGGGCCGGTCAGGCGGGTCCGGAAGGCAACTGTTGGGTATCAAATCGCACCAGGTTGCGGGGAGCACTCCCGGAATGAGCGACGATGGACTGATGCAAGCGCGGGGTTCTGAAGTCACCGGCCCGTCAGCTCCCGACGCTGACGTCCCCGCTGCGGCGCCGTGGCACCGGCGGGTGACCAGCTTCCGGACGCGGCGCACCACACTGACGCCCGGCCAGCAGGCCACCTGGGATCGGCTATGGCCGCAGCTGGGGCGTCAGGCCCGCGAGGCGGACGGGAGCCCGCCGGGCCGGCTCGACACCGAGGCGTGGTTCGGCCGTTCGGCACCGCTGGTCCTGGAGATCGGCTGCGGAAGCGGCACCTCCACGCTGGCGATGGCGCAGCTGGAGCCGCACATCGACGTCATCGCGGTGGAGGTCTACAAGCGCGGGCTGGCGCAGCTGCTCAGCGGCATCAACCGCACCGGCGTCACCAACATCCGGTTGATCCGCGGTGACGGGGTCGACGTGCTGGAGTACATGCTCGCCCCCGGCTCGCTGACCGGGGTGCGGGTGTTCTTCCCGGACCCGTGGCCCAAGGCGCGCCACCACAAGCGCCGGCTGCTGCAGCCGCCGGTGGTGGCGCTGATCGCCGACCGGCTCGCCCCCGGCGGGGTGCTGCACGTGGCCACCGACCACGCCGACTACGCCGAGCACATCGCGGCGGTCGGTGACGCCGAGCCGCGGCTGCGGCGGCTGGCCGACCCGACGCGCGCACCGATCCTGGTGGAGCGCCCGACGACGAAGTACGAGTCCAAGGCCCGGCACGAGAACCGCCCGGTGGCCGAGCTGCTCTGGGAGAAATGTCCATGAGCGTGACACAGAACGCCGTCACTGACCGTCCCGCCGGCGACGGGACGGACGAGGCCGGCAGACCGGTGCACCGGGTGCTGCTGGTGTGGGACGCACCGAACCTGGACATGGGGCTCGGCTCGATCCTCGGCGGCCGCCCCACCGCCGCGCACCGGCCGCGGTTCGACGCGCTGGGCCGCTGGCTGCTGGCCCGCACCGCCGAACTCGCCGAGGCCGCCCCGCCGGACGGCCCGGCGGTGTCGCTGGAGCCGGAGGCGACGGTGTTCACCAACATCGCGCCGGGCAGCGCCGACGTGGTGCGACCCTGGGTGGAGGCGCTGCGCAACGTCGGGTTCGCGGTGTTCGCCAAGCCCAAGATCGACGAGGACAGCGACGTCGACAGCGACATGCTGGCCCACATCGAGCTGCGCCGCAGCGAGGGGCTGGCCGGGCTGCTGGTCGCCTCGGCCGACGGCCAGGCGTTCCGCGAACCGCTGGAGAACATCGCCCGCGCGGGCACCCCGGTGCAGGTGCTCGGATTTCGTGAACACGCCAGTTGGGCGTTAGCGTCGGATACCTTGGAGTTCGTCGACCTGGAGGACATCCCTGGCGTTTTCCGGGAACCGCTCCCGCGGATCGGACTGGATTCACTGCCCGAAGAGGGCGCCTGGCTGCAGCCGTTCCGTCCGCTGTCGTCGCTGTTGACCTCGCGTATCTGACAACTGAATCGCGTGGGTCGCTCAGAAGTAGATCAGTAAGGAGTTCACGTGTTCGCCTGGTGGGGTCGAACGGTGTACCGATACCGATACGTCGTGATCGGTGTCATGGTCGCACTGTGCCTTGGTGGCGGCGTGTACGGCATCACGCTCGACAAGCACGTCACGCAGAGCGGCTTCTACGACGACGGCAGTGAGTCGGTGGCCGCCTCGGTGATCGCCGACGAGGTGTACGGCCGCGACCGCACCAGCCACATCGTGGCGATCCTGACCCCGCCGGACGGCAAGAAGGTCGACGACCCGGAGTGGATGAAGCAGGTCACCGGCGAGCTGGACAAGTTCGTCGAGGACCACCCCGACCAGGTGGTCGCCTGGGTGGGCTGGCTCAAGGCCCCCGACGTCGACAACGACGTCGTGCAGCGGATGAAGACCGAGGACAAGTCCAAGACCTTCATCAGCGTCCCGCTCAAGGGGGACAGCGACGACGAGATCCTGGTCAACTACCAGGCCATCGAGGACGACCTGCGCAAGGTCAACGACGGCAACATCAAGCTGGCCGGCCTCAACCCGCTGGCCAGCGAGCTGACCGGCACCATCGCCGTCGACCAGCGGCGTGCCGAGGTGGCGGCCATCCCGCTGGTGGCGGTGCTGCTGTTCTTCGTGTTCGGCGGCGTGGTGGCCGCGGTGCTGCCGGCGATCGTCGGCGGCCTGTCCATCGCCGGCGCGCTGGGCATCATGCGGCTGATCGCCGAGTTCGGGCCGGTGCACTTCTTCGCCCAGCCGGTGGTCACGTTGATCGGCCTGGGCATCGCGATCGACTACGGCCTGTTCATCGTGAGCCGGTTCCGGGAGGAGCTGGCCGAGGGCTACGACACCGAGGCGGCGGTACGCCGCTCGGTGATGACGGCCGGGCGCACGGTGGTGTTCTCCGCGGTGATCATCGTGGCGTCCTCACTGCCGCTGCTGCTGTTCCCGCAGGGCTTCCTGAAGTCGATCACCTACGCGATCATCGCGTCGGTCATGCTCTCGTCGATCCTGTCGATCACGGTGCTGGCCGCCACGCTGGCCATCCTCGGGCCGCGGGTGGACGCGCTCGGGGTGCGCACCCTGCTGCGGGTGCCGTTCCTGCGGGACTGGCCGTTCTCCCGGCGCATCATCGACTGGCTGGCCGAGAAGCTGCAGAAGACCAAGACCCGCGAGGAGGTCGAGCAGGGCTTCTGGGGCCGGCTGGTCAACGTGGTGATGAAGCGGCCGGTGCTGTTCGCCGCGCCGATCCTGGTCGGCATGGTGCTGCTGGTCATTCCGCTGGGCCAGCTGTCGCTGGGCGGTATCAGCGAGAAGTACCTGCCGCCGGACAACTCGGTGCGCCAGGCCCAGGAGGAGTTCGACCGGGAGTTCCCGTCGTTCCGCACCGAGCCGCTGACGCTGGTGGTCAAGAGCAACGACGGCGAGCCGGTCACCGACCAGCAGCTGGCCGAGGTGCGCGCCAAGGCGATGACGGTCAGCGGCTTCACGGTGCCGGACAACGATCCGTCGAAGATGTGGGAGGAGCGCAACTACCAGGAGGGCGGCAGCGAGGACCCGTCGGTGCGGGTGCTGCAGAACGGCCTGGTGGACCGCAACGACGCCGCCAAGAAGATCGCCGAACTGCGCGCGCTGGGCGCCCCGCACGGGGTGACCGTGCTGGTCGGCGGCACCCCGGCGCTGGAGCAGGACTCCATCCACAGCCTGTTCGACCGGCTGCCGCTGATGGTGCTGCTGCTGATCACCACCACCACGGTGCTGATGTTCCTGGCGTTCGGCTCGCTGGTGCTGCCGATCAAGGCCGCGCTGATGAGCGCGCTGACGCTGGGCTCGACGATGGGCGTGCTGACCTGGATGTTCGTCGAGGGCCACGGGTCGGGGCTGATGAACTTCACCCCGCAGCCGCTGATGGCCCCGATGATCGGCCTGATCATCGCCGTCATCTACGGCCTGTCCACCGACTACGAGGTGTTCCTGGTCTCCCGCATGGTGGAGGCGCGGGAGCGCGGCATGTCCACCGCCGAGGCGATCCGCATCGGCACCGCCACCACCGGCCGGCTGATCACCGCCGCGGCGCTGGTGCTGGCCGTGGTGGCGGGCGCGTTCGTGTTCTCCGACCTGGTGATGATGAAGTACCTGGCGTTCGGCCTGCTCATCGCGCTGCTGCTGGACGCCACCATCATCCGCATGTTCCTGGTGCCGGCGATCATGAAGCTGCTCGGCGACGACTGCTGGTGGGCGCCGCGCTGGATGAAGCGGGTGCAGGAGAAGCTGGGCCTGGGCGAGACGGAGCTGCCCGACGAGCGCCGGCACGTGGCCGCGCAGCCGGACGCCGAGCAGGCCGCCGCGCTGGTGGGTGCCGGTGCGCCGGTGCCGCCGCGGCCGCGCCCGCCGCACGACCCGACCCATCCGGTGGCCGGGGCGGTGCGCGCCACCCCGACGCGGATCCCGCCGCGCCCCGCCGACCCGTCGGCGGCCGGCACCACCCGGATGACCGCGCCGCGCGGTCCCGTGCCGCCGGCCCCTGCCCAGACTCAGGGAGCCCAGACTCAGGGGGCCCAGGAGGAGGCGCCCACCACGAAGTTCGCCGCCGCCCGCAACGCGGTGCGCAACGTGGTGAGCAACGCCGCCGCCGCGACGGCCCGGATCCAGCGGCCGGGTCGCCCGGCCGAGCCGACCCCGGCGGCGCCGCAGCCGCCGCGAGAGGAGCGCGAGATCGAGTCGTGGCTCGGGGAGCTGCGCGGCGGCAAGCCGGGCCCCTCCCCTGCGCCGGCCCCGGCACCGCAGCCGCCGGCCGCCGACGAGGCGGACGCCCCGACCCGGGCCATCCCGGCGCAGCGGCCCAACG
>NZ_CALDGS010000151.1 GCF_937941905.1 uncultured Mycolicibacterium sp. | reverse complement strand
GGCAGGAACTTGGTCAGCGCCTCCTTCGGCTCGTAGAAGTGGTTGTCGGCGTCGAAGACGGGGAAGGAGAGCTCGCGCGACGGCATGATCGCCTCCTGAGAGCGTGATTTCCATAAGCGGTAATGGCGTTCCCATCTGTCTATCAGGACATACCAGTCACGGCAAGGGGGTGCGGCGCCGGGTTCGCCGTCCGCGCGGCCACTTATGAGAATGCCGTTACCGTTTTCGGAGATCGAAGTTAAGGTGTGGGGTCGTGGCTGGCCTCGAGTGGTTCCTGTTCCTGCCGCAGGTGCGGCTCTCGCCCGGGGAGATCGTCGAGCGGGCCCGGGCCGCCGAGGCGGCCGGCTTCGACGGCATCGCGTTCATCGACCACCTGGAGGCGCCGGGCGGGGCCGACCTGCCGATCTGGGAGGCGATGACCGTCGCGGCCTGGGTGGGTGCGCACACCGAGCGGCTGCGCATCGGGCACCTGGTGCTCTGCGACGCCTTCCGGCACCCGGCGGTGCTCGCCAAGCAGGCGGTCACCCTGTCGGAGGCCACCGGCGGCCGGTTCGAGCTGGGGCTGGGCTGGGGCTCCTGGCCGGCCGAGTTCGACCGGTTCGGCCTCGCCGACGGCCACGACGCCCCGGCCCGGGTGCGCCGGCTGGCCCGCACCCTGGAGCTGCTGCCCCGGTACTGGGGCGCCGACGGCGCCGGTGAGCTCGCCCAGCAGCCGCCGCCCACGCACCGGATCCCGGTGCTGCTCGGCGGTACCGGTCGGCGCACGATGGAGCTGGTGCGCCGGTACGCCGACTGGTGGAACGTGCCGGTCAACCAGCTCGACCGGCTCGACGAACTCGCCCCCACCGTCGAACGGGCCCGCATCTCGGTGCAGCAGCTGGTCGGCTTCGTCGGTGCCGGGGCCGACCGGGCCGCCGTGACCGAGGCCGCCCGGCGCCGCTTCTCCTACGTCGGCGACGGGTTGCGCTGCGGGGACGCCGCCGAGTTCGTCGACCACTTCGCCGGCCTGGCCGCCCGCGGGGTGCAGCGCTTCTATGTGTGGTTCGCCGACTTCGCCGCACCGGCGACCCTGGCCGAGTTCGCCGACACCGTCATCGCCGCACCCGCTCTGAAAGGACAAGCATGACAACACAATCCACGCGCTGGACGCTCGGGATGCTGCTCGACCTGTTCGACGTGACCCCGGACGGCGAGAACCGCTTCACCGCGCCGTCGGGCATCGCCGGCACCGACGAACGACAGGTGGTGGAGGGCTCGCAGGTGCTCTCGGCCGCGCTGGTGGCAGCGGCGAAACGCTTCCCGGACAAGTCGATCCGCTCGGCCTACGCGGTCTTCGCGCGGGTGGTGCTGGTCGGCCCGCCGCTGGAGTTCACCCTCGACGTGATCGCCGAGGGCCGGTCCACGGCCACCGCCGTGGTGACCGCCGCGCAGAACGGCAAGCGCTGCGTGACCGTCACGGTGCTGGCCGACGTGCCGAGCGAGGACGTCATCCGGCACGCGTTGCCGCGGCCGCCGGTCAAGGGGCCGGACGAGGCCAACGTGTGCGACATGCCGCTGGAGGGCCGGCAGGTGCGGCTGGTCGACATCGTCGACGTGAACAGCCCCGACGAGGTCGGCCCGCCGGAGATCCACGCCTGGCTGCACTACGACCCGATCCCGCAGCGCGCCGATCTGGCCAAGGCGCTGCTGGCGTATTTCACCGGCCACCTGGGGATCTCGACGACGATGCGGGCACACGAGGGGATCGGGACCGCGCAGTCGCACCTGACCGTCTCGACCGCGCCGATGACGATCTCGGTGAGCTTCCACGAGCCGGTGCGCTGGGACGGCTGGCTGCTCTACAGCCACGAGAGCACCCAGGTCGGCGCGGGCATGTCCTACGTGCGCGGCACGATCCACACCGAGGCCGGCGAACTGCTCGCGTCGTTCACCCAGGACGCGCTGATCCGCCCGCTGCGCCGCACCGACGCCGCGATCACGGAGCAGGCCCGGCTGTAGGATCGCCGGTCGTGCCGTTCACGCTCGATCCGGACACCACGCTCACCGCCGAGGTGCTGATCAAGCGGTCACGGTTCGTCGCCCGGCTGCGGCGGGCGGAGTCCGAGGACGACGCCGCCGCGCTCGTCGCGGCCGCCCGCCGCCTCGAGAAGGGCGCCGGCCACCACTGCCACGCCTACCGCATCGGCGACGACGAGGGCGACCGGATCGAGCGGCACAGCGACGACGGGGAGCCCGCCGGCACCGCCGGTGCGCCGATCCTGGCCGTGCTCGCCGGCCACGACCTGGTCAATGTGGCGGCCGTGGTGTCCCGCCATTTCGGCGGGGTGAAGCTGGGCACCGGCGGGCTGGTGCGTGCCTACGCCGGGGCGGTGGAGGCGGCCCTCGACGGTGCCGTGCTGCGGCCCCGGTCGCGGTGCGAGCGGTACGAACTCACCGCCGACCACGCCGACGCCGGGCGGCTGGAGGCCGAACTGCGCGGCCGGGGGTTCGAGGTCGCCGGGGTGGTCTACGGCGCCCGCGCCACCCTCACCGTGGTTTGCGCCGACGGCGACCGACTCCGTTGCGCGGTGGCCGATCTCACCGCGGGGGCGGGACGGCTGGTGGCCGCCGGTCAGGTCTGGCGCTGAATCGCGCGCAGCCGGTCCCCGCCGCCGGTGGCGATCGGGTCGCCGTGGCCGAAGCACACCGTCTCGACGTCGAGCCGGGCCAGCCGGTCCAGCCCGGCCAGCATCCGGGCGCGGTCCCGGTTGAACACCCCCGGCGCCGGCTCGCCCACGTTCGCGACGGTGTCGCCGGTGAACAGCACCCCGTATTCGGGCAGGTGCAGGGCGATGCTGCCGTCGGTGTGGCCGGGCACCGCCAGCACCCGTGCGCCGCCGCCGAAGTCGAGCACATCGCCGTCGGCGAGCTCGCGGTGCACCGGTGCCGCCGGGGCGGCGGCCGGCAGGTCCGCGGCCAGCCGCTCGTGCAGTTCGCGCTCGCCGTCGGCGAACACCGGCGGCGGCATGGGATCACCGGCCCGCACCACGTCGGCGTCCCCGGCACCCACCAGCACCGGCGCGCCGGTGGCCCGGTGCAGCTCGGCGGCCGCGCCGGCGTGGTCGACGTGGCCGTGGGTGAGCACGATCCGGGTCACCGTGCCCAGCTCGGCGGCGTGCGCCAGGATCGCCGAGCCGGAGCCGGGCCGGCCGGTGTCGATCACGGTCACCTCGGCGCCGTCGCACCACAGGTAGACCTGCCAGCCGTGGATGCGCAGCAGTCGCAGGTGCTCGGTGACGGACACCGCCTCCATACCCGCAGGCTAGTCGCTCAGCGCCGCCCGCAGCACGTCCAGCGGCAGCCCGCCCAGATCCAAAGCCTCGCTGTGGAACTCGCGCAGCGTGCAGCCGTGGCCCAGCGCCTCGTCGCGCAGCTGCTGCCAGATCCGCTGACCCACCGCGTACGACGGTGCCTGCCCGGGCCAGCCCAGGTAGCGGTCCAGCTCGAACCGCAGCGAGGCCTCGTCCATGGCGCAGTGGCCGCGCAGGAACGCCCAGGCCTTCTCGGCGTCCCACACCCCGCCGTCGGGATGGGGCAGCTCGCAGTGCACCCCGATGTCGACGACCACCCGCGCCGCCCGGAACCGCTGGGCGTCGAGCATCCCCATCCGGTCGCCCGGATCCTCCAGCCAGCCCAGCTCGGCCATCAGCCGCTCGGCGTACAGCGCCCAGCCCTCGCCGTGCCCGGACACCCAGCAGCCCAGCCGCCGCCACCGGTTGAGCCGGTCGGCCAGCACCACTGCGCGGCCGATCTGCAGGTGATGGCCCGGCACGCCCTCGTGGAACACCGTGGTGGTCTCCCGCCAGGTGTGGAAGGTGTCCACCCCGGGCGGCACCGACCACCACATCCGGCCCGGCCGGGTCAGGTCCTCCGACGGGCCGGTGTAGTAGATGCCGCCGGTGTGGGTCGGCGCGATCCGGCACTCCAGCCGGCGCAGCGGCTCGGCGATGTCGAAGTGGCTGCCGGCCAGGGCGGCCACCGCCCGGTCGGACAGCTCCTGCATCCAGCGCTGCAGCGCCTCGGTGCCGTGGATCAGGTAGTGCTCGTCGCGGTCGAGCCGCTCGAGCGCCTCGGCCACCCCGCAGCCCGGGTACAGCCGCTCGGCGATCGACTCCTGTTCGGCGACGATCTCGTTCAGCTGGTCCAGGCCCCACTGGTAGGTCTCGTCGAGGTCGACCACCGCGCCCAGGAAGGCCCGCGACAGCAGCCGGTAGGCGTCCCGGCCGAAGGCGTCCCGGGGCCGCGCGTGCGGGCCGATCTCGTCGCGCAGCACCCCGGCCAGCCGGCCGTAGGCCTCGGCGGCACCGGCCGCGTGCCGCCGGAGTTCGTCGTGCAGGCCCGGGTCGGTGACGGTGGCGCGGTCGGCCAGGTCGACGAACAGCCGCCGAAACTGCTCGGCCTGCTCGATTCCGCGCCGCACCTGCCGGATCGCCGGCGGCCGGCCGGCCGCCACCCGGGCACGCAGCGCGGCGGCGTAGGACTCGGCCCGCTCCGGGATCCGCGACAGCCGGGTGCCGATCCGGGCCCAGTCCTCGTCGGTGTCGGTGGGCATCAGGTCGAACACGTCGCGCATCGTCTGCAGCGGCGAGGCGATGACGTTGAGCTCGCCGAGGTCCAGACCGGCCTCGTGCAGTTCGACGGCGATCCCGAGCCGCTCGCGCAGCGCGGCCAGGGTCACCACGTCGACGTCGTCGGCCGGGGTCAGCCCGTCCAGTTCGCGCAGCGTGGCCCGCGCCGCCTCGGCGCGGGCGGCCACCGCGTCGGGGGAGTAGTCGGTGATGTCCTCGTCGTGGCCGGTGATCCCCAACTCCGTGGCCGCGCACGGATCCAGCGCGGCGTAGGTGTCGAGGTAGCGTTCGGCGGCCGCGTCGACCGCCGTGGGTTGCCTAACCGAGGTCACGGGTGGCGAACGTATCGCACCGGGCGGGATCGCCCGTCCGATACCCGACGGTGAACCAGTGCTGCCGCTGCCGCGACGAGCCGTGGGTCCACGATTCCGGGTTGACCCGGCCGGTGGCCGCCCGCTGGATGCGGTCGTCGCCGACGGCCGCTGCCGCCGAGAGCGCGTCGGCGATGTCGGCGTCGCTCAGCGGCTGCAGATACGGCTGTCCGGTCGCCGGATCGTCGGTGGTCGCCGCCCAGTGCGCCCACACCCCCGCGTAGCAGTCGGCCTGCAGCTCGGTGCGCACCCCGGCGCCGGACGCGCCCTGCGCGCCCGGACCGTGCGCCCGGGCCAGCGTGCCCTGCAGGTTCTGCACGTGGTGGCCGAACTCGTGGGCCACCACGTACTCCTGGGCCAGCGGGCCGCCGGAGGAGCCGAACCGGTCGCGCAGCAGGTCGAAGAAACCGGTGTCGAAGTAGGCGGTCTCGTCGGCCGGGCAGTAGAACGGGCCGACGTCGCTGGTGGCCGCGCCGCAGCCGGTCTGCACCGAGCCGGTGAACAGCCGGATGTGCGGCCGGGTGTAGCCGGGCAGCAGTTGCGACCACACCGCGTCCAGCGAGTTGCCGGTGGCCACCACCCGGCACTCGGCCAGCCGGTTGGCGTCGGCGCCGGTGCGGCACTGCGACAGGTCGAAGCCCTCCGCGTCGACGCCCTCGGTGCCGAGCTGCTGCTGTTCGGGCAGCACGGTGCCGGGGTCCACCCCGAACAGCAGCGCCACCACGACCACCAGCAGGCCGCCGAGCCCGCCCCCGATGGCGATCCTGCCCCCGGGCCCGCGACCGCCGCTGCTGGAGGCGGTGCTGGTGTCGATGCGGATGCCCTCGTTGAAGGTCATGGCAGAAGCCTCCCACGCGACCGGCTGCCACCGCCACGAACCGGCCGCACCCGGCCTGCCTCTAGACTGTGGCAGTCCCTGTCCGGCCACTTTCCCCAGGAGTTTTCGTGCTGCGCAGTCATGCCGCCGGTTCATTGCGGCCCGCCGACGCCGGTCAGCAGGTGACGTTGGCGGGTTGGGTGGCGCGGCGCCGTGACCACGGCGGCGTCATCTTCATCGACCTGCGCGACGCCTCCGGTGTCGTGCAGGTGGTGTTCCGCGAGGGCGAGGTCCTCGAGGCCGCCCACCGGCTGCGCGCCGAGTGGTGCGTGGCGGTCGACGGCGTGGTGGAGATCCGCCCCGCCGGCAACGAGAACCCGGACATCCCCACCGGCGGGATCGAGGTGAACGCCACCGCGCTGCGGGTGCTCAACGAGTCCGCGCCGCTGCCGTTCCAGCTCGACGAGGAGGCCGGCGAGGAGGCCCGGCTCAAGTACCGCTACCTCGACCTGCGCCGCGAGGGCCCGGGCAACGCGCTGCGGCTGCGCTCGAAGGCCAACGCCGCGGCCCGCGAGGTGCTGGCCCGGCACGACTTCGTCGAGATCGAGACCCCGACGCTGACCCGGTCCACCCCGGAGGGGGCCCGCGACTTCCTGGTGCCCGCCCGGCTGCAGCCCGGCTGCTTCTACGCGCTGCCGCAGAGCCCGCAGCTGTTCAAGCAGCTGCTCATGGTGGCCGGCATGGAGCGCTACTACCAGATCGCCCGGTGCTACCGCGACGAGGACTTCCGCGCCGACCGCCAGCCCGAGTTCACCCAGCTCGACATGGAGATGAGCTTCGTCGACGCCGAGGACGTCATCGCCGTCGCCGAGGAGATCATCGCCGCGCTGTGGCGGCTGATCGGCTACGAGGTGCCGCTGCCGCTGCCGCGGATCAGTTACGCCGAGGCGATGCGCCGGTTCGGCACCGACAAGCCCGACCTGCGGTTCGGCCTCGAGCTCGTCGAGTGCACCGAGTACTTCTCCGACACCCCGTTCCGGGTGTTCCAGGCGCCCTACGTGGGCGCGGTGGTGATGCCCGGCGGCGCCTCGCAGCCGCGGCGCACCCTCGACGGCTGGCAGGAGTGGGCCAAGCAGCGCGGCCACAAGGGTCTGGCCTACGTGCTGGTCGGCGAGGACGGCACGCTGGGCGGCCCGGTGGCCAAGAACCTGTCCGAGGCCGAGCGGGCCGGCCTGGCCGCCCATGTCGGCGCCGAGCCGGGCGACTGCATCTTCTTCTCGGCGGGCACCCCGAAGTCCTCGCGGGCGCTGCTGGGCGCGGCCCGGGTGGAGATCGCCAGGCGGCTCGACCTGATCGACCCGAACGCCTGGGCGTTCACCTGGGTGGTGGACCCGCCGCTGTTCGAGCCGGCCGACGAGGCCGCCGCCGCCGGCGATGTGGCGGTCGGCCACGGCGCCTGGACCGCGGTGCACCACGCGTTCACCGCGCCGAAGGCCGAACACGTCGACCGGATCGAGACCGACCCGGGTGCGGTGCTGGCCGACGCCTACGACATCGTCTGCAACGGCAACGAGATCGGCGGCGGCTCGATCCGTATCCATCGCCGCGACATCCAGGAGCGGGTGTTCAACGTGATGGGCATCGGCCCGCAGGAGGCGCAGGAGAAGTTCGGCTTCCTGCTCGACGCGTTCACCTTCGGCGCCCCGCCGCACGGCGGCATCGCGTTCGGCTGGGACCGCATCACCGCGCTGCTGGCCGGCTACGACTCGATCCGCGAGGTGATCGCCTTCCCGAAGACCGGCGGCGGCATCGACCCGCTCACCGACGCGCCCGCGCCGATCACTCCGGAGCAGCGCAGGGAGTCGGGCATCGACGCCAAGCCCAAGGAGCGCGAGCGCGGCTGACCGGCCCGATTCTGGGTACGCTCGGATGTACCCAGAAGGAGACGGACCGGAAGCGAGGCGGGTTCGGCGTGGAGATGCTGCAGGGCCGACTGGCCGACCGGGACAGCTGGTCGGCGGTGGGCGTGTGCCCGATCGAGCGGACGATGAGCCTGCTGGGCACCAAGTCCGCGATGCTGCTGATGCGCGAGGCCTACTACGGCACCACCCGCTTCGAGGACTTCTGGCGCCGGGTGGGCATCACCAAGGCCGCCGCGGCCGCCCGGCTGGCCGAGCTCGTCGACGCCGGCCTGCTGACCCGCCGGCCCTACCGCGAACCGGGCCAGCGGGTGCGCGAGGAGTACGTGCTCACCCCGGCCGGGCTGGACTTCATGCCGGTGGTCTGGGCGCTGTTCGAGTGGGGTCGGCGCCACCTGCCCGACAGCGCCCCGCTGGAACTGGAGCACGCCGGCTGCGGCGCCCCGGCCGCAGTCGAGATGCGTTGCGCCGAAGGACATCCGGTGCCGCCCGAGGAACTGCGGGTGCGGCTGACCCGCACCGCGGCCCGGGTGGCGGGCGGCGCCGCGGACTGACCGACTGCGTACGGTGCTTGCGTGATGGTGCCTGGCCCGACCACCCCGGTCGCCGATCCGGACCGCCTGCTGGCGGCCTACCGCGCCGCGCTGGCCCAGCGGCCGCTGTTCGGGCCGGAGTCGCGCGGGTACGGGGCGGTCGGGGGTCATGACGAGTTCCTCGACCCCACCGGCGCGGTCCGCCCGGCCTGGCGCGAGGTCGCCGAGTGCCTGGCCGATCGCGGCGCCGCCGGACTGGACCGGCTGCGCGCCGCGGTCGCCGAGCTTGTCGAGAACGCCGGCATCAGCCACCTGCCGCCCGGCGCGGCCGCCCCGCAGCCCTGGCGGCTGGACGCCGTCCCGCTGATCATCGCCGCCGACGAGTGGGACTGGCTGGAGACCGGGCTGGTGCAGCGCGCCCGGCTGCTCGACGCGGTGCTGGCCGACCTCTACGGGCCCCGCCACGCCGTCACCAGCGGGGTGCTGCCGCCGCAGCTGCTGTTCGCCCACCCCGGCTACGTGCGCGCGGCCGCCGACATCCGGCTGCCCGGCCGGCACCAGCTGTTCCTGTACGCCTGCGACCTCGGCCGCGACGCCGACGGCGACTACCGGGTGCACGTCGACCGGACCCAGACGCCGGTCGGGGCGGCCTACGCCCTGGCCGGTCGGCGGGTGGTCGCGCACGGCTTCGCCGACCTCTACGAACGCATCGCACCCCGGCCGGCCTCGCCGTGGGCGCAGGCGCTGCGGCTGGCGCTCATCGACGCCGCCCCGGAGGGCGCCGACGAACCGACCGTGGTGGTGCTCGGCGCCGGCGGGGACCGCTTCGACGACGCCTACCTGGCCGGGGTGCTGGGCTTCCCGCTGGTGGAGAGCGCCGACCTGGTGGTGCGCGACGGGGCGCTGTGGATGCGCTCGCTGGGCACCCTCGAACGCGTCGACGTGGTGCTGCGCCGGGTCGACGCCCTCGACGCCGACCCGCTGGACCTGCGGCCCGACTCCCGCACCGGGGTGGCCGGGCTGGTCGAGGCGGCCCGCCGCGGCTCGGTCAGCGTGGTCAACACCCTGGGCAGCGGCATCCTGGAGAGCCCCGGGATCGGCCGGTTCCTGCCCGAGCTGGCCAAGCTGCTGCTCGACGAGGAACCGCTGCTGGCCGGGCCGGTGATGTACTGGGGCGGCATCGCCGCGGAACGCTCACACCTGCTGGCCAACCTCGACCGGCTGGTGCTGCGGCCGGTCGACGGCGCACCGGCGGTGTCCGGCGCGGCGCTGAGCGCCGCGCAGCGCGCCGAGTTGGCCACCCGCATCGAGGCCGAACCGTGGCGCTGGGTGGGCCAGGAGCCGCCGCTGCTGGCCACCGCCCCCACCGACTGCCGCCCGGGCGGGCTGACGGCCGCCGCCGTCGGGTTGCGGCTGTTCGCCGTCGCCCACCGCGGCGGCTACGTGCCGCTGGTCGGCGGGCTGGGCTACGTGCTGCCCGGCGACGGACCGACCTTCCCCAACCACGCGGTGGCCGCCAAGGACGTCTGGGTGCGCGCCCCGGCCCGCACCCAGGTGGGGGAGGGCGCGGCCCCGGCGCCGCGGATCGCCCCCAGCCCCACCCGCGCGGTCAGCTCGCCGCGGGTGCTGGCCGACCTGTTCCGGTTCGGTCGCTACGCCGAGCGCGCCGAGCAGACCGCCCGGTTGCTCACCGTCGTCCGGGAACGCCACCACGAGTACCGCTACCGCCAGCAGACCCCGGACGCGGCGTGCGTGCCGGTGCTGCTCGCCGCGCTGGGCCGGATCACCGGCACCGACCTCGACCCGGCCGGGGCCGACGTGCCCGGGCTGCTGCTGGCGCTGACCGCCGACCCGGGCCGGCCCGGCTCGCTGGTCGCGGCGGTGCGTGAGCTCGGCCGCGCCGCCCGGGCGGTGCGCGACCAGATGTCCAACGACACCTGGATGGTGCTCGCCGCGGTGGAGCGCGCCCTGGCCCGCCGCCCCGACCCCGGCGACCCGGCCGCCGTCGAGACCTACCTGGCCGGCGCGCACAGCCGCACCCTGGGCGGCATGCTGGCGCTGTCCGGGGTGGCCGCCGAGTCGATGGTCCGCGACGTCGGCTGGTGCATGGCCGACATCGGCAAGCGCATCGAGCGCGCCCGCTGGATCACCCGCCTGCTGGGCGCGACGCTGACCACCGTGCGCGACCCGGCCGCCGACCGCGCCGTCACCGAGGCGGTGCTGGTGGTCTGCGAGTCGGCGATCATGTACCGGCGCCGCCATCCGGCCGGCGACGGCATCGCCGGGGTCGCCGAGCTGGTGCTGCTGGCCGCCGACAACCCGCGCTCGCTGGCCCACCAGTTCGCCGTGCTGCACGACCGGCTGGGTGCCCTGCCCGGCGCCCCGGCCGCCGGGCCGCTGCAGCGCCGCGCCGACGAGCTGGCCGCCCGGCTGCGCCGGGTGGACCCGGCCGACCTGCAGGAGGCCGGCGCCGACGGCCACCGCGCCGAACTGGCCGGGCTGCTCGACGAACTCGGCGCCGGCCTGGACGAGCTCACCGAGCTGATCGTGCGCACCGGGCTGTCGGTGCCCGGCCACATGCAGCCGATCTGGGGCCCGGACGAACGGCGGGTGCTGCCGTGAGGCGTTACGCGATCACCCACCGCACCGTCTACCGCTACGACGGCGACGTGCGCAGCTCCTACGGCCGCGGTTTCCTCACCCCGCGCGACACCCCGCGGCAGCGCTGCCTGAGCCACCGGCTGACCATCGACCCGGCCCCGGCCGACCGGTCGACCAGCCGCGACGTCTACGGCAACATCAGCACCTACTTCCATGTCACCGAACGGCACCGGGTGCTGACGGTGACCAGCGAGGCGCTCGTGGAGGTGGCCCCGCCGCCGCCCGGCCACTACGACGACGCCGCGGCCCGGGTGCCCTGGGAACGGGCCCGCCCGGCCGGGCAGGGTGGGGCGGCGGCGGTCGAGTTCACCCTGGATCTCGACCCACCGGAGATCACCGAGGCGGTGCGCGCCTACGCCGCACCGAGTTTCGTGCCCGGCCGCCCGCTGGTCGAGGTGCTGCGCGAGCTGACCGGCCGCATCCACGCCGACTTCACCTACCGCTCCGGGGCCACCACCGTGTCCACCCGGGTGGCCGAGGTTTTGGCCGCGCGGGAAGGGGTATGCCAGGACTTCGCGCGGCTGGCGATCGCCTGCCTGCGCGCCAACGGCCTTGCCGCAAGCTACGTCTCGGGGTACCTGGCGACCGACCCGCCCCCCGGAAAGGAACGGATGGTGGGCGCGGACGCGACACACGCCTGGGCCGCGGTGTGGACCCCGCAGCGCTGGCTGGGCCTGGACCCGACCAACAACACGCTCACCGACGAGCGCTACATCGTCGTCGCGCACGGCCGCGACTACATCGACGTCCCACCGCTGCGCGGCATCATCTTCACCGACTCCGGCCACAGCGAGATCGAGGTCTCGGTCGACGTGGCCCCGCTCGCCGTGCATCCCGATGCGTGACCTGGGCTGCCCCCGCTGCGGGCAGCGGCTGGCCTTCGAGAACTCGCGCTGCCTGCACTGCGGGGCCGAGGTCGGATTCGACCCGGCGGCCCTGGCCTTCCGGGAGCGCACCGCCGAGCGCGACTGGTGCGCCAACCGCGGCCTGGCCCAGTGCAACTGGCTGGCCGAGCCGGGCCGGCCGCAGTGCCTGTCCTGCGCGTTGACGCGGACCCGGCCGGCCGACGACGACACCGCCGCGCTGGCCGCGTTCGCCGCCGCCGAAACCGCCAAGCGCCGGCTGGTCGCCGAACTGGTCGAGCTCGGCCTGCCGATCGCCGGCCGCGACGCCGACCCCGAGCGCGGCCTGGCCTTCGACCTGCTGTCCAGCCGCGACGCGGGGGTGGTCACCGGGCACGCCGACGGCGTGATCACGCTGGACCTCGCCGAGGGCGACGACGTGCACCGGGAGCGGGTGCGGGTGGCGCTCGACGAGCCCTACCGCACCCTGCTCGGCCACTTCCGCCACGAGATCGGGCACTGGTACTACACCGTGCTCGTCGCACCCGATCCGGGCCGGCGGCGCCGGTTCGCCGAACTGTTCGGCGACCCCGACACCGACTACCGGGCCGCCCTGGACCGGCACTACCGGGACGGCCCGCCGCCGGACTGGAACGGTCGGCACGTGTCGGCCTATGCCACCATGCACCCCGCCGAGGACTGGGCCGAGACCTTCGCCCACTATCTGCACATCCGCGACACCCTCGACACCGCCGCGGCCTTCGGGTCGGCCCCGGCCGCGGGCGGGCTGTCCGGCGGGGCGGACTTCGACACCCTGATCGCGCTGTGGCTGCCGCTGACCTGGGCGCTCAACATGCTCAACCGCTCCATGGGCCGGCCCGACCTGTACCCGTTCGTGCTCGCCCCGCCGGTGCTGGACAAGATGCGCTGGGTGCACACGGTCGTCGAAGCGGGCGCCGTCGGGGCCGGGTCATAGGATCGGCCGGTGGCTGATCGCTATGGCAGAGATGTCCTGGCCGACAACCCGCACCGCCGGCCCCGCTCGGTCGAGCACCCCGTCGAGCTCGGGCTGGTCGTCGAGGACGTCGAGACCGGATTCGTCGGTGCGGTGGTGCACGTCGAGTTCGACCGGATGCAGCTGGAGGACCGGCACGGCCGGGTGAAGTCGTTCCCGATCGGGCCCGGCTACCTCATCGACGGCAAGCCGGTCATCCTCACCAAACCCCGCAAGCCCGCCCCGCAGCGGCCCACCCGCACCAGGTCCGGCTCGATCGCCGTGCCCGGGCAGCGGGCCCGGGTGGCGCGGGCCAGCCGCATCTACGTCGAGGGCCGTCACGACGCCGAACTCGTCGAACAGGTCTGGGGCGACGACCTGCGCATCGAGGGCGTGGTGGTCGAACACCTCGGCGGCATCGACGATCTGGCCGACATCGTGGCCGAGTTCCGGCCCGGTCCCGGGCGGCGGCTCGGCGTGCTCGTCGACCACCTCGTCGCCGGCTCCAAGGAGTCGCGCATCGCCGAGCAGGTGCGTCGCGGCCCCGGCGGCGAGCACACCCTGGTCGTCGGGCACCCGTTCATCGACATCTGGCAGGCGGTCAAACCGGCCCGGCTGGGGCTGGCGGCCTGGCCGGAGATCCCGCGCGGCACCGACTGGAAGACCGGTGTCTGCCGGGCGCTGGGCTGGCCGCACGCCGACCAGGCCGACATCGCCGCGGCCTGGCAGCGCATCCGCGGCCGGGTGCGGGACTGGACCGACCTGGAACCGGCGCTGATCGGCCGGGTCGAGGAACTCATCGACTTCGTCACGGCCACCGACTAGCGGTCGCCGTTGGAGTGGTAAGCCTGGAACCGTGTCCGACAGCCTCTTCGACCTGCCCGGCGGCGCACCCGAACCGGCGCCCGCCGGCGGTCTGTACGACACCGGCCCGAACGTGCCGCTGGCCGTTCGCATGCGGCCGGCCAGCCTCGACGAGGTGGTCGGCCAGGACCACCTGCTGAAGCCGAACTCGCCGCTGCGCCGGCTGGTGCAGGGCACCGGGGCGGCGTCGGTCATCCTCTACGGCCCGCCCGGCACCGGCAAGACCACCCTGGCCTCGCTGATCTCGCAGGCCACCGGGCGGCGGTTCGAGATGCTCTCGGCGCTGTCGGCCGGGGTCAAGGAGGTGCGCGAGGTCATCGACGCGGCGCGGCGGGCCGCCGTGCAGGGCCGGCAGACCGTGCTGTTCATCGACGAGGTGCACCGCTTCAACAAGGCCCAGCAGGACGCGCTGCTGGCCGCGGTGGAGAACCGGGTGGTGCTGCTCGTCGCGGCCACCACCGAGAACCCGTCGTTCTCGGTGGTCGCGCCGCTGCTGAGCCGCTCGCTGATCCTGCAGCTGCAGCCGCTCGGCCCGGACGCGGTGCGCACCGTGCTGCGCCGCGCCATCACCGACCCGCGCGGTCTGGGCGGGCGGGTCGAGGTCGACGACGACGCGGTCGAGCTCATCGTGCAGCTGTCGGCCGGCGACGCCCGCCGGGCGCTGACCGCGTTGGAGGTGGCCGCCGAGGAGACCGACCGGGTCACCGTCGAGACCGTCGAGCAGTCGTTGGACCAGGCCGCGGTGCGCTACGACCGCGACGGCGACCAGCACTACGACGTGATCAGCGCCTTCATCAAGAGCGTGCGCGGCTCCGACGTCGACGCCGCACTGCACTACCTGGCCCGGATGCTGGTGGCGGGGGAGGACCCGCGGTTCATCGCGCGCCGGCTGATGATCCTGGCCAGCGAGGACATCGGGATGGCCGACCCGTCGGCGCTGCAGACCGCGGTGGCCGCGGCGCAGACCGTGCAGCTGATCGGCATGCCCGAGGCGCAACTCACCCTCGCCCACGCCACCGTGCACCTGGCCACCGCGCCGAAGTCCAACGCGGTCACCACCGCGCTGTTCGCCGCGATCGCCGACGTCAAGGCCGGCAAGGCCGGCCCGGTGCCGGCGCACCTGCGCGACGGTCACTACTCCGGGGCGGCGCGGCTCGGTCACGCCCAGGGCTACAAGTACTCCCACGACCACCCGGACGGGGTGGTGGCACAGCAGTACCCGCCCGACACCCTGGTCGGCGTGGACTACTACCAGCCGACCGGGCGCGGGCGGGAACGCGACCTGGTCGAACGGGTGCAGCGCCTGCGGGCGATCATCCGCCGCAGGCGCTGACCCGTGCGCCCGGGTTTCGGGGTCCGGCTAGTGCCCGATCGCCCCGGGCCGACGCCGGCCCATGATCGCGGCAGCGATCGCCACCCCGATCACCGCGACCACGAGCTGCACCAGCAACTCCAGCCAGTCCACCCCGCTGGTGGCGGTGGGGATGCCGATGGCACGGGCGATCGCGGTCCCGATCAGTGCCGACACGATGCCGACCAGCACCGTGACGATCACGCCGATGTTCTGCTTGCCCGGTAGCACCAACCGGGCCAGGGCGCCGATGACGGCGCCGATGATGATTGCGCTGATGATGGCGGTGACGGTCATGTGTTCCTCCTGGGTAGCCGGTGCAGTGCAGATACCCGTCGCCGCAACGGCGCAAACCGATCTCGATCAGACCAGCTCGGGCACCCCGAGTCCGGCGACCGCCAGCTCGAACTCGGCGACGTCGACCGCCTCGGCGCCGAGCTCGCGCAGCCGGGCGGTGCGCAGTGCGGTGGCCGCGTCGCGGTTGCGGTCCAGCGCGGCGAAGCCGTCGAATGTCGTGGACGACACCGCCCGTCGCGCGCCGCGGTCGATCAGCAGACTCGCGCTGCAGAACCCGTCCAACCGCTCCAGCGCGGGCAGCACCTCGGTGCGGTAGAAGTCCAGCGCGTGCCGGATCCGGTCCGGGACCACCTTGATCCAGGTGGCCCGCACGCAGGCCCCGGCGCCGCCGGGGTGGTCGCGGTGCAGAACCGCGACCTCCCAGTCCTCGATCGCGATGCAGGTGCCGCCGAAGGCCGCGACGGCGTCCTCGCGGATCGGGCCGACCGCGTCCGCGCCCGCCGCCAGTGCCTCGGCGCCGTCCCAGGCGCTGGTGGCGATGCACTGCCCGGTGTCGCGGTCCACCAGCAGCGACAGCCCGACGAAACCGGGCATCGCCTGCAACCGGGGGATCGCCTCGGACCGGATGTGCGCGACGCCCGCGTCGATGCGGGACGGATGCGCCTGGATTGTGGTCGAGCGTGCGAACATCGCCCACCCCCTCGGTCGGGGCGGCGCCCCACCGGCGCCGCCGGTACCACGTTCCAGCCTCCTCCGCGCGGGCGTTGATCGCTACCGTTGAGGGCGTGGAATCGCAGGTGCTCGAGGTCGACACCGCCCGGCGGCGCATCGTCGACCTGACCGACGAGGTGCGGGCGTTCTGCGCGTCGCGCGCCGACGGGTTGTGCAACGTGTTCGTGCCGCACGCCACCGCCGGGGTGGCGATCATCGAGACCGGCGCGGGGTCGGACCATGACCTCGTCGACACCCTGGAGCGGTTGCTGCCGCGCGACGACCGCTACCGGCACCGGCACGGCTCGCCCGGCCACGGCGCCGACCACGTGCTGCCCGCCCTGGTGTCGCCGTCGGTGACGGTGCCGGTGCAGGGCGGGCGCCCGCTGCTGGGCACCTGGCAGAGTGTGGTGCTGGTGGACCTCAACCGCGACAACCCGCGGCGGACGGTGCGATTGAGTTTCCTGGCGGGTTAGGGCTTCCTCGGGGGACGGGGCGACAGGTCGGGCCGGTAGTGTAGTGCGGTCGAACATTGCCGGAACGGCCAGAACAGGACAGTAGGGACGTGCAGACACACGAGATCAGGAAGCGCTTCCTCGATCACTTCGTGAAGGCGGGCCACACCGAGGTGCCCAGCGCCTCGGTGATTCTCGACGACCCCAATTTGTTGTTCGTCAACGCCGGCATGGTGCAGTTCGTGCCCTACTTCCTGGGCCAGCGCACCCCGCCGTTCACCCGGGCCACCAGCGTGCAGAAGTGCATCCGCACGCCGGACATCGACGAGGTCGGCAAGACCACCCGGCACAACACCTTCTTCCAGATGGCCGGCAACTTCAGCTTCGGCGACTACTTCAAGCGCGAGGCCATCGGGTACGCCTGGGACCTGTTGACCAAGTCGGTCGACGCCGGCGGCTACGGGTTCGACCCGCAGCGGCTGTGGGTGACGGTCTATCTCGACGACGACGAGGCCGCCGAGCTGTGGCAGGAGGTGGCCGGTGTGCCGGCCGAGCGCATCCAGCGCCGCGGCATGGCCGACAACTACTGGTCGATGGGCATCCCGGGGCCGTGCGGGCCGTGTTCGGAGATCTACTTCGACCGTGGCCCCGACTACGGGGTCGACGGCGGTCCGGTCGCCAACGAGGACCGCTACATCGAGATCTGGAACCTGGTGTTCATGCAGAACGAGCGCGGCGCCGGGCCGGCCAAGGAGGGCTACGAGATCCTCGGCCCGCTGCCGCGCAAGAACATCGACACCGGCATGGGCGTGGAGCGGGTGGCCTGCATCCTGCAGGGCGTCGACAACGTCTACGAGACCGACCTGGTGCGCCCGGTGATCGACACCGTCGCCGCGCTCGCGCCGCGCGGCTACGGCCAGGGCAACCACGACGACGACGTGCGCTACCGGATCATCGCCGACCACTCCCGCACCGCGGCGATCCTGATCGGCGACGGGGTCACCCCCGGCAACGACGGCCGCGGCTACGTGCTGCGCCGGCTGCTGCGCCGGATCATCCGCTCGGCCCGGCTGCTGGACATCAACAGCCCGATCGTCGGCGACCTGATGGCCACCGTGCGCGACGCCATGGGCCCGAGCTACCCGGAGTTGGTCAGCGACTTCGACCGCATCCACCGCATCGCGGTGGCCGAGGAGACCGCGTTCAACCGCACCCTGGCGTCGGGGTCGCGGCTGTTCGAGGAGGCCGCCCGCACCACCAAGGCGTCCGGCTCCACGGTGCTGAGCGGCAAGGACGCGTTCACCCTGCACGACACCTACGGCTTCCCGCTCGAGCTCACCCTGGAGATGGCCGCCGAGGCCGGGCTGTCGGTGGACGAGGAGGGCTTCCGCGGCCTGATGGCCGAGCAGCGGGCCCGGGCCAAGGCCGACGCCGCCGCCCGCAAGCAGGCGCACGCCGACCTGTCGGAGTACCGCGAGCTCATCGACGCCGGCCCCACCGAGTTCACCGGATTCGACGAACTGTCCAGTGAGGCAACGATTCTGGGCATCTTCGTGAACGGCCGGCGGGTGCCGGTGGTGTCGCACCGGCAGCGCAGCGGCGACGAGCCGCCGGTCGACCGGGTCGAATTGGTGCTGGACCGCACCCCGCTGTACGCCGAGTCCGGCGGCCAGATCGCCGACGAGGGCACCATCACCGGCACCGGGGCCTCGAGCACCGCCCGGGCCGCGGTCACCGACGTGCAGAAGATCGCCCGCACGCTGTGGGTGCACCGGGTCAACATCGAGTCCGGCGAGTTCGTCGAGGGCGACACCGTGGTGGCCGCGGTGGATCCGGCCTGGCGCAAGGGCGCGACCCAGGGCCACTCCGGCACCCACCTGGTGCACGCCGCGCTGCGGCAGGTGCTCGGTCCAAACGCGGTGCAGGCCGGCTCGCTGAACCGGCCCGGCTACCTGCGCTTCGACTTCAACTGGCAGGGCCCGCTCAGCGACGAGCAGCGCACCCGGATCGAGGAGGTCACCAACGAGGCGGTGGTGGCCGACTACGAGGTGCACACCTTCATCGAGGACCTCGAGAAGGCCAAGGCCATGGGCGCCATGGCGATGTTCGGCGAGAAGTACCCCGAGAAGGTGCGCGTCGTGGAGATCGGCGGGCCGTTCTCGCTGGAGCTGTGCGGCGGCACGCACGTTCAGCACTCCGCCCAGATCGGCCCGGTCACCATCCTCGGCGAGTCCTCGGTGGGCTCCGGGGTGCGCCGGGTGGAGGCCTACGTCGGCCTGGACTCGTTCCGGCACCTGGCCAAGGAGCGCGCGCTGATGGCCGCGGTCGCGTCGTCGCTGAAGGTGCCGTCGGACCAGGTGCCCGAGCGGGTGGCCAACCTGGTCGACCGGTTGCGCGCCGCCGAGAAGGAGATCGAGCGGATGCGACTGGAGAAGGCCCGCGCCGCGGCCGCCGAGGCGGTCGCCGGGGCGGAGCGGGTCGGCGAGGTCAAGCTCGTCGCCCAGCGCGTGGAGGCCGGGATCTCCGCCGGCGACCTGCGCGGCCTGGCCGCCGACGTGCGCAACCGGGTCGGCTCGGATCCCGCCGTGGTGGTGCTGCTGGCCGTCGGCGACGACGACAGCGTGCCGTTCGTGGTGGCGGTCAACCAGGCCGCCCAGGAGCGCGGCCTGAGCGCCAACGACCTGGTGCGCACGCTGGGCGCGGCCCTGGGCGGGCGGGGCGGCGGCAAACCCGACATGGCGCAGGGCTCCGGGCGGGGCGCGGCCGGGATCGATGCCGCGCTGGCGGCGGTGCGCGCGGAACTCGAGCGGAGCTAGCCCGGTGCCCGGCCCCGACGACCGGCTCCCGGATCGGCCAGGCGAGACCCTCGATCCGCCCGACCCGGGCCGTGGACGGCGCCTCGGCGTCGATGTCGGCACGGTGCGGATCGGGGTGGCCGTCAGCGACCCGGACGGCATCCTGGCCACCCCGCTGGAGACGGTGCGCCGGGACCGGGCCGGCGGGCACATCGCCCGGCTGGCCGAGCTCGTCGCCGAACACGGCGCGGTGGAGGTGATCGTGGGCCTGCCGCGCACGCTGCGCGACCGGGCCGGCGACTCGGCCCGCGATGCCGTGAACGTCGCCGACCGGCTGGCCCGGCGCATCGCCCCGGTGCCGGTGCGGCTGGCCGACGAACGGCTCACCACGGTGGTGGCGCAGCGCTCGCTGCGGGAGGCCGGGGTGCGCGCCAAGGGGCAGCGCCGGGTGATCGACCAGGCCGCGGCGGTGGGCATCCTGCAGGGCTGGCTGGACCAACGACGGGCGGTGTCGGCGGCGACCGAGAGAGGTTGCGATGACTGAGGATTGGCAACACGATCGGGCGCAGCCGGTGCCGGTGGGCCCGCCGCGGCGGGTGCGCTCGCGGCGGGAGCGGCTGCGCGAGCAGCGGGCCCGGCGGCGCCGCCGGATCGCCACCGGGGTCAGCGTGGCCGCGCTCATCGTGGTGGTGATCGGCGTGGTGTTCCTCGGGTCGCGGTTGTGGCACGGCATGTTCGGCGGCACCGACGACTACGCCGGCGACGGGGTGGCCGACGTGGTGATCGAGGTCCGCGACGGCGACACCACCACCGCCATCGGCGAGACGCTGCGCCGGGCCAACGTGGTGGCCACCGTGAAGGCCTTCGTCGCCGCCGCCGCCGGCAACGAGGCGATCTCGTCGATCCAGCCCGGCTTCTACAAGGTGCGCACCGAGATCCCGGCCGCCGACGCGGTCGCCCGGCTGGCCGACCCGCAGAACCGGGTGGGCCGGCTGGTGATCCCGGAGGGCCGCCAGCTCGACGACACCACCGACGTCAAGACCAACGCCGTCACCTCGGGCATCCTCAGCCTGATCGCCCGGGCCAGCTGTGTGAGCCTGGACGGCGACCGGCACTGTGTGACCGTCGAGCAGCTGCGCGACGCCGCGGCCAACAGCCCGATCGAGGCGCTGCGGGTGCCGGACTGGGCCGCTCCGGCGGTGCACGCCATGGGCGACGACCACCGCCGCATCGAGGGGCTGATCGCCCCGGGCGCGTGGAACATCGACCCATCGGCCGACGCCCGCCAGATCCTGGCCACGCTCATCGCGGACAGCGCGCAGCGCTACGCCCAAGCCGGGCTGCTCGACGCCGGCCGGGCCGTCGGGATGGACCCGTACCAGGTGCTGACGGTGGCCTCGCTGGTGCAGCGCGAGTCGCAGCCGGACGATTTCGGCAAGGTGGCCCGGGTGATCTACAACCGGCTCGCGGTGGACCAGAAGCTGGAGTTCGACTCCACGGTCAACTACCCGCTGGACCGCCAGGAGGTGGCCACCACCGACGAGGACCGGGCCCGGCCCACCCCGTGGAACACCTATGTGCGCCAAGGGCTCCCGGCCACCCCGATATGCTCTCCGAGTGATCCGGCGCTGGCGGCGGCCGAACACCCCGCCCCCGGCGACTGGCTGTACTTCGTGACCATCGACATGCAGGGCACCACGTTGTTCACCCGCGACTACGACCAGCATCTGGCCAACATCGAGGTGGCGCTGGACAACGGTGTGCTCGACAGCGCCCGATGACCGCGCGTAGAGCGGCGGTGCTCGGCTCGCCGATCCGCCATTCCCGTTCCCCGCAACTGCATCTGGCGGCCTACCGGGCGCTGGGCCTGACCGGCTGGAGCTACGAGCGCATCGAGTGCACCGCCGAGCAGCTGCCCGGCGTGGTCGGCTCGGCCGGCCCGGAGTGGGTCGGGTTCTCGGTGACCATGCCCGGCAAGTTCGCCGCGCTGGCGTTCGCCGACGAGCGCACCGACCGGGCCGAGCGGGTCGGCTCGGCCAACACCCTGGTGCGCCGCGACGGCGGCTGGCTGGCCGACAACACCGACATCGACGGGGTCAAGGGCGCGCTCGGCGGCGTGCCGGGCGCGGCCGGCCGCGCCGCCATGGTGGTCGGCGCCGGCGGCACCGCACCGGCCGCGGTGGTGGGACTCGTCGAGCTCGGTGTCGAGGAGATCGTCGTCGCCGCCCGCAACCCGGACAAGGCCGCGCCGCTGGTCGAGTTGGCCACCGGGCTGGGCGCGACCGCCCGGTGGTGCGACCTGACCGGCGGTGGCCTGGCCGAAGCGGTCGCCGGGGTGCAGGCCGTGGTGAGCACCATCCCCGCCGACGCCGCCGCGGGCTACGCCCCGGCGCTGGCGGCCGCCCCGGTGCTGCTGGACGTGATCTACGACCCGTGGCCCACCCCGCTGGCCGGTGCCGTACGGGCCGCCGGGGGCCGGGTGATCGACGGGCTGGAGATGCTGTTGCACCAGGCGTTCACCCAGGTGGAGCTGTTCACCGGCCTGCCCGCCCCGAAAGAGGCGATGCGGGCCGCGCTGCGCGCACCCTAGGTTCGGGATGTGGGGGTCGTACTGCTGGCGGCGGTGCTGGCCTGGTTCGCCGCGCTGACCGTCTGGGACATCCGCCGGCGCCGGCTGCCCGACGCGCTGACGCTGCCGGGTGCGGCGGCGGTGTTGGCCGGGGCGGCGCTGACCGGACACGGGCCGGCCGCCCTGCTCGGCGGCGCCGGGCTGGGGCTGCTCTATCTGCTGGTGTCGCTGGCCCGCCCGGGCGCGCTCGGCGGCGGCGACGTGAAGCTCGCGGTGGGCACCGGGGCGCTGGCCGGGATCTGCGGGCCGCACGCCTGGTTGTTCGCGGCGCTGGCCGCGCCGCTGTTCACCGCCGGCTGGGCGGTCGTCGCGCTGGTGCGGCGCGCCGGGCCGACCGTGCCGCACGGGCCGGCGATGTGTGCGGCCACCGCGCTGGTGCTGGTGCCCGTCCTGCTGTGAAATGCGCGCGGCCGAGCCGGAATCCGGCTCGGCCGCGAATCGGTCCAGCAGGCCCGGGCGTCAGAGCACGCCGGAGATCTCCGCCTCGACCGGGATGCCGCAGCGGTTGCGCAGATCGACCGCGGGCTGGCGGATGACATCCAGTTCGGCCTTGACCTGCGGGTTCTCGGCGAGGTAGGCCTTGGTCTTGGCGGCCACGTCCTTCTTGTTCTGGCCCTGCAGGCTGGTGAAGAACGCGTTGACGTCCGGGTGGGTCCACAGGTAGGCGGACATGTGCGCCGAAACCCCGGTCATCACCGCGGTCACGTCGGCGGTCGTGCAGTTCGGCGGTTCGGCACCGGCGGTCGCCGCACCGCCGAACAGCGCGGCCCCGGCCGCGACGGCGACGGCGGCACCGCGGCCGAGCGAACGAGCGAAAGTCTTCATGTGGCTCCTCAGTCGTTGCATCCGGATTCCGCTGTCAACCTTAACGTGCGGGAATTTGTCGGGCGAGGAAACGCGGCGTGCGGGTTTGCCACTGTGTAGGATTCGCCTTGTCGACGAAAGGAAAACATCGACCATGTCGCAGATTCGCAAGCTTCTCGTCGCGGGCGCGGCCGGGCTGGGAATGGCAGCCGGGCTGGCGTTCGCGCCGACCGCCGCCGCCGAACCGTCGCTGCTGCCGCAGTGTGAGACCGTCGGCGGCAGTTCCGTGACCGGTGGTCAGACCACCGAGTGCGCGACCGAGGGCAACGCGCAGATCGTCTCGACCCCGCCGGTCTACCCGGGTGAGTACTTCTGGGGCTTCCCGGGTTTCGGGTTCATTCCCTGATCGGTCGGCACACCCCGACCGTTCCGGTGCACCCGAACCGGACGAAACCCCGGCGGATCCTGCCGCAGTTGCTGCGGCAGGATCCGCTGTCTTTCACCGGGTTTTGCCGGCGGTCGCGAGGTCGTCACCGAACCACTTCTGCTTGATGAGCTGGTAGGTGCCGTCCTCGCGCATCCGGTACAGCACCTGGTTGACCGGCTTGCGCAGCGGCGAGTTGAGCGCGAGCGCGAAGCCCTGGTGCTCGTCGCGGAACATCGGGCCGGCGGTGACCGCCACGCCCTGACCGCGGTGGGCGACGTAGTAGCGCAGCACCGGCGCGTCGTAGACCACGGCGTCGTAGCCGTCGTTGCGCAGCAGATCGTAGGACTGCTCGATGGTGTCGGTCTTGGTCGTGCCGATGCCCATGCCGTCGAGATACATGGCCGCGGTGGTGCCGGCGACGGTGGCCACCTTCTTGCCGTAGAGGTCGGCCGGACCGTTGATCTGGGCGTCGAGCTTGGTGACGGTCAGGGTGGCGCTCAGGCTCGCGGTGTAGAACGAGACGAACACGATGCCGGCGAAACTCCAGATCACCGCGATCGTCCGGGTGAGCGGTTTGGAGGCGAAGAGGCTCTGCCGGCCGATGAGTGCGCTGATGCCCCACTCGAAGGACTGCAGGATGCCGGGCAGGTAGGTACGTGCCACCCGGGGCTGCTCGCCGCGCCGCTCGACGAGCCAGAAGATGTGCGCGGGCAGCACACTCATCGCCATGGCCACGCCGAGCCAGATCAGCATGGGGCGGGAGAACAGCAGGCCGAAGAAGCCGTTGAAGGCCGGGGTGGTCGGGCTCGGGTCGTGGGCGGGAACGATGATCTGCAGCCCGGCCTCCAGCGTGGGGTGCGAGAAGTCGAAGCTCATCTGCCGGTCGGCGGTGATCGAGATGGCGCCCACCGCGACGTCGGCCGCGCCGGTGCGGACCGCGTCGAGCTGGCCGCGCACGTTGTCGGTCATCACGTACTCGGTCTCCCAGCCCAGTCGCCGGGCGACCTCCTCCCACAGGTCGATGCTGAACCCGGTGAGCTGGGTGCCGTTGGTGCGCAGGACGAACGGCTCCAGGGTGTGCACCACCACCCGGACCGGTTCGGTGCGCGGGTCGGTGGACGGGTCGCCGTCCGGCTGGGCGGACCCGGCGCCGACCGGCCCGAAGGTCAACAGGGCGAACAGGATCGCGGCCAACGCCGGCAGTCGGTGACGCATCCTCACGTGCGCTATCCTGCTGCATCGCCGCGCGTTCGTGTGGGAACGGCGTGCGGGAGAATCGGGTGATGAGCACCGACCCCGTCTCCGCCACCGTGACCGTCGCCGACCTGGAGGTCGCCTACACCCGCACCGGGGCCGGCGCGCCGGTGGTGTTCGTCCACGGCCTGGGCCAGGACCGGCACAGCTGGCGGCCGGTACTGGACGCGCTGGACGGGGTCACCGGCTACGCCTACGACCTGCGCGGGCACGGCGACACCCCGCTCGGTCGCGCCGACGGCACCCTGGCCCAACTGCGCGACGACCTGCTCGGCTTCCTCGCCGCCGTCACCGGCCCGGCGATCTGTGTGGGGTTCTCGCTGGGCGGCACGGTGGTGCTCGCCGCCGCGGCCGAACGGCCCGACCTGGTGACCGCGGTGGTCGGGCTGGGCACCTCCAGCGTGGTGGGCCGGGCCGCCAAGGCGTTCTACGAGCAGCGGGCGGCGCTGTTCGCCGAAGGCGACCGCGAGGCCAACCGGCAGGCGATGGTCGAGGACACCGCCGCGGCGCTGCACCGCCCCGATTCGGACGCCGCCGCGGTGGCCGCGGCCCGGCTCGCCGCGATCGGCGACGGGGCCGGGTTCGTCAACGCCGCCACCGCGATGGCCCGGATGGCCGACGAGCCGCTGACCCCGGCACTGGCCCGGATCGGCCCGGGCACCCCGGTGCGGCTCATCGGCGCCGACCACGACGCGCTGTGCCCGCGCCGGGCCGCCGACCTCATCCTCGAGGCCGTGCCGCACGCGACCTACGCCGAGGTCACCGACGCCGGCCATCTCATGCTCGTCGACCAGCCCGGCCAGGTCACCGCGCTGCTGCGCAGCGCCCTCAGAACGGCGGCGGCCGGCTGAGTTCGTCGACCAGACCGGCGTTTTCGCGCCGTTCGGCCGCGATCCGGCGGGCCAGCTGCTCGGCGCGGCTGCGCCCGCGCCGCGGCATCATCACCCCGCGCCCGGCGCGCGGCGGCGGGGCGGGCAGGTGCAACGGTCCGGTCGGCTCGCACAGCGCGGGGAAGTGCAGCGCACTGCCCGGCCGGGTGACGTAGCGGTGCCCGGTCGGGGCCGTCCACACCACGGTGCCGTCCGGGTGCTGCTCGTCGCGCCAGCCGTCCGGCCCGCCCCAGAACGTCTTGAGCAGATGATGTTCGCGGCACAGGCATTTGAGGTTCGACGGGTGGGTCGGGCCGAGGGGGTACGGCACGGTGTGGTCGAGGTCGCATGCCGTCGCCGGCCGGTCGCAGTTCGGGAACCGGCAGGTCAGGTCCCGGCAGCGGACGAACTCGGCCAGCGCCGCCGACGGCCGGTACCCGGGCTCGGGCGTCGGTGCCGGTCCGGGATGGCGTACCCGGAGAATCCGGGCGCGCTCGAGCACCGCGCGCAACAGCGGCGCGGGCAGCACCCCGCGGCCGAACACGTAGCCGTACGGCGCGGCCCCGGCCACGGTGTCGTCGGGTCCGCCGGTGACGGCGCCGGCGTCGGCCACCACGTGCACCACCACGTCGGGCGGGTCGGCGGCCGGGGCGGGGCAGTCGGGCCGGCCGCAGCGGCAGCCCGGCCGCCGGCCGGCCAGCAGTGCGGCGAGCGCGTCGCGGCGCCGCTCGCCGATGCTGCGCGGGTCGTCCGGGCACACGGCCCGGGCCAGCGCGTCGAGCCGCTGCTCGCCGGCCGCGGCGTCGGTGGACGCCAACAGCGCCCAGATGCTGGTGAATCCCGGCGGATCGGTCCGGCTGCCGAAGTCCACGTCCGCGCCGCGGGCCTTCCGCTCGGATCGGCGCAGCCCACCCGGATCGTGGCGCAACACGATCGCGTCCACCGCAGCTGCCGTCTTCTGTTCGGACAGCCGCGCCCACTGCGGTGCCCGGGCGGCCAGCTCGCCGTCCACGGCCGCCAGCGCGGCCGGGTCGGTGATCAGGTCGGTGCGGGCGACGATCGTGCGCACCGTCGCCTCGCTCACCAGGCCCAGCTCGAACAGCATGCCGAGCTTGGGGAACCGGTCCCGCAGCACCACGCCGCGGTGGGCCTGCGCCAGCGCCCGGCCGGCACCCACCCGCAGTGCCGCCGACAGTTCGGCGGCCACCGCGCGCGTCGGGTCGAGCCACCAGTCCGCCCGGTCCTCCGCCGTCACGCACCCGGTGCGGCGGACGAACAGCTCGGCGGCCGCGGCCAGCTTGCGGGCGCACACGGCGTTCTCCATCCGCACCAGCCCGGCCAGCACCTCGACGAGTGCCGCCTCGTCGAGCTCGCCGTACCGCCCGACGTCGGGCAGCACCCCGGTCAGCCCCTCCGGCGACAACATGTCGAACATGTGTTCGACGATAGGTCGTGGGTACGACAACCTGCGGCCATGGGAAGATGGGACGCGTGTTGCGATGGATTACGGCGGGTGAATCCCACGGGCGTGCGTTGGTGGCGGTGCTCGAGGGCATGGTCGCCGGCGTGCGGGTCACCTCCGAGGACATCGCGGAGCAACTGCGGCGCCGGCGGCTCGGCTACGGCCGCGGCGCCCGGATGAAGTTCGAACAGGACCAGGTCACCGTCCTGGGCGGGGTGCGCCACGGGCTGACCCTCGGCGGGCCGGTCGCCATCGAGATCGGCAACACCGAGTGGCCCAAGTGGGAGACCGTGATGTCGCCCGACCCGGTCGACCCGGCCGACCTGGCCGGCAGCGCCCGCAACGCGCCGCTGACCCGGCCCCGGCCCGGCCACGCCGACTACGCCGGGATGCTCAAGTACGGCTTCGACGACGCCCGTCCGGTGCTCGAGCGCGCCAGCGCCCGCGAGACCGCCGCCCGGGTGGCCGCCGCGACGGTGGCCCGCAACTTCCTCGAACAGGCGCTCGGTGTACAGATCGTCTCGCACGTCATCTCCATCGGCGCCTCCGAGCCCTATGTCGGGCCGCCGCCCACCGCCGCCGACCTGGCCGCCGTCGACGCCAGCCCGGTGCGTGCCTTCGACAAGGACGCCGAGGCGTCGATGATCGCCGAGATCGAGGCCGCCAAGCGAGACGGCGACACCCTGGGCGGGGTGATCGAGGTCGTCGCGCACGGGCTGCCGATCGGCCTCGGCTCGTTCACCAGCGGTGAGGACCGGCTCGACGCCCAGCTCGCCGCGGCGGTGATGGGCGTGCAGGCGATCAAGGGCGTGGAGATCGGCGACGGCTTCGAGACCGCGCGCCGGCGCGGCAGCGCGGCCCACGACGAGATCTTCCCGGGCCCCGGCGGGGTCACCCGCACCACCAACCGGGCCGGCGGGCTGGAGGGCGGCATGACCAACGGCCAGCCGCTGCGGGTGCGTGCCGCGATGAAACCGATCTCCACGGTGCCGCGGGCGCTGTCGACCATCGACATGGCCACCGGCGAGCAGGCCGCGGCGATCCACCAACGCTCCGACGTGTGCGCGGTGCCGGCCGCCGGCGTGGTGCTGGAGGCGATGGTGGCGCTGGTGCTGGCCCGGGCCGCGCTGCAGAAGTTCGGCGGCGACTCGCTGACCGAGACCCGCACCAACCTCGACGCCTACCTGCGTGCGGTCGCCGAGCGCGTCCCGGCACGGGTTGCGCAGGCCTCGGGCTGATGGCCCCGAAAGCGGTGCTGGTGGGGCTGCCGGGATCGGGGAAGTCCACCATCGGCCGGCGGCTCGCCAAGGCGCTCGGGGTGCCGTTTTTGGACACCGACGCCGCCATCGAGGAGCGGACCGGGCGCACCATCCCGGAGATCTTCGCCGCCGACGGCGAACCGGGATTCCGCCGCATCGAGGAGGAGGTCGTCCGCGACGCGCTGAACACCCACGACGGGGTGCTCTCGCTCGGCGGCGGGGCGGTCACCACTCCCGGGGTGCGCCAGGCGCTGGCCGGCCACACCGTGGTCTACCTGGAGATCAGCGCGGCCGAGGGCATCCGGCGCACCGGCGGCAGCAACGCCCGTCCGCTGCTGGCCGGACCGGACCGCGCCGAGCGCTACAAGCAGCTCGCCGCCCAGCGCGCCCCGCTGTACCGGCGGGTGGCCACCATCCGGATCAACACCAACCGGCGCAACCCCGGCGCGGTGGTGCGCCAGATCGTCGAACGCCTGCAGAACCCCACGCCGGCGCAGCCCCGCCGGCGGCGCCGCCCGGCACCCGCCGGTGCCGCGGCGAAGTCGACCACGCAGCCCGAAACCAAAGGGACACAAGATGACTGACACGGTGACCGTCGACGTCCACGTCGACCCGCCCTACCCGGTGCTGATCGGTTCCGGGGTGCTCGGCGAACTCGACCGGTTCGCCGCCGGCCGCCACCGGGTCGCGGTGGTGCACCAGCCGGTGCTCGCGGCGACCGCCGAGCGGATTCGCAAACACCTGGCCGACAACGGGATCGACGCGCACCGCATCGAGATCCCGGACGCCGAGGCGGGCAAGGACCTGCCGGTGGTCGGCTACATCTGGGAGGTGCTCGGCCGGATCGGGCTGGGCCGCAAGGATCTCGTCGTCAGTCTGGGCGGGGGAGCGGCCACCGACGTCGCCGGGTTCGCCGCCGCCACCTGGCTGCGCGGCGTCGACGTGGTGCACATCCCCACCACGCTGCTGGGTATGGTCGACGCCGCGGTCGGCGGCAAGACCGGCATCAACACCGAGGCCGGCAAGAACCTGGTCGGCGCGTTCCACCAGCCGATCGGGGTGCTGGTCGACCTGGAGACGCTGAAGACCCTGCCGCGCAACGAGATCGTCGCCGGCATGGCGGAGGTGGTCAAGGCCGGTTTCATCGCCGACCCGGTCATCCTGGACATGATCGAGGCCGACCCGCAGGCCGCGCTGGACCCGGCCGCCGACGTGCTGCCCGAACTCGTCCGGCGCGCCGTGGCGGTCAAGGCCGAGGTGGTCGCGGCCGACGAGAAGGAGTCGCAGCTGCGCGAGATCCTCAACTACGGCCATACCCTCGGGCACGCCATCGAGCGGCGCGAGCGCTACCGCTGGCGGCACGGCGCGGCGGTGTCGGTGGGGCTGGTGTTCGCCGCCGAACTGGGCCGGCTGGCCGGCCGGCTCGACGACGCCACCGCCGCGCGGCACCGCTCGGTGCTCACCGCGCTGGGCCTGCCGACCAGCTACGACGCCGACGCGCTGCCGCAGCTGGTGGAGTACATGGCCGGCGACAAGAAGACCCGGTCCGGGGTGCTGCGCTTCGTGGTGCTCGACGGACTGGCCAAACCCGGACGGCTGGAGGGACCGGACCCGTCCCTGCTGGCCGCCGCCTACGCGGAGGTGGCCCGATGACGCGGGTGCGGGTGCTCAACGGGCCGAACCTGGGCCGGCTCGGCAAGCGCCAGCCGGAGGTCTACGGCCGCACCACCTACGCCGACCTGGTCGCCATGATCGAGGCGGAGGCCGCCGAACTCGGCCTGGACGTGGTGGTGCGGCAGAGCGACAGCGAGGCCGAGCTGATCGGCTGGATCCACGAGGCCGCCGACGCCGGCGATCCGGTGATCCTCAACGCCGGCGCGTTCACCCACACCTCGATCGCGCTGCGCGACGCCTGCGCCGAGCTGACCGCCCCGCTGATCGAGGTGCACATCTCGAATGTGCATGCGCGCGAGGAGTTCCGGCACCACTCCTACCTGAGCCCGATCGCCACCGGGGTGATCGTCGGGCTCGGGGTGCAGGGCTACCTGCTGGCGCTGCGCTGGCTCGCGAACCGGCCGGCCTGACCGGCTACCGGGCCGGGTCGGCCTGCACCGCGGCGAACACGTCGGTGTCGGCGCCGTCCTCGTCGGTGCGCCGCGGCAGGTCGGGCTGCTTGCGGTCGACGAGCCAGCGGCCCAGCGCCACCCCGGCGAGCGCCATCAGGAAGGTCAGCAGCGCGGTGAACGCCGCGAACGTGGTCAACTCGTTGACCAGCGCCTCGACGTAGACCGCCGGGTAGAACTGGCCGATGAACCAGGCCACCGCGCCGCTGACGACGCCGGCGAACAGCCCGGCCAGCAGCCAGGTCATGGCCAGGTCGCCGCGCCGGTCCGGGTCGGGGTTCGCCCGCGCGTCGGCGCTGCCGTCGGCGATGCCCCAGACGAAGGCGACCACCGCGTACACCGCGACCAGGATCGCGCTGATCAGGCTCGCCTTGGTCTCCCAGGCGTTGATCATCGCGCCCTGCAGCAATCGCACCACGACCATCAGGGCGGCGAACACCAGACCGCGCAGCAACCACTTGCTCATGGCGCCCCAGCGTAGCGAGTAGCGTCGGGGACCGTGACGATATCCCAGCGCCGGGCGCGGCTCCGCGAACGGATGGCCGCCGCCGAACTGGACGCCATGCTGGTGACCGACCTGGTCAACGTGCGGTACCTGTCCGGATTCACCGGTTCGAATGCCGCCCTGCTCATCCGCTGCGACGACGAGGTGCCGGTGCTGGCCACCGACGGGCGCTACCGCACCCAGGCCGCCCAGCAGGTGCCCGATGCCGAGATCGTGATCGAACGGGCCTGTGCCACCCACCTGGCCGGCCGCGCCGCGGCCGCCGGGGTGCGCCGGCTCGGGTTCGAGAGCCAGCACGTCTCCGTCGAGGCGCACCTGGCCCTGCAGCACGCCGCCGGGGAGGCCGAACTCGTCCGCGCCCCCGGCATGGTCGAGGCGCTGCGCGAGGTCAAGGACGCCGGGGAGATCGCCATCCTGCGGCTGGCCTGCGAGGCCGCCGACGCCGCGCTCGCCGAACTCGTCGAGCGCGGCGGGCTGCGGCCCGGCCGCACCGAGCAGCAGGTGCGCCGTGACCTGGAGGCGCTGCTGCTCGACCACGGCGCCGACGGCCCGTCGTTCGAGACCATCGTGGCCACCGGCGCCAATTCGGCCGTCCCGCACCACCGGCCCACCGGGGCGGTGCTGGCCGCCGGCGACTTCGTCAAGATCGACTTCGGGGCGCTGGTGGCCGGCTACCACTCCGACATGACCCGCACCTTCGTCCTGGGCCCCGCCGCGGACTGGCAGATCGAGCTCTACGAGCTCGTCGCCGCCGCGCAGCTGGCCGGCCGGGAGGCGCTGGCCGCCGGGGCGACGCTGCGCGACGTCGACGCCGCCGCCCGCTCGGTGATCGCCGACGCCGGCCATGCCGACCATTTCGGGCACGGGCTCGGCCACGGGGTGGGGCTGCAGATCCACGAAGCGCCCGGAATCAACGCGTCGGCCGCCGGTACACTGCTTGCTGGCTCCGTGGTCACCGTGGAGCCCGGTGTCTACCTGCCCGGCCGGGGCGGCGTCCGCATCGAGGACACGCTGGCCGTAGGCGAGACCAGCTGCGACTTGCTCACCCGGTTCCCCAAGGAACTGGCGATCCTGTAGGAGATTACGACCGTGGCAACGACCGCCGACTTCAAGAATGGCCTGGTGCTGGTTATCGACGGCCAGCTGTGGCAAATCGTCGAGTTCCAGCACGTCAAGCCGGGGAAGGGTCCGGCGTTCGTGCGCACGAAGCTCAAGAACGTCGTGCAGGGCAAGGTCGTCGACAAGACGTTCAACGCCGGGGTGAAGGTGGAGACCGCCACCGTCGACCGGCGCGACGCGACGTATCTGTACCGCGACGGTTCGGACTACGTGTTCATGGACAGCGAGGACTTCGAGCAGCACCCGCTGCCCGAGTCGCTGGTCGGCAAGGCCGCCGACTTCCTGCTCGAGAGCATGCCGGTGCAGATCGCCTTCCACAACGGCACCCCGCTGTACCTCGAGCTGCCCACCTCGGTCGAGCTCGAGGTCACCCACACCGAGCCGGGCCTGCAGGGCGACCGGTCCAACGCCGGCACCAAGCCGGCCACCGTGGAGACCGGGGCCGAGGTGCAGGTGCCGCTGTTCATCAACATCGGCGACAAGATCAAGGTCGACACCCGCGACGGCAGCTACCTGGGCCGCGTGAATGGCTGAACGGCGTGCCGACCGGGGACGCCGCCAGGCCCGCAAGCGCGCCGTCGAGCTGCTGTTCGAGGCCGAAGCCCGGGCAGTGACCCCGGCCGAGGTGGCCTCGGAGCGAAATGCGTTGGTGGACAAGGACCCCGACCTGCCGCTGCTGAACCCCTACACGGTGACCGTGGTGCACGGCGTCACCGAGCACCTGGCCCACATCGACGACCTGATCGCCTCGCACCTGCACGGCTGGACGCTGGAGCGGCTGCCCGCGGTGGACCGTGCCATCCTGCGGGTGGCGGTGTGGGAGCTGCTGTACGCCGACGACGTGCCCGAGCCGGTGGCCGTCGACGAGGCCGTGGAGCTGGCCAAGCAGCTGTCCACCGAGGAGTCGCCGGGCTTCGTCAACGGGGTGCTCGGCCAGGTCATGCTGGTGACCCCGCAGATCCGCAAGGCCGCCCGCGCCGTCCGCGGCGGCGGTGCCGGCGCGGGTTCCGGTGACGCGGACCCCGGCGCCGCGGGCCCGGGGGACGGCGGCGCTCAGTCCGGGTAGTCGGGCAGCTCGATCGACTCGGCGGCGCGGAACCACAGCCGGGCGGCCAGCGGCCGGAACGGCCGGCGCTGCATCCACTTCATCGCCGAGGCGTTGGACTCGATCTGCTTGCCGGTCAGCGGCAGGAACCGGTCGATGGTGTTCGGCAGGTCCTGGCAGCGGTCCACGTACGGCCGCATGCGCCGGTCGTAGGCGTCCAGCGCCCGGGCCAGCCGGTCGGCGTCGCACCCGGCGGCCGGGCCGACCTCGCCGGCCAGCAGGTAGGCACCCGCCAGCGCCAGGCCGGCGCCGGTCCCGGACAGCGGGGAGGCGCAGTACCCGGCGTCGCCGACCAGCGCCACCCGGCCGCGGGTCCAGCGGTCCATGTGCACCTGGCAGAACTCGTCGAAGTAGAAGTCCTCGGCGTCGCGGGCGGCCAGCAGCAGCTCCTCGCAGTGCCAGCCCGCCCCGGCGAACTGCTCGGCGAGCAGGTCCCACTGCGCAGCGCGGTCGTGCCGGTCGTCGTCGATCGGCCCGGCCCGGAACGCCAGGCCCGCCTTGGCCGAGCCCGGCTCCCGGGACGGCCGCAGTGAGGCGTTCAGCCCGCCCGGCGCCTGGTACATCAGGTACCAGCCGTCCAGGCCGACCGGGTCGGGCGCGGTGAACCATGCGCTGTAACCGCCGAGTCGGCGCAGGAAGCGCTTCTCGGGGCCGAACACCATGCGTCGCACCGCCGAGTGCAGCCCGTCGGCGCCGACGACGAGCGCGGCGCGCAGCTCGGTGCCGTCCGACAGCGCCACGGTCACCCCGGTGCCGTCCGGGTGCAGTTCGGCGATGCGGGTACCGAACCGGTACTCGACGGTGTCGCGGGTGGCCGCGTACAGCATGTCGACCAGATCGTCGCGCAGGATCTCCAGTTCGGACACCGGTCCGTTGCCGTCGAACGCGGTCACCGGCATCTCGGCGCGGCGGCGGCCGTCGGCGCGCACCCAGGCGATGCCGCGCTGGAACAGGGCGCGCCGGCGCATCGGCTCGGACAGGCCCATCCGGCCGATGACCTGCACGCCGGCGCCGCGCAGGTCCACCGTCTGCCCGCCCGGCCGGACGCCTGCCGCCGACTCCACCACCACGACGCGAAACCCGTTGCGGGAAAACCAGAACGCCGCGGCCGGACCGGCGATGCCGGCGCCGCTGATCAACACCGTGGGGACGGCCATGGGCTCGAACTAGAGGTCCAGCGCCTGGTAGGTGCGCCGGACGAACTTCGGCTGCACCGACTGCAGTCGCAGCAGCGAGGTGTTGCCCGCCACCGCGGCGGCCGCGTCGGCGGAGAAGTCCGGGAAGTTCTGGGTGAGGTACAGCACCACCAGGTTCGCCTCCGGGTCGGCCTGCCACCAGGTGCCGTAGGCGCCCGGCCAGCCGAAGGTGCCCAGCCCGCCCGGCCCGAACAGCGGCCGGGACCGGGCCGGGTCGGTCACCACCGACAGGTTCAGCCCGAACCCGCGGCCCACCCAGAACGGCATGCCCAGGAACGGGTGGCGCTTCTGCTCGGCGGTCAGCCGGTCGGTGCGCATCAGCCGCGCCGACCGTTCCGAGAGCACCCGCACCCCGTCGATCTGCCCGTCCGCCAACAACATCCGCGCGAACCGCAGATAGTCGTCGGCGGTGGAGAACAGTGCGGCCCCGCCCATGCAGAACGGCGGCGGGGTGACCGGCGGCGGCCCCACCACGTCGTGGTCGAGGGTGCCGTCCGGGCCGATCCGGTACATGGTGGCCACCCGGCCCCGGTTGCGCGGGTCGATGCAGAACCCGGTGTCGGGCATGCCCACCGGCCCCAGGATCCGCTCGGCGAGGATCTCGTGCAGCGGCCGGCCGGCCAGCCGCTCCAGCAGGATGCCCAGCACGTCGGTGGCGTTGCTGTAGGTCATCCGCTCGCCGGGCTGGTGCTCCAGCGGCAGCGCGGCGATCTCGGCCAGCCAGCGGTCGGCGTCCTGCTTGATCGAGATCCGCTGGTAGGCCCGCGCCAGCGGGCCGCCCACGGAGAAGAAGTAGGCCAGCCCGGAGCGGTGCGTCATCAGGTCGTCGACGGTGATCGGGCGGCGCGCCGGATGGGTCCGGTCCAACGGCCCGCCCGGGGTGTCGAGCACCCGCATGTCGGCCAACTCCGGCAGCCACTTCGCCACCGGGTCGGTCAGCGCGAGCCGGCCCTCGTCGACGAAGGTCATCGCCGCGGCGACCGTCACCGGCTTGGTCATCGAGGCGATGCGGAAGATGGTGTCGCGGCGCATCGGCAGCCCCGCGGCGACGTCACGGTGACCAAGTTCACCGACCTGCTCCACACGTCCGTCGCGCCACACCAGGGTGACCGCGCCGGCCAGCAGACCAGCGTCGATGGCCTCGGAAACGGGTTGCAGGTTGGCCTCGGATCGCACCGCGCCAGCGTACTGAGTCGCCGCGGCGGGTGATAGGCTCGCCGCAGTTCGACGTCCTTTAACGATCCGTCCCGTGAGGCGGAGAAGGAGGTCCGGTCCATCGTGGGGTCAGGCACCGATCGGGAGTTGATGTCCGCGGCCGACGTCGGTCGCACCGTCTCCCGGATCGCTCATCAGATCATCGAGAAGACCGCCCTCGACGCGCCTGACGCCCGGCGGGTGGTGCTGCTGGGCATCCCGACCCGCGGGGTCACCCTCGCGAACCGGCTGGCCGAGCGGATCCACGACTTCTCCGGTGTGCGCCCGGCGCACGGCGCGCTCGACATCACGCTCTATCGCGACGATCTGAACATCAAACCGCCGCGGCCGCTGGCCGACACCACGATCCCCGAGGGTGGCATCGACGGCGCGCTGGTGATCCTCGTCGACGACGTGCTGTACTCCGGCCGCTCGGTGCGGGCCGCCCTGGACGCGCTGCGCGACATCGGCCGGCCCGCGGTGGTGCAGCTGGCCGTGCTCGTCGACCGCGGCCACCGGGAGCTGCCGGTGCGGGCCGACTACGTGGGCAAGAACGTGCCGACCTCGCGCAGCGAGAGCGTGCACGTGCTGCTGGCCGAACACGACGGCCGGGATGGGGTGGTGATCTCGAAGTGACTGCCAGGCATCTGCTGTCGGCGGGCGATCTCAGCCGCGACGAGGCGGTGGCGATCCTCGACGACGCCGACCGGTTCGCCGCCGCGCTGCTCGGCCGCGAGGTCAAGAAGCTGCCCACCCTGCGCGGCCGCACCATCATCACGATGTTCTACGAGAACTCCACCCGCACCCGGGTGTCGTTCGAGGTGGCGGGCAAGTGGATGAGCGCCGACGTGATCAACGTCAGCGCCTCCGGCTCCTCGGTCGGCAAGGGCGAGTCGCTGCGCGACACCGCGCTGACGCTGCGCGCCGCCGGCGCCGACGCGCTGATCATCCGCCACCCGGCCTCCGGCGCGGCGCAGCAGCTGGCCGCCTGGACCGCCCCGGACGGCCCGGCCGTCGTCAACGCCGGTGACGGCGCCCACGAACACCCCACCCAGGCGCTGCTCGACGCGCTCACGCTGCGCCAGCGCCTCGGCGGCATCGAGGGCCGCCGGGTGGTGTTCGTCGGCGACATCCTGCACAGCCGGGTGGCCCGGTCCAACGTGCTGCTGCTGCACACCCTGGGCGCGGAGGTGGTGCTGGTCGCCCCGCCCACCCTGCTGCCGGTCGGGGTGGAGCAGTGGCCGGCCACCGTGTCGCACGACCTCGACGCCGAGCTGCCGGCCGCCGACGCGGTGGTGATGCTGCGGGTGCAGGCCGAGCGGATGAACGGGGTGTTCTTCCCGTCGGCCCGCGAGTACTCGGCCCGCTACGGCCTGTCCGAACAGCGCCGCAAGCTGCTCGGCGAGCGGGCGGTGGTGATGCACCCGGGCCCGATGATGCGCGGCATGGAGATCGCCTCCTCGGTGGCCGACTGCCCGCAATCGGCGGTGCTGCAACAGGTTTCCAACGGTGTGCACGTGCGGATGGCGGTGCTGTTCCACCTGTTGGTGGGTGCGGAGACGGAGGCGATCAGCGCATGACGACCCTGATTCGCGGGGTGCGGCTCTACGGCGAGGGGGACAAGGTCGACGTCCTGGTCGCCGACGGACAGATCGCCGGGATCGGTGCGCAGCTGTCCGCGCCCGTCGGGGCCGAGGTGATCGACGCCGACGGTCTGGTGCTGCTGCCCGGGTTCGTCGACCTGCACACCCATCTGCGCGAACCCGGCCGCGAGTACGCCGAGGACATCGAGACCGGTTCGGCCGCCGCCGCGCTCGGCGGCTACACGGCGGTGTTCGCGATGGCCAACACCGACCCGGTGGCCGACTCGGTGGTGGTCACCGACTACGTATGGCACCGCGGTCAGCAGGTCGGCCTGGTCGACGTGCACCCGGTCGGTGCGGTCACCGTCGGGCTGGCCGGCAAGCAGCTCACCGAGATGGGGCTGATGGCCGCCGGTGCCGGGCGGGTGCGGATGTTCTCCGACGACGGGGTGTGCGTGCACGACCCGCTGGTGATGCGCCGGGCGCTGGAGTACGCCCGCGGCCTGGGGGTGCTCATCGCCCAGCACGCCGAGGAACCCCGGCTGACCGTCGGGGCGGTCGCCCACGAGGGACCCACCGCCGCCCGGCTCGGCCTGACCGGCTGGCCGCGCGCCGCCGAGGAGTCGATCGTGGCCCGCGACGCGTTGCTGGCCCGCGACGCCGGGGCCCGGGTGCACATCTGCCACGCCTCCACCGCCGGCACCGTGGAGCTTGTCAGATGGGCGAAGGCGCAAGGGATCTCGATCACCGCCGAGGTCACCCCGCACCACCTGCTGCTCGACGACGAACGGCTGAGGAGCTACGACGGGGTGAACCGGGTCAACCCGCCGCTGCGGGAGCGCTCCGACGTGCTCGCGCTGCGGCAGGCGCTGGCCGACGGGGTGATCGACTGCGTGGCCACCGACCACGCCCCGCACGCCGAGCACGAGAAGATGTGCGAGTTCGCCGCGGCCCGGCCCGGCATGCTGGGCCTGCAGACCGCGCTGTCGGTGGTGGTTGAGACCATGGTGCGCCCCGGCCTGCTGGACTGGCGCGGGGTGGCGCGGGTGATGAGCGAGCAGCCGGCCCGCATCGTCGGACTGCCCGACCAGGGCCGGCCGTTGGCGGTCGGCGAGCCGGCCAACCTCACCGTGGTGGATCCGGACGCCACCTGGACGGTGCACGGGGCCGAGCTGGCCAGCCGGTCGGACAACACGCCCTACGAGGCGATGACGCTGCCGGCCACCGTGACGCTGACCATGCTGCGCGGCAGGGTGACCGCGCGCGACGGCAAGGTCGCGTCGTGAACACCGGCACGCTGATCGGGTCGCTGGTCATGGCCGCCGTGCTGGTGGTGGTGATCGCGCTGGTGATCCGGGCGATGCTGCGGGGCTGGCGCCGGCGCGCCGAGCAGCAGATCGCGGCGATCGGCACGCTGCCCCCGCTGCCGGACACCGTCGGGCCGGCGTTGATCGGCCCGACCAAGGGGATCTACGTGGGCAGCACCCTGGCGGGCAACTGGATCGACCGCGTCGTCGTCGGCGATCTCGGGTTCCGCACCAAGGCGGTGCTCACCCGCTACCCGGAAGGCATCATGCTGCAGCGCACCGGCGCGCACCCGATCTGGATCCCCGACGAGTCGATCGTGGCGATCCGCACCGAACCGGCACTGGCCGGCAAGGTCGTCGTCGGGGGCACGGTGACCGACGACAACGACGAGACACACGAGGCGATCCTGGCGATCCGGTGGCGGCTGCCGTCGGGCGCGCAGATCGACACCGGATTCCGCGGTGACGACCGCACACAGTACGGGCTCTGGCTTGGGAAGGTGACGTGATGAAGGCAGTGCTGGTCCTCGAGGACGGCCGGGTGTTCACCGGCACGTCCTTCGGGGCGGTCGGGCAGACGCTCGGCGAGGCGGTGTTCTCGACCGGGATGTCGGGGTACCAGGAGACGCTCACCGACCCGAGCTACCACGGCCAGATCGTGGTCGCCACCGCGCCGCAGATCGGCAACACCGGCTGGAACGACGAGGACAACGAGAGCCGCGACGACCGGATCTGGGTCGCCGGCTACGCGGTGCGCGACCCCTCGCCGCGGGCCTCGAACTGGCGCGCCAACCGCACCCTCGACGAGGAACTGGTGCGCCAGGGCGTCGTCGGCATCGCCCACATCGACACCCGGGCGGTGGTGCGGCACCTGCGCAGCCGGGGCTCGATGAAGGCCGGCATCTTCAGCGGCGACGCGCTGGCCGGCGTCGACGAGCTGCTCCAGCGGGTGCGCAACCAGCCGTCGATGCTGGGCGCGAACCTGTCGGCGGCCGTCACCACCCCGGAGCCGTACGTGGTGGAACCGGTTGGGGCGCACCGCTTCACGGTCGCCGCGATCGATCTGGGCATCAAGACCAACACCCCGCGCAACTTCGCGCTGCGCGGCATCCGCACCAACGTGCTGCCGGCCGGGACGACCTTCGAGCAGATCGCCGAGCTCAAACCCGACGGGGTGTTCCTGTCCAACGGCCCGGGCGACCCGGCCACCGCAGACCACGCGGTGGCCGTCACCCGCGAGGTGCTCGGCGCCGGGATCCCGTTGTTCGGCATCTGTTTCGGCAACCAGATCCTGGGCCGGGCG
>NZ_CALDGS010000150.1 GCF_937941905.1 uncultured Mycolicibacterium sp. | reverse complement strand
ACGAGATAGCCGATGAGCGTGACGATCATCGGCCGCACCGACAGTCCGGCCCGGGCGGCCTGCCGCTGCAACCACACCCCGCGCATGAAGATCGGGAACCCGATGACGCCGGGCGCCCACATGCCCATCAGCGCCGCGCCGGCGATCATCCACCGGTCGGCGCGACGCTGGGCCTGCCGGGACGCCTCGTGGTGCTCCTCCAGTGAGACCGGCGCCGCCGTGGTACTCACAGCGACCACCAGCCCCGCACGATCGACATGTAGAGCTGGATCGAGAACATCGCCAGCAGGTAGCCGTAGACCACGATCTGCAGCACGATCAGGGCCCGTTTGCGCTGTCGTTCCCTGGGATCCACCACACCCCTCCTCACCTCGAACTGTTCAGGCAGGCCAGCGCCACCTCGCGCAGCCCGTCGGTGATCGCGCCGTCGTCGGTGAGCGGTGCGAGCACACACGCCTCGACGGCCTCGAGTTCAGTTGCGCCGGCGACGATCAGATGCGCGGCGGTGACCAGCACCCGGGTCGACGGTGGTTCGAAGTGGAACGCCTCGTCGGCGCTGCGGATCGCCACCGCGCAGTCGACGAGCCGCCGCGCCACCGCATCCGCCACCCCGGTCTCGGCGACGATCACCCGCGCCTCCCGGTCCGGCGGCAGGTAGTGCATCGGCAGGGTGACGAACCGTTGCCGGAAGGACGGTTTGAGCTCCTTGAGCGAGCTGCGGTAGGCCGGGTTGTAGGAGCACACCAGCATGAACTCGTCCGGAGCGGCGACGGTCTGTCCGGGTCGGTCCAGATACAGGGTGCGCCGGTGGTCGGTCAGCGAGTGCAGCACCGCCAGCGAGTCGTGGCGGGCCTCGACCACCTCGTCGAGGTAGCAGATCGCACCCTGCCGGACGGCCCGGGTGAGCGGACCGTCGGTCCAGGTCACGTCCCCGCCGGTGACCAGGAACCGGCCCACCAGGTCGGCGCTGGTGAGGTCGTCGTGGCAGCTGACGGTGACGACGGGCCGGCTCAGCAGCGCGCCCATGTGCTCGACGAGCCGGGTCTTGCCGCACCCGGTGGGGCCGGTGAGCATCACCGGAAGCCGTTGCCGCCAGGCCTGTTCGAACAGCCGGACCTCGTTGCCGTTGGCGAAGTAGCTCGGCGTGGTCATCGGATCCCCCCCTCAGGCGGCGACGAGTTCGCGGTGGACGTGGGCCAGGACGCGGGGCAGCTCCTCGACGCGCCGGATGCGCCGGCTGCGCCGGGGCCCGAACACCTCCGGCAGCGGGTCGACCCGTACGGTGCCGACGCCGATGTAGTAGACCCGCACCCCGGCGTCGGCGGCCTCCTGCACGGCGTGGGCGGCGTCGGCCCAGGCGTAGCGGCCCTCGTAGCCCTCGTCGGAGATCAGCCCGTCGCCGATCACGATGAGCAGCCGCCGGCCGGCGGGCTGGTCGAGCAGTCGGGCGGTCAGGTGCCGCAGCGGCGCGCCGAGCCGGGTGTAGCCGCCGCTGGTCAACCCCAGCCGCCCGGGCGGGACGAACCGCCGGTCGGGGAAGTCCTTCAGGCAGGTGACCTCGACCCGGTGGCGGGTGTTGCCGGTGAACACGAAGATGCCGTGCCGTTCCCGCGCCGCCGTCATGGCCGCCGAAAGCGCGTCGGCACAGGCAAGTTCGAGTTCGAAGACGCGCCCGCCGTGTACGCCCAGCGAGGCGCTGCCGTCCAGCAGCAGTGCGGTGGTGACGTCGCGGGCGGCGGGCAGCAGGTCGCGGAAGACGCGCGGTTCGCCGGCCGTGCCGGTGGCCAGGTCGACCAGGTGGGCGACGTAGCGGTCGACGTCGAGATCGCAGCCGTCGGCCAGCCCGCCGCGCATCGCCCGGTGGGTGTGCCGCTCGAACCAGCGGCGCAGCTCGACCGGGACGGGCTGCGGCCGGTGTGTTCCGGTGGGCAGCCGGCGCTCCAGCACCGCGACGTGGTCCGGCAGGAACCGTTCGGTCCAGGCGTTCCACTCCGGGTAGGGGATGCCGGGGCGGTGCTGCGGGGTGAGGTCGAGGTCGTTGTCCTGCGGGCGGCTCGGCGGCGGCAGGTTCGGATTGCGCATTCCGCCGTCGCCGCCGACCGGCACCGAGTACGGCCGCGGCAGCCGCCGCTGCGCCGAGGTCCAGGGCAGCCGGCCCAGGGTGCGGCGCAGCCGGTCGGGCAGCCCGGGAGCGGCGGTGAGCACGGCCGGAAGCCGGCCGGCCAGTTGCGGCACCGGCGGCGCGGTACCGTTGCGCGCCAACGTGATCGCCTGCCGAAGCATCTGCTCGGCGGACAGGTCGGCGGGCAGCGGCTCGACCCCGGGCAGCCGGCGGGCGGTCTCGGCGGCGAGGCCGGGCCAGCGCCCGGCCACCCACCCCAGCGCCACCCCGGCCTCGACCAGGGTGAGCGCGCGCAGTTCGCGGGCGGTGAGTCCGGCCGGCCGGTAGTGCAGCAGCCGTTCCTTGCTCGGGGCGCACTGCAGGGCGATGCCGCAGGTCAGGGTGTGCCGGCTCCAGTCGGTGTCGGGGGCCGGCCAGGGGACGTGGACGTGGTCGGCGGCGGCGGTGAGCCCGAAGGCGCGGTGCTCGCCGGTGACCAGGCGTGCCCCCTGCCGGCGGCCGTCGCTGAGCGCGACGGCGGTGACCGCGCAGCTGCGCTCCAGCGCGAGTGCGCGGGCATCGGTGGTGCCGGCGCTCATCGGCTAGAAGGTGCCCAGCGAGGAGAACATCCAGTACCAGAACCAGATCACCAGCGCCGTGCCGCCCCAGGCGGCGACGTAGCGCAGGATCTCCCAGAGCCACGCCCACATGTCGGTCCCCCTCTAGTCCGAGAAGATCTCGCGGTTGACGGTGTGCAGGTACGGGATGGCCAGGAACGGGGTGATGTAGAAGATGTCGTAGAGCCACCATCCGACGACCGGCAGCACCACGCCGGCGTAGCGGACGTCGGCGTACATGGTCATGTTGAACACGTACAGGCACCAGATCACCACGCCCATCCAGCAGGTGACGATCATCCACTGGTGGCCCCAGCGCTTCAGTTGCAGGAAACCGATGGCCGCGGCGATCCGCATCGCGAAGACGGTGAGGATCATGCCGACCTCCATGGCCTTCTCGCCCGGTGCGGCCGCCCCGCCGATCCACAGCTCGTTGTAGTGCCAGAAGTACCCGGCGTCGAACATCGCACCCCAGCCGTTGAGCAGCACCCGGGCCAACAGGGTGTGGTGGGCGACCAGATCCAGCGCCCGACCGAACACGTTGATCGCGGCGTCGATGATCACGCAGTAGCCGATCAGGGTGACCAGCATCGGGCGCACCGCCAGCCCGTCGCGGGCGGCCTTGCGCTGCAACCAGACCCCGCGCAGAAACAGCGGCAGCCCGAAGACGCCGAGGGTGGCGGTGCCGATCAGTGCACTGCCCGGGATGAGCCACCGGTCGGCGCGGCGCTGGGCCTGCCGGGACCGTTCCAGGTGCTCCTCGCGGCCGCTGCCGGTCGCGGTCAGCATGCCCAGAGCTTGGCAGCTTCGCTGACTCGAGTCAACAACATCGGGGCGGGTCAGCGTGCCTCGACGCTGCGCAGGGTGCGGGTCACGTAGTCGTCGATCATCGCCCGCTGGTCGGGCCAGTCGTGAGTGGTGATGAGCAGGGCGTACAGCCCGAGCAGGAAGAACACCGCGCTGTTGGTGGGATCGACGTCGGCGGCCACCGCGCCGGCGGCCCGCGCGCGCCCGATCTCGTCGGCGACGGCCACGATCACCGGGTGTTCGGCGCGCTCGTCGGCCGCCGGGCGGGTCTGCGAGAAGTGCAGCGCCAGAAAGTCCTTGAACAGCACGCTGCCCAGCCGGCGTTCCAGGTCGAGCACCAGCCGCACCGTCTCCTCGAACAGTTCGCGCAGGCCGTGTTCGGTCCGGAGGAACCGGCGCAGCGCCTTGGCGATGCGCTCCTCCTCGCGCCGCTCGAGCTCGAGCAGCACGTGCTGTTTGGTGGGGAAGTGGAAGAAGAAGGTGCCGTGGGCCACCCCGGCGGCGGCGACGATCGCGCCCACGTCGGCCTCGGCCATCCCGGCCCGTTTGAACTCGGCGACGGCCGCGCCCAACAGCCGCTCCCGGGTCTGCAGCCGCCTGGCCTCCCGCGCCGATGTCCGCTCCGCCGGTGCCATTCCCCGAAGATAGCAATCCGGCCGGGAGATCCCGGGCGGGCGCCGGCCCGATGTGGTTGACTTCGGTCAGTGACAAAGAGGGTGGTGCAGTTCTCCACCGGCAACGTCGGTCGACACGCCCTGCGGGCGATCATCGAGCGGCCGGACCTGGAACTGGTCGCCGCCGACGAGATCCCGCCGGCCGCGCTGGTGCGCGGGCTCATGTGGTGAGCCGGGCCCGCAGTTCGCGCTTGAGCACCTTGCCGTAGCTGCTCTTGGGCAGTTCGTCGATGTACTCGTAGCGTTTGGGCCGCTTGAACCGGGCGATGCGGTCGAGCAGGTGCGCGTCGAGCTCCTCGGGGGTGGCGGTGCCGACGATGAACGCCACCACGATCTCGCCCCACTCGGGGTCCGGCGCGCCGACCACGCACGCCTCGGTCACCCCGGGATGGGTGAGCAGCACCTCCTCCACCTCGCGCGGATAGATGTTGGACCCGCCGCTGATCACCACGTCCTTGGACCGGTCGCGCAGGGTGAGGTAGCCGCGCTCGTCGAACGACCCGAGATCGCCGGTGTGCAGCCAGCCGTCGGCCAGCGTCGCGGCGGTGGCCTCCGGGTTCTTCCAGTACCCGGCCATGACGACGTCACCACGGCAGACGATCTCGCCGATCTGTCCGGGGCCGGCGAAACTCCCGTCGGCGCGCCGCACCGCGACGTCGACCCCGGAGCGCGGGTAGCCGACCGAGCCGAGCACCGCGTCGTCGGCGTCGAGCCGGTGGTCGGCCCGGCGCAGCCCGGTGATCGTCATCGGTGCCTCGCCCTGCCCGTAGAGCTGCACGAAGATCTCCGGCCCGAACGCCGTCATCGCCCGGCGCAGGCTCTCGACGTACATCGGCCCGCCGCCGTAGACGATGGTGCGCAGGTTGGCCGGCCGGGGCCGGCCGGTGTCGACCAGGCGCGCCACCATGGTCGGCGCCAGGAACGCGGCCGCGCCGGGGTGGTGTTCGCACAGGTCGAGGAACTCCTTGGCGTCGAAGCCGTGCGAGGCGGGGACGACCTGGCGGGCCCCGCGCGCCACGTACGGCGGGATGTACAGGCCGGAGCCGTGCGACATCGGCGCCCCGTGCACCAGGCTGCAGTGCTCGTCGGGGTCGTCGAAGTCGGCCAGGTGCGCCACCGTCATCGCCATCAGGTTGCGGTGGGAGAGCATGGCGCCCTTGGACTTTCCGGTGGTGCCACTGGTGTAGAACAGCCAGGCCAGCGCGGCCGGGTCGGTGTGCCGGGGCGGCACGACGGGGTCGGCGGCCAGCCGGGCGGCGTACCCGTCGGCGCCGATGACCTCCACCGGCACCGCGGTGTGCCCGCGCAGCCGGGCGGCGATGTCGGGGGAGGCGAACACCACCGCGGCCTCGGCGTCGGCGAGGATGTCGGCCATCTCGCGCGGGTGCAGCTTGTAGTTCAGTGGCACCACCACGCATTCGGCCGCCCAGGCCGCGAACATGAGTTCCACGATCTCGGGCCGGTTCTCGCTGGCGATCGCGATCCGCGACCCGGCCGGCCCCAGGCCGGCCGCCAGCCGCAGCGCCCGGTCCCGCAGCTGCGCCCAGGTGCACACCCGACGTTCGCCCAGGTACACCGCGCCCCGGTCGGGCAGCCGGGTCGCGGTCTGGTCCAGTAGCGCGAACAGGTTCATCGCGGCACCCATTCGGAGGTCAGCGCCCGGTCGGACAGGTACTTGGTGGAGCTCCAGCCGCCGTCCACGACGATGGTCTGCCCGTTGATGAACTCCCCGCCCGCAGAACACAGGAAGGCCACCACCGCGGCGACGTCCTCGACGCGGCCGAGGCGCTGGTGCGGGGTCATCTCGGTGTTGATCCGCTTGAACCGCTCGTCCTCGAGCCGGCTCGCCACCATCGGGGTGAGCGTCACCCCGGGGGCGACGGCGTTGCACCGGATGCCCTGCGCCCCGTACTGGCAGGCGATGTGGGTGGTCAGTGCGGTCAGCCCGCCCTTGGCCGCCGAGTAGGCGCCGCCGCGCAGCCCGCCGACCACCGCGAAGGTGGAGGTGACGTTGATGATCGCCGAGCCCGGCCGCAGGTGCGGCAGCACCTCGCGGGCCAGCCGGAACGGCGCCCGCAGCATGAGGTTGAGGAAGTAGTCCAGCGACTCGTCGTCGGTCTCGCCCAACGGCTTCGGGCTGCCCACCCCGGCGTTGTTGACGAGGAAGTCGATGCGGCCCCAACGCGCCAGCGCGGCCTCGACGATCCGCCCGGGGGCGTCGTCGGCGGTCAGGTCCACCGCCAGGGTGGCCACCCGGTCGGGATCGCCGGTGCGGTCGGTGACCGCCCGCTCGAGTTCGGCCAGCCGGCCGGCGTCCCGCCCGGTGCCCAGCACCGCCATGCCGTCCTCGGCGAGCTTCGTCGCGCAGCCGAACCCGATGCCGCTGCTCGCCCCGGTGACGATCGCTACCTGCACAGTCCACCGTCCTCGATTCCGTCGCCGAGCAGGGCCGCCCGGATGCGGTGCTTGAGCACCTTGCCCGCATCGCTTTTCGGCAGCGCCTGCCAGATCTCCACCTGTTCCGGGGTTTTGAACCGGGCCACCCCGGCCGCCGCGAGGTAGCGGCGCAGTTCGGCCAGGTCCGGCCCGGGCCGGCCGGCGGCCGGCACGATCACCGCGCAGGCCCGCTCCCCGGTGCGCGGGTCGGGCAGCCCCACCACCGCCACCTCGGCGATGTCGGGGTGGCCGGCCAGCACGTCCTCGACCTCCTTGGGCGAGATGTTCTCGCCGTGGCGGATGATGATGTCCTTGGCGCGGCCGGTCACCACCAGGTACCCGTCGTCGTTGAACCGGCCCAGATCGCCGGTGCGGAACCAGCCGTCGTCGGTGATCGCGGCCGCGGTGTCCTCGTCGCGGGCGTAGCGCAGCATCCGCTGCGGGCCACGCACCTCGATCTCGCCGGTGCCCGCCGGCGCGGCCGGGTGCGGGGCGATGCGCACCCGCGCGATGCCGGGCCGGCCGTCGGTGTCGGCGGCGGCGTCCGGGTCGTCGAGCGCGCCCACCGTGGTGACCGGTACCTCGGTGGAGCCGTACACCCGGCTCACCGCGGCCCGCTCGAAATAGTCTGTGGCCGAACGGATCAGCGCCGGTGGCACGGAGGCCCCGCCGCAGATGAACACCTTCAGGTCGGGCAGCCGGGTGCCGGCCCGGCGGGCGGCCGCGAGCAGGTGTTCCAGGAACGGGGTGGCCCCGGCCATGTGGGTGCAGCGGTGCTCGAGCATCAGCGCCACCGCGGTGTCCGGGTCCCAGCGCGACATCAGCACCGCGGTGCTGCCCAGCAGCAGCGGGCATTCGAACGCGTAGATCGACCCGCCGATGTGCGCGATGGGGGAGGGCACCAGGAAGGTGTCGCCGGGCTCGACGCGCCAGTGCGCCCCGATCTGGCCGATCAGCGCGGCGATGGTGGCGTCGCTGTGCAGCACCGCCTTCGGCCGGCCGGTGGTGCCGGAGGTGTAGAGGATCATCCGCGGCGCGTCCGGGTCGAGCCGCTGCGGGGTGGGCCGGGTGTCGGCGGGTACCAGGTCCCGCAGGGCACGGAACGGCCCGGGCTCCCCGCGCAGCACCACCACCTCCGGCGGGGCGGCCAGCCGCCCGGTCACCCGCCGCGCCATCGCCACGTAGTCGTGGCCGCCGAACTCGGCCGGGACGAACAGCATCCGCACCGCCGCGTCGTCGAGGATGAAGCCCAGCTCCCGGTCCCGCAGCGACGGCAGGATCGGGTTCACCACCATCCCGGCCAGGGTGGCGGCCAGGTAGATCACCGCCGCCTCGTGCCAGTTCGGCAGCATGAACGACACCACGCTGCCGGGCGGCATCCGTTCGCCGAGCGCCTGCGCGAGCACCGCGGCCTTGCGCTGCAGGGTGGCGGCGTCGAGGCGCACCCCGGCGTCGATCACGAGCACCCGGTCCGGGGTTCGCTCGGCGGCGGTGCGCAGCGCGTCGGCCAGCGTGGTCATGCCCGTACCCGCCGCATGGTCATGGAGTGCCGGAACCGGCAGGCCGGATGGGTGTTGAGGGTCACCTGCGCCACCTCGCCGTCGGAGGTGGTGTAGGTGCGGCGCACCTGCAGGGCCGGGCTCGCGTCGTCGACCCGCAGCGCCTCGGCGAGCCGCCCGGTCAACAGCACCGCGGCGATCTCCTGGTGCACCTGGCCGATGCTCACCCCGAACAGGTCCTCGATGAGCGGGAAGATCGGCCCGGTGTGCCGCTGCAGCAGCCGGCCCACCCCGGCGAAGGCACGGTTGATGTAGTACTCGGTACGGCAGACCGGCGCGCCGGAACCATCGGTACGCCGGAAGCCCTGCACGGCAAGCACTTCGGTGCCGGGCTCCAGCCCGGTCCGGTCGGCGGTCTCGGGGTCGAGGGCCCGCATCCCGGTGGACTCGATCGCGAACCGGGCGTCCCGGGCGAAGGCCAACAGGTCGTTGATCGAGGCCACCTCGTAGGCGTCGCCGGCCGGCCGCGGCACCACCAGGGTGCCGGTGCGCGGCCGGGAGGCCACCAGATTGTCGTCCCGCAACCGGCGCAGCGCCTCCCGGATGGTGTAGCGGCTCACCGAGAAGCGCCGGCACAGTTCGTGTTCGGTGGGCAACTGGGAACCCACCGGGTACACCCCGTCGACGATGTCCTTGCGCAGGGCGCGGGCCACCTGCAGATACCGATGCTCGCCCGGTTCTGCCACACCCGCCTCCTACCCGATTCGGCGCAGCGCGAGCAGGCTGCCGTCGCCGTCGGCCGAGACGTAGAGCGTGCCGTCGGCGCCGGCGGCGATCCCGGCGAACGGGCCCTGCGGGCCGGAGAACGGCGGCATGCCGCGCAACGGCTTGGGCACCACCCCGGGCGGTGCCCCGACCGGCAGCCCGGACGCGATCGTCTCCCGCGCACCGGTTTCCGGGTCGACGGCGAGCACCGCCTTGGCGCCGGCGTCCACGACGTAGAGCACACCGTCGTGCAGCAGCAGACCCTGCGGGGCGCCCAAACCGTCGACGACGGTCCGCTCCCCGGCGCCGATCCGGCGCACCCGGCCCGCGCCCGACTCGGCCACCAGCACCGCGCCGTCCGCCGCGATCGCCACGCCGACCGGGTCCGCCAGGCCGGTGGCCAGCACCTCGGTGCCCGACGGCGAGACGGCCAGCACCCGGCCGGTGCCGAGCTCGGCGACCACCGCGGTGTCGCCGTGCAGTGCGATCCCGTAGAGCTGGTCGAAACCGTCGGCGAGCACCTCGGATTCGGCGGCACCGGGCCGGTACCGGCTGACCTGCCCGCCGGAGGTGGTGACGACGAACTCCTCCGGCCCGGCCGGGGCCACCCCGCGCACGAACCCGGGGTAGCCGGGGGAGAACAGCATGCCCACGGTGCGCAGCCGGCGCTGCTCGAGGGTGTAGAAGTACGTGCCGTCGGCGACGTAGAGCCGTCCGTCGGGGCCGACGGCGAGGTCCAGTGGCCAGTTCAGCCCGCCCGGCAGCACGGTGCGGGTCGTCCCGTCCGGGGCGATCTCGGTGAGCTCGCCGGTGAAGTTCGAGACGTACCAGCGGTCCCCGACCCGGGTGCAGTTGTCCAGTCCCGGGGTGAGATCGGCCAGCACCGTCCGGGCACCGGTGCGCGGGTCGACGCGCAGCACCTGCCCGCTGTGCACCTGGACCGACACGATGGTGCCGTCGGTGTCGAACTTCACCGAGACGGGCACCCCGAGCCCGGCCGCGACGGTCTGCGGGGTGCCGTCGCCGTCCGGGTCGACGCGCCAGATCTCGTTGGCGGTCATCAGCGGGAAGTACAGCCACCCGTCCGGGCCGACCTCCATCGCGTTCGGCGACGGCAGGTTCTCGCAGATCACCCGGCGCGCGCCGGTGGCCGGGTCGAGCTCGAAGAGCCTTCCGCCGTCCCGGCATTCGCCGACGAACAGCCGGCCGCGGTGCACGGTGACGCCGTTGGCGCACGGCAGGTCGTCGCGCAGCACCCGGGTGGTGCCGTCCGGTTCGCGCACGCTGACCCGGCCGTCCATCACCTCGGTGGCGATCAGGGCACCGTCCGGGCCGAAGGCGACGTCGTCGGGGCCGACGATGTCGCCGCCCTTGGGGCTCACCGTCTCGACGGCCAGGGTGTGCAGGTCCAGGGCGCTGATCTGGCTGCCGGTCACCTGTGCGATGTAGATCCGGCCGTCCGGGCCGGTGCGCAGTCCGTTGGCGCCGTAGAGCCGGCTCGGCGGGGTGAGCCGCTCCAGGGTCCAGCCCGGGGCGGTGCTGGTGGGCCCGGTGACCGGGTAGCGCCCGGTCCGGTCGGTTGCTGGGGTGTCGACCGTCACCCCGCGGACGATAGCAACCCTTCCTTGTCCAGACAATAGAACTCTCTTGAAACGAGAACGCCATTGACAGCGGGTTGACCGCTGAGAATGATGTTCTCCATCGTGAGCATGCCGCTTCCTGGTACGGACAACACGCGCGGTTGGATCGACCTGCGCGGCCGCGTCGTCGTGGTCTCCGGCGCCGGGGGCGGCGGCATCGGCACCGCGGTGACCCGGATGGCCGCGCAGGCCGGCGCCACCGTGGTCGCGGTGAGCCGCTCCGCGGCCAACCTCGACACCCACATCGGCCCGCTCGTCGACGCCGGACTGCCGGTGGTCCCGGTGGCCGCCGACGCCGCCACCGACGAGGGTGTGGCGACCGCGCTGGCCGCCGCGGCCGACGCCGACGGGCAGCTGTACGGCCTGGTGAACGTCGCCGGCGGCGCCGACCCGGGGCAGTGGATGCCGGCTACCCGGGTGACCCGCGCAGACTGGCGGGAGCTGTTCACCCGCAACCTGGAGACCGCGTTCTTCATGAGCCGGGCGGTGGCCGCCGAGCTGCTCGCCCGCGGCAATCCCGGCTCCATCGTGTCGATCTCGTCGATCAGCGGGATGAACACCGCCCCGTTCCACATCGCCTACGGCACCGCCAAGGCCGCCGTCGTCGCGATGACCCGCACCCTGGCGCTGGAACTGGCCACCGCCGGCATCCGGGTCAACGCCGTCGCCCCCGGGGTGACCGCCACCGCCGCCTCGGCCACCTATGTCGACGACGAGCCCGAGCGCGACCGGGCCGCCATCGCGATGGGCCGCCGCGGCCGTCCCGAGGAACAGGCCGGCCCGATCCTGTTCCTGCTGTCCGACCTGGCCGGCTACATCACCGGCCAGACCCTGCTCGTCGACGGCGGACTCGACCTGCGCTGGAGCCACCTCGGGCCGGACAACACCTCGCTGTTCCTCAAGGACGAGAACTTCCGCGCACAGATCAGCCGGTTCTAAGGAGTGCCCCATGACCGACACGCAGGACCGAGTGCAGGCGCCCGAGGCGCTCTCGGAGCCGATGACGATCCCGGTCGAGGCCTACGTCTCCGAGGAGTACGCCCGGGCCGAGCGGGACCGGCTGTGGCGCAAGGTGTGGCTGCAGGTCGGCCGGGTCGAGGAGCTGCCCGAGATCGGCAGCTACCTGACCTACGACATCCTCGACGACTCGGTCATCGTGGTGCGAACGGGCACCGGTGCGGACGGCTCGGCGTTCCGGGCCCACCACAACGTCTGCACCCACCGCGGCCGCCGGCTGGTCGACACCCCGCCCGGGGCGCGCAACGCGGTGGGCCGGGCCCGCAAGTCGTTCGTCTGCGGGTTCCACGGCTGGACCTTCGGCATCGACGGGGCCTGCACCCACATCCGCGAACGCGACGACTGGAAGGGCGCGCTCACCCCGGAGAACACCCGGCTGGCCCCGGTCCGGGTCGACACCTGGGGCGGCTGGCTGTGGATCAACATGGACCCCGAGGCCGAGCCGCTGGCCGACTACCTGTTCCCGGCCAACAAGATGCTCGACCCGTTCGGGCTGGAGCACATGCGATACCGGTGGCGGCGCTGGCTGGAGTTCGACTGCAACTGGAAGGTCGCGCTGGAGGCGTTCAACGAGACCTACCACGTGGCCGTCACCCATCCGGAGTTCAACCGGTTCGGCGAGTTCAAGGGCTGGGCCCGCCAGCAGGGCCGGCACTCCAACATCGGCTACGACGCGCCGAAGGACCTGCAGGCCACCCGCTCCAAGATCCGGCTCGGCACCGGTGACGACCCGCGCGTCTCCACCGCCGAGATGCAGATGTACACCTGGGAGCAGACCAACGCCACCACCACCGAGACCCTCGTCAACGCCGCCAAGCGGCTGGTCGACGAACTGCCCGAGGGCACCCCGCCGGACCAGGTGCTGGCGCACTGGCTGGAGTCGGCCCGCCGCGACGACGCCGCCCGCGGCGTGATCTGGCCGGAGATCCCGCCCGACGTGCTCGGCGAGGCCGGCACCGCCTGGCAGATCTTCCCGAACTTCCAGATCGGCCAGGGGCTCACCACCGCGCTGTGCTACAGCGCCCGCCCGCACCCGAGCTACAACCCGGACAAGTGCCTGTTCGAGGTGTCGGTGCTGGAGCTGTTCCCGAAAGGCCAGGAGCCGCAGACCGAATGGGAGTACACCCCGGTGGGCGACCCGCGCTGGCTGTCGGTGCTGCCGCAGGACTTCTCCAACATGGCCGCGGTGCAGCAGGGCATGAAGTCGCTGGGCTTCGCGGGCACCAAACCGAACCCGTACCGGGAACGGGCCACCGTCAACCTGCACTACCAGCTGGCCCGGTACATGGGCACCGGCGAACCACGAGAACTCCGAGGAACGGGGGAGCACTGATCCATGGCAATCTTCGGCAACTGCGGCCCCACCCGCACCCCCGACGACATCGACATCGAGTGGCTGCGCGAGAAGTACCGCATCGAGCGGGAGAAGCGGCTGCGCCCGGAGGGCTCCAAGCAGTACATCGAACTCACCGACGAGTTCGCCGACTACTACGAGACCGACCCCTACACCCCGGCCGCACCGCGGGACCCGATCGACGCCGACATCGACGTCGCCGTGCTCGGCGGCGGGTTCGGCGGGCTGCTGGCCGGCGTGCACCTGAAGAAGGCCGGGGTCACCGACGTGCGCATCATCGAACTGGGCGGCGACTTCGGCGGGGTGTGGTACTGGAACCGCTACCCGGGCATCCAGTGCGACAACGAATCCTATTGCTACATCCCGCTGCTGGAGGAGCTCAACTACATCCCGAGCAAGAAGTTCGCCGACGGCCCGGAGATCTACCAGCACTGCCGCAACATCGGCAAGCACTACGGCCTCTACGACGGGGCGATCTTCTCCACCCGGGTGCGCTCGCTGCGCTGGGACGGCGAGATCAAGCGCTGGCGGGTGGGCACCAACCGGGGCGACGACATCCGGGCCCGGTTCGTGGTGATGGCCTCCGGTCCGTTCCACCGGCCGAAACTGCCCGGCATCCCGGGCATCCGGGACTTCAAGGGGCACAGCTTCCACTCGTCGCGCTGGGACTACGACTACACCGGCGGCGACACCAACGGAAACCTCTACAAGCTGCGCGACAAGCGGGTCGCGGTGATCGGCACCGGCGCCTCGGCGGTGCAGATCGTGCCGCACCTGGCCCGCGACGCCAAGCACCTGTACGTCTTCCAGCGCACCCCGTCCACCGTCGACGAGCGCAACAACACCCCCACCGACCCGGAGTGGGTCAAGACCCTTCAACCGGGCTGGCAGAAGGAGCGCCAGCGCAACTTCCACGCCTGGACCTTCGAGGGCATGGCGCTGGGCCAGCCGGACCTGGTGTGCGACTTCTGGACCGAGCTCGGCCGCAACGTCGCCGCCCGGGTCGCCGCCCTGCCCGACCCGGCCGCCCTCACCCCGGAGCAGTTCATGGCGATCCGGGAGGAGGAGGACTTCAAGCTGATGGAGCGGCTGCGCCGGCGCATCGACGCCATCGTCGAGGACCCGGAGACCGCCGAGAAGCTCAAGCCCTACTACCGGTTCCTGTGCAAGCGGCCGCTGTCCAACGACGAGTACCTGCCCGCCTTCAACCGGCCCAACGTCACCCTGGTCGACGTCTCGGACACCAGGGGCGTGGAACGCATCACCGAGAAGGGGCTGGTGGCCGGCGGCGTCGAGTACGAGGTGGACTGCATCATCTACGCCAGCGGCTTCGAGATCACCACCGACATCTCCCGGCGCTACTCCATCGACACCATCGAGGGTCGCGACGGGCTGAACCTGTTCGACTACTGGCGCGACGGGTACAAGACCTTCCACGGCATGACCAGCCACGGGTTCCCGAACCAGTTCTTCACCGGCTTCACCCAGGTCGGCATCTCGGCCAACATCTCGGCCAACTACGAGCTGCAGGGCGAGCACATCGCCTACATCATCGCCGAGACGCTCAAGCGCGGCGCGGTCACCGTGGAGCCCACCCTGCAGGCGCAGGAACAGTGGTGCCGCACCATCCGCGAGACCGCGGTGGACAACTCGGATTTCGACGCCCAGTGCACCCCGGGCTACTACAACAACGAGGGCGGTGGTGGCGGCGAGGGGCTGCGCAGCCACCTCGGCGAACCGTACGGCCCGGGCTTCTACGCCTTCGCCGAACTGCTCGAGGACTGGCGGGCCCGCGGCGATCTCGACGGCCTGGTGCTGGGGCACTGAATGACCGCACTCCGCTTCGATGGCCGGGTGGCCGTCATCACCGGCGCCGGCCGCGGCCTCGGCCGCGCCTACGCGCTGCTGCTGGCCGAGCGCGGTGCGGCGGTGGTGGTCAACGACGCCGGGGTCACCCTGACCGGCGACGGCGCGGACCCCGGCCCCGCCGAGGCCGTCGCGGCCGAGATCCGCGCCGCCGGTGGACGGGCGGTGGCCTGCACCGACTCGGTGGCCACCCGCGAGGGCGGGGCGGCGATCGTCGGCGCCGCGCTGGAGGCGTTCGGCCGGCTCGACATCCTGGTCCACAACGCCGGCACGGTGCGCCGCGGCGGCCTCACCGAGTTGGCCCCCACCGACTTCGACGCGGTGCTCGACGTGCACCTGCGCGGCGCGTTCCACGTGCTGCGCCCGGCGTTCCCGGTGCTGTGCGACGCCGGCTACGGCCGGGTGGTGCTCACCTCCTCGATCGGCGGGCTGTACGGCAACCACGGCGTGGCCGGCTACGCCGCGGCAAAGGCCGGCATCCTGGGCCTGACCGCGGTGGCCGCGCTGGAGGGCGCCGCCCACGGGGTGCGCTGCAACGCCATCGTGCCCGGCGCGCTGACCCGGATGGCCGAGGGGCTCGACACCTCCGCCTACCCGCCCATGGGCCCCGAGCTCGTCGCCCCGGCCGTGGGCTGGCTGGCCCACGAGTCCTGCACGGTGACCGGCGAGGCGTTCATCGCCATCGCCGGACGCATCGCCCGCGCCGCGGTGGTGGAAAGCCGTGGGGTGTACCGGGATTCATGGTCCATCGAGGACGTCGCCGCCGAGCTCGACAACATCCGCGACCTGACCGACCCGGTGCGCTTCGACGTGGTGCCCGGCGGGCACAACGAACACATCGGGTTCAGCTTCGCGATGGCCCGCCAGGGGGTGGCCGGTGTCTGACGGGCCGCTGGCCGGGGTGCGGGTGGTGGACCTCACCGCGATGGTGATGGGCCCGTACTGCACCCAGATCATGGCCGACATGGGGGCCGAGGTGATCAAGGTCGAGCCCCCGCAGGGCGACGCCACCCGCTACATCTCGGTCGGCCCGGAGCACGGCATGAGCGGGGTGTTCGTCAACGTCAACCGCGGCAAGCGCAGCGTGGTGCTCGACCTGACCACCGAGGCCGGCCGCACCGTGCTGCGCGCGCTCGTGGCCCGCGCCGACGTGTTCATCCACTCCATGCGGGCCAAGGCGATCGCCCGGCTCGGCTTCGCCTACACCGACGTCGCCGCGATCAACCCGGCCATCGTCTACACCAACTGCTACGGCTACGGCCGCCGCGGCCCGGACCGCGACCTGCCCGCCTACGACGACACCATCCAGGCCGAGTGCGGCATCCCCGCCGTGCAGCAGCAGCTCACCGGCCGACCCGACTACGTCGGCACGATCATGGCCGACAAGGTGGCCGGCCTGACCGCGCTGTACGCCACGATGATGGCGCTCTTCCACCGCGAGCGCACCGGCGAGGGCCAGGAGGTGGAGGTCGCCATGTTCGAGACGATGGCGGCCTTCATGCTCGTCGAGCACGCCAACGGGGCCATGTTCGACCCGCCGCTCGGCCCCGCCGTCTACCCGCGCACGGTGGCGCCGAACCGGCGACCCTACCGCACCCGGGACGGCTGGATCGCGGCGTTGATCTACAACGACAAGCACTGGAACGCCTTCGTCGAGGCGGTCCGGCCGCCCTGGGCGAGCGAGGAGTTCGCCACGCTGGAACAGCGTGCCGCCCGCATCGACACGGTCTACGGGCTGATCGCGCAGACCCTGGCCGAGCGCACCACCGCCGAATGGCTGCGGCTGTTCCGGGAACTGGAGATCCCGGCCGCCCCGGTGGGCAGCCCCGACGCGCTGTTCGACAACCCGCACCTCAACGCCGTCGGGCTGTTCGAGACCCTCGAGACCCCGCACGGCCCGGTGCGCTTCCCCGGCGTGCCGACCTGGTTCTCCCGCACCCCCGGCCGGGTCGGCGGCCCGGCGCCGCGGCTGGGCGAGGACACCGCCGCCGTGCTCGCCGAGCTCGGCCTGTCCGATCTGGTCCGGGAGGCCGGATGAGCCTGGACTTCGACCTCGGCCCGGCCGCCGACGCGCTGCGCGGCGAGCTGCGGGATCTGATCGACCGGCACCTGCCGGCCGGGTTCCTCGGCGCCTTCACCGACGACCCGGCGGATCTGGCGGCCGCCCAACGGTTCTGCCGCACCCTGGCGGAGCGCAACCTGCTGTGCATGGCCTGGCCGCCGGAGTACGGCGGCCGCGGCGCCTCGGTGTGGGAGCAGACCGTGGTGCGCGAGGAGATGTGGGCCCACCACGAGCCGCGCGGCGCGCAGTACATGGGGGTCAACTGGGTCGGGCCGATCATCATGCGGCACGGCACCGAGGAGCAGAAGCGCCGGCACCTGCCGCCGATCGCGGCCGGCGAGGTGATCTGGTGCCAGGGCTTCTCCGAACCCGAGGCCGGCTCCGACCTGGCCTCGCTGCGCACCGCCGCCCGCCGCGACGGCGACGGGTGGGTGATCACCGGGCAGAAGATCTGGACCTCCTACGCCACCATGGCGCAGTGGTGCTTCCTGCTGGCCCGCACCTCCCGTCGGGAGCGCAAACAGCAGGGGCTCACCATCTTCCTGGTGCCGATGGACGACCCGGCCGTCGAGGTGCGGCCGCTGCGCACCATGATGGGCCCGCACCACCTCAACGAGGTGTTCTTCGACGGGCTGCGGGTCGGCGACGACGCGGTGCTCGGCACCGTCGACGAGGGCTGGGCCATCGTCGGCGACGTGATGGCCTTCGAGCGGGTCGGCATCGCCCGCTACGCCCGCTGCGAGCGGCTGCTGGCGTTGGCCCCGGTGGTGCTCGGCGAGCGCTGGGAGACGGTGCCGGCCGAGCTGCGCGGCCGCTGGGTTCGCGCCCTGACCCTGTGCCGGCGGGCCCGGCTGCTGGCCTACCGGGTGGTGGCGCTGCAGGACGCCGGGCGGGTCCGGCCCGCCGACGCCGCCGCCTACCGCATCGCGGTCACCCGGCTCGACCAGGACAGCGCGGAGGTGCTGATGGAACTGGCCGCCGAACTGCCCGCCGGTGACGACGCCACCGAGTACTACCGCGCCGAGGTGGCCGACCACTGGCGCTACTCACAGGCCGCCACGGTGTCCTCCGGCAGCATCGAGATGCAACGAATCCTGTTGTCGCGCAGCATGTTGGCGGACAAATGAACACCGAACTGGGCGACGAGGCAATCGAATTCGGCCGGCAGGCGCGCCGGGCGATCGAGGCCGCCGGCGGCGACGAGCTGCTGACGGCCGCGGTGGCCGAACCGGCCACCCGCGAGATGCCGGCCGGGCCGCTGCTGGCCGGGCTCGGTGCCTGGGAGCTGTCCCCGCGCACCGACCCGGACGACGCCGAGGCCGCGGCGGCACTGTGCCGCGCGGCCGGCTGGTGGGCGCTGCCCTACCCGGTCGCCGAACGGTTGGCCCGCCCGCTCGACCTCGACGTCGACGGGCTCTCGGTGGTGGCCGGCCCGGCCCCGGCCGCACCGCTCGCCGGCCTGGAGTTGCGCTGGGCCGTCGTCGATCCGGACGGCAACCGCAGCCGGGTGGTCGGCTGCGGCGAGCCCGGCGACGCGTTCGTCACCCGGCTGCGGCTGGAACCGCTCGACGCCGCCGGAGCGGCCGATCTGGCCCTCGCGCTGGTACTGCCGTGCTGGACGCTGCTGGGCATGCTGGACCGGGCCCTGGAGCTCACCGTCGCCCACGTGCGGCTGCGCGAGCAGTTCGGCCGGCCGCTGGCGGAGTTCCAGGGCGTGCAGTTCCAGCTCACCGACGCCGAGGTGGACCGCAGCGGGCTGGAGATGCTGGCCAAACACGCGCTGTGGAGCGCGGTCTCGGGCCGCCCCGACGCGGTCGAGGACGCGCTGGCACTGCGGATGGCCGCCCTGGAGGCGGCCGAGACCGTGCTGCGGGTGTGCCACCAGCTGCACGGCGCGGTCGGGTTCTGCGACGAGACCACGCTGAGCTGGATCTCGCGTGCCAGCCAGCCGTTGCGCCGGCTGCCGCTGGGCCTGTCGGCCACCCGCGATCTGCTCACCCGCCGGCTGGGCCGGCGGCCGTTGTCGGGGATCTACGGATGAGCCACGATCTTTCGGCGTTCCGCGCCGAGGTGCGCGCCTGGTGCGCGGACAACATCCCGCCGGACTGGCGGCGGGCCCAGACCGGGGCGAGCCCGGAGGAGTTCGTCGCCTTCCAGCGCTGGTGGTTCGACCGGCTGCACGCCGCCGGCTACGCGGTGCCGCACTGGCCGGTGCGGTGGGGCGGTTCCGGCATGACGGCGGCCGAGCAGATGGTGCTCTACGCCGAACTCGCCGCCCACGACGCGCCCCGGCTGGTGCTGGCCTTCGTCGGCATCCACCACGCCGCGGCCACCCTGCTGGCCGCCGGCACCGAGGAACAGCGCCGCCGCCACCTGCCGGCCATCCTCGCCGGCGAACTGTGGTGCCAGGGTTTCTCCGAACCGGAGGCCGGATCCGACCTGGCCGCGCTGCGCACCACCGCCCGGCGCGAGGGCGAGCACTACATCGTCAACGGCCAGAAGCTGTGGGCCTCCGGCGCGAAGTACGCCGACTGGTGCCTGCTGCTGGCCCGCACCGACCCGAACGCTCCGAAACGGCACGGCATCTCCTACTTCCTGCTGGACATGCACAGCCCCGGCGTGCAGGTGCGGCCGATCCGCAACGCCGTCGGCGACGAGCACTTCTGCGAGATCTTCCTCGACGACGTCGCCGTCCCGGCCGCCAACCTCGTCGGCGCGGAGCACCGCGGCTGGCAGGTCGCCCAGGCCACCCTCGGCGCCGAACGCGGCCTGACCATGCTGGAGCTCGCCGAGCGGCTCAACGCCGGATTCGGCCGGCTGACCGCGGCCGCCCCGCTCGACGACCCGGTGGTCGCCGACCGGCTGGCCGGGTTCGCCGCCGAGCTGGCCGGGCTGCGCAGCCTGTGCCGAAAACTCGTGGAGGACACCGATGCCGGGCGGGCGGGGCCCGCCGACGCCTCGGTGGTCAAGCTGTTCTACAGCGAACTGCTGCAGCGCATCACCGACTTCGCCACCGAGATCGCCGGCCCGGCCGCCCACGCCGAGCTGGCCAAACCGGCCTCCAGCGGGTGGGAGTCCGGGGCGTGGCTGCTGGACTTCATCGGCTCCTGGGAGTGGACCATCCCGGGCGGCGCCAGCGAGATCCAGCGCACCATCATCGCCGAGCGCGGCCTGGGCATGCCGCGGGAACCGGCGGTGCCATGACCGGGCCGGCCGAAATCCACGACGAGCTGCGCGCGGTCGCGGCCGACCTGCTCGCCAAGAACCGCGCGCCGGACTGGCCGGTGCTGGCCGCCGCCGGCTGGACCGGCCTGGAGATCCCCGAGGCCCTCGGCGGGGCGGGCGTGACGTTCGCCGAGACCGCGGTGGTGTGCGAGGAGATGGGCCGGGCCGCCACCGCGTCGGCCTTCCTGGGCGGGGCGGTGCTGGCGGTCGGGGCGCTCGCCGCGGCGCCGGCGGGCACCGTCCGCGACGAGCTGCTGGCCGGCATCGCCGCCGGCACCACCCGGGCGGCGGTGGTGTGCGACGGGCTCGCGTTGCGCGACGGGCGGCTGTACGGCCGGGCCGAGTTCGTACCCGACGCGCCGGGGGCCGACGTGCTGCTGGTGCTGGCCGGCGACGGCGTCGTCGTCGCCGAGGGCCTGCGCGTGGACCCGCGGCAGGTGCTCGACGAGACCCGCCGGCTGGCCGACGTCAGCGCCGACGGCGCCGCGGTGCAACACCACTGGCCGATCGCCGACCCGCAGCGGGTGCGCGACCGGGCCGCCGTCGCGCTGGCCGCCGACAGCGTCGGCATCGGCGCGGCCATGCTGGACGCCACCGTCGGCTACACCGCGATGCGTCACCAGTTCGGCCGGCCCATCGGCTCGTTCCAGGCTGTCAAACACGCCTGCGCGGACATGTTCGTGCGGTTGCAGGTCGCCCGCCGGCTCGTCGCCGACGCCGCCGCGGCCATCGCCGCACACGCCCCGGACGCACCGCTGCGCGCCGCGATGGCCAAGAGCTACGCCGGCACCGCCGGGGTGGACATCGCGGGCAAGGCCATGCAGCTGCACGGCGGCATCGGCTACACGTGGGAGAGCGGCATCCACGCCTATCTCAAACGCGCCGCGCTCAACCGCACGCTGTTCGGCTCCCCGCAGCAGCACCGCCGCCGCATCGCCCGGCACCGGGCGGCCACGGATTCGGAACTGGGTTAGGAGACAACACCAATGGGCGTACCCGTCTACAAACGCATTCTCGACCTGTTCGAGGCCGAGGGCGTGAACACGCTGTTCGGCATCCCCGACCCCAACTTCGTGCACCTGTTCTCCGAGGCCGAGGCCCGCGGCTGGCAGGTGGTCGCTCCGCACCACGAGGAGAGCGCGGGCTTCATGGCCGAGGCCGCCGCCCGGATGACCGGCCGGCCCGGGCTGTGCATCGGCACGCTCGGGCCCGGGCTGGCCAACATCGCCGGGGCGATGATGTGCGCCCGGGTGGAGAACTCCCCGGTGATCTTCCTCGGCGGCCAGCGCGCCCGCATCACCGAACGCCGGGTTCGCCGCGGCCGCATCCAGTTCGTGCAGCAGGAGGGCCTGCTCGCCCCGTCGGTGAAGTACTCGTCGTCCATCGAGTACCCCGAGCAGACCGACGAGATCATCCGCGAGGCCATCCGCCGCGCCATGTCCGGCACCCCCGGCCCGGCCTACGTCGAGTACCCGCAGCACGTCATCCTCGCCGAGCTCGACGTGCCGGATCCGTTGCCGCCCAGCGCCTACCGGCTGGTCAACCAGGGTGCGGACGCCGACGGGATCGCCGAGGCGGCCCGGCGCATCCGCGCCGCCGAGGCCCCGATCCTGCTGGTCGGCCACGCCGTGCACACCACCCGCAGCCAGGACGCGGTGCGCCGGCTCGCCGAGCTCATGGCCTGCCCGGTCATCCAGACCTCCGGCGGCACCTCGTTCATCCCCGGGCTGGAGGACCGCACCTTCCCGTACGGGTTCTCCCCGGCGGCCGTCGAGGCCGTCGACGGCTCCGACCTCGTCGTCGCGCTCGGCACCGAGATCGGCGAGCCGGTGCACTACGGCCGTACCCGGCACTGGGCCCGCCGCGACCACGAACGCACCTGGATCTACGTCGAACAGGACCCGACCGCCATCGGCGTGAACCGGCCGATCGACGTGCCGCTGGTGGGTGACCTGCGCGCCGTGGTGCCCCAGCTCGCCGACGCCCTGGCCGACACCCCGCGCACCCCGTCGCCGCAGTTGCAGGCCTGGATCAGCGCCGAGCAGCAGCGCATCGCCGAGCTCGCCGAGACCGCCCCGTCCGGGCGCACCCCGATCCACCCGGCCCGGTTCGTCGTCGAGGCCACCAAGGCGTTCCCGCAGGACGGCATCCTGGTCCGCGACGGCGGCGCCACGGTGATCTTCCAGTGGACCTACTCGCAGACCAAACCGCGCGACGTCATCTGGAACCAGAACTTCGGCCACCTCGGCACCGGGCTGCCCTACGCCGTCGGCGCGTCCGTCGCCGAGGGCGGCAAGCGCCCGGTGATGCTGCTGACCAGCGACTCGGCCTTCCTGTTCCACATCGCCGAGCTCGAGACCGCGGCCCGGCACAACCTGCCGCTGGTGTGCGTGGTCGGGGTGGACCACCAGTGGGGGCTGGAGGTGGGCGTCTACAAGCGCACCTTCCCGCAGCCCTCGCCGCAGCCCGGCGTGCACTGGAGCCGCAACGTGCGGTTCGACAAGATCGCCGAGGGCCTCGACTGCCACGGCGAGTACGTCGACCGCGAGGAGGAGATCGGCCCGGCGATCAAACGCGCCTACGCCAGCGGCCGCACCGCGGTGGTGCACGTGGCGATCGACCCCAAGGCGAATTCCGAGGAGATGCCGAACTACGCGGAATTCCGAACCTGGTACGCCGAGGGCCAGCAGTAGAGGAGTATGGGCGCATGCGCGAGTACCTGAACTTCTACATCGACGGCAAGTGGGTGGAGCCGGTGCGGCCCAACACCCTCGACGTCGAGAACCCCGCCACCGAGGAGGTCGCCGGCCGCATCGCGCTCGGCTCGGAGGCCGACGTCGACGCCGCGGTGCGGGCCGCCCGCCGCGCGTTCGGCAGCTGGTCGCGCAGCAGCCGCGACGAGCGGCTGCAGCTGCTCGGCTCGATCCTGACCGAGTACGGCAAGCGCACCGCCGAGCTGGCCGAGGCGGTCACCGAGGAGATGGGCGCCCCGCCGTCGCTGGCGGCCGGGCCGCAGGTCAACCTCGGCATCGGCCACCTGACCACCGCCATCGAGGTGCTCAAGAACTTCCGCTTCGACGAACCGCTGGGCGCCACTCTGGTCACCAGGGAGCCGATCGGGGTGTGCGGGCTGATCACCCCGTGGAACTGGCCGCTGAACCAGATCGCCTGCAAGGTGTTCCCGGCGCTGGCCACCGG
>NZ_CALDGS010000149.1 GCF_937941905.1 uncultured Mycolicibacterium sp. | reverse complement strand
AACTAGGCGCGGCCTGCCGCATCCATCGGCTTGACCGCCCCTCTCCACATCGACACTCATCTCAGTCCGGCCAGGAGGTTCACCCATGCCCGCCACCGCGCTCGTTCTCTACCTGGTCTTTGCCGTCTTAGGGTTCGGCTGGCGCAGCTGGACCCAGCACCGCCGCACCGGCTCGACCGGGTTTCGCGGCATCCACGGCCGGCCTGGCTCGCTGGAATGGTTCGCCGGCGCCGGATTCATCGCTGCCATCCTCGCCGGGGCGGCCGCACCGCTGCTGCAACTGCTCGGCATCCTCACCCCGATCGCGCTCCTGCAGGCGCCGTGGATTCAGGTGGGCGGGACGGTGCTGGCGGTGGCGGGTATCGCGGCCACCCTCTACGCCCAGCGCGACATGGGCGAGTCCTGGCGGATTGGCGTCGACCCCAGTGAGACCACCACATTGGTGCTCCGTGGTGTGTTCGGGCTGGTGCGCAACCCCATCTTCACCGCGATGCTGATCTTCGCCGCCGGCATCACCCTGATGACCCCCAACCCGCTCGCCCTGGTCGCGTTCGTCGTGCTGCTGGCCACCATCGAGCTGCAGGTCCGCGTCGTCGAAGAGCCCTATCTCAACGCTATCCACGGCCAGGCCTACCGGGACTACTGTGAGACGGTCGGCCGGTTTGTTCCCCACATCGGACGCACCCGAATCGTCTGACTGGCCGACTCGAATCGAGGTGAACCATGGCCACCGGTGATCGCACCGCCCGATGGAACCGATACTGGGACAAGAAATCCCGTACCTACGACCGCGAAATCGGATTCTTTGACCGCCACCTGTTCGGCGACTCCCGCCAATGGGTCTGCAGCCAAGCGGCCGGCACCACCCTGGAAGTCGCCGTCGGCACCGGCCTCAACCTCGAGTTCTACCCCGACACCGTCACGCTGACCGGGATCGACTGGAGCGAACAGATGCTCGACCTGGCTCGTCAACGTGCCGCCGACCTCGGCCACCCCGCCACGCTGCAACAAGCCGACGCCCACCACCTACCGTTCGACGACGCCACCTTCGACACCGTCGTCTGCACCTTCGGGCTCTGCGCCATCCCCGACCACACCAAAGCCCTCAACGAAATGACCCGCGTCCTGCGCCCCGGCGGACAACTCATCCTGGTCGATCACATCCGCAGCAGCGTCGCCCCCGCCCGAGCCGTGCAACGCTTCCTCGAACTGTTCACCGTTCCCCTCGGCGGCGAACACTTCCTGCGCCGCCCCCTCAACCACATCCGCAACGACCCCAACCTCGACATCGAACGCGTCGAACGCTTCAAACTCGGCCTCGTCGAACGCCTCACCGCCCGCAAACCCACGTAACCCGAGGCGAACTCACCGACCATCCAGCTAGAGCTGTCCCACATCAACAGCTCAGCCGCGCCCTCGAAGGCTCCAAAGACTCCGACTGATGACCGGCCCCGGTGAACCGGATTGACTAGTGCAGATAAGTGCGGCCGTATCTATCGGTTCGGTCCTGAGTCGGATCGGGGATGACGGCCACCCGTTGCCCCAGCAGCGTCGACTCGGCGAACGCGGTAGCTTCCGGCCCCCAACACCCGACGGTGTATCCCGGCTTCCTGGTTTCCGGGGCGTCGATGCCGAGCACGCGAATGCGAAGACGCCCGCGGACAGCATCGCGAACGTCGATGGTGTCGCCGTCGACCACCCGCAGGACCTCGGCGGTGGTCGTCACCGGTTCCGCCTTCGCCGTGACGCCGGCCTGTCCGAGCCAGGCCGTGGTCAGGCCGATCACGGTGACAAGGGCCGGTGCAGCTCGGTCGAATCGCCGGCGCGTCACCAGGATTCGCACGCGATGCCGTCACCGTCGCGATCGAGGTGCGAGCCGTACTTGTCGCTGCCCCTCGGGATGTTGGTGTCGCCGTTCTTGCGGGCTTCCGCGCAGTTCTTGTACGGCCCGGCAGCGGCGACAGCCGGTGCGGTGACGCCACCGAACGCGATCACGAGCGCGATTGCCGCGACGAGCTTTCGTGTCATGCGGGGACTCCTGTCTGACGGAAACGGACAGCGTGTTCGGAATACGCGGTGGTCACGGACTGCCGTGGGCTTGAGACGCCCGCCGAGCCCGAGCCTGCGGGGTGGGCTGCCTGCCCGGGGCGCCGGGCTTTCGAATGCGTCAACCCCGACCAACGAAGCCTTCACCTCTCCGGACGCTGTTGCAAGGTGCACGACGCCAAGCCCGTAGAACATATCGCGGCGGGTCGAACGGCCGACGGGGATCCCACGTGACGAGCAGACCCCCGATTTGGCACTCGACCAATCCGCCCGTTAACCTGTCGTTCGTGACCATGGGTGTTCGTGCCTACTTTTGGCGCTTTATGTGGGCTCCGGGTGGAGCCGCACAAGCGCCACGCTGACGCGCACCCACCCGGAGCCCAAGGCAGTGACCACCAGGTCGCTGCCTTCGTCGTAAGAGGGGCACCGGGCCGACGGACCAGGTGCCCGGCAGAAGAGAAAGGCACCTGAACAAGATGAACCCGGCGCAGACCGCCACCCCGCCCGTCACCTCCAACCGGCGGATCCGCAGCTACCGCGAGATCCCGACCCCGCGCGAGGTGCTCGCCGAGTTCCCGCTCGGCGCGCGGCGGGCCGAGCGGGTGATGCGGGACCGCGAGGAGATCGCCGACATCCTGGCCGGCCGCGACCACCGGCTGCTCGTGGTGGTCGGCCCGTGCTCGGTGCACGACCCGGTGGCCGCCCTGGACTACGCCAGCCGGCTGGCCAAGGTCGCCGAGGAGCTCAACGACCAGCTCAAGATCGTCATGCGGGTCTACTTCGAGAAGCCGCGCACCACGATCGGCTGGAAGGGCCTGATCAACGACCCGGGCATGGACGGCACCTTCGACGTGGCGCGCGGGCTGCGCGTCGCCCGGCGGCTGCTGCTCGACGTCATCGACATCGGCCTGCCGGTGGGCTGCGAGTTCCTCGAACCGCTGAGCCCGCAGTACATCGCCGACGCGGTGGCCTGGGGTGCGATCGGCGCCCGCACCACCGAGTCGCAGGTGCACCGCCAGCTCGCCTCCGGGCTGTCGATGCCGGTCGGCTTCAAGAACGGCACCGACGGCAACATCCAGGTCGCCGTCGACGGCGTGAAGGCCGCCGCCGCCGAGCACGTGTTCTTCGGGATGGACGACACCGGCCGCGGTGCGGTGGTGGCCACCGCGGGCAACCCGGACTGCCACGTCATCCTGCGCGGCGGCACCAACGGCCCCAACTACGACGCCGACACCGTGCGCGCCACCGCCGACAAGCTCACCGCCGCCGGGCTGCCCGGCCGGGTGGTGATCGACTGCAGCCACGCCAACTCCGGCAAGGACCACATCCGCCAGGCCGAGGTGGCCGGCGAGGTCGCCCGGATGGTGCGCGACGGGCTGCCGATCAGCGGCGTGATGCTGGAGAGCTTCCTGGTCGGCGGCGCCCAGTCGCCCGACGCCCGGCCGCTGACCTACGGCCAGTCGGTCACCGACAAGTGCATGGACTGGCAGGCCACCGAACTGGCGCTGCGGGATCTGGCCAAGCGCGGCTGACCCGCACACATGACACGGCCCCCGGAATGCCGCGTTCCGGGGGCCGTGGCATCAGCCGGTCAGGCGCTGCGTCGGATGCCGCGCTTGAGGATGAGCTCGCGCTCGGTCTCGCTGAGCCCGCCCCAGATGCCGTACGGTTCACCGACGGCCAGGGCGTGCGCCCGGCACTGCGCGATCACCGGGCAGCGGCGGCACAGTTCCTTGGCGCGCATCTCGCGCTGCGCCCGGGCGCGTCCCCGCTCGCCGTCAGGGTGGAAGAACACCGAGGAGTCGACTCCCCGGCAGACCGCCTTCATCTGCCAATCCCAGAAATCGGCATTCGGCCCGGGGAGTTGCTGCGGCTGTGGCATTGAAAAACCCCTCCCTACACCGCCCTGCAGCGAATTAGGCGGGTGCGTCGTGGAACTGATCCGAGCGGATGTCGCCGATGACAACTCGTGGCTGTCAAGGTAGGAGGGGCGGCGGAAAATCGTCAATAGCCGCTGGTTGTGCGGAATCGCATATCCGCAGGTCCAGAATTTACATCACGTTCATCATTGCGTCGCACAGACGTCGATCGCGCCACCCCGCCCGAACCGGGCAAACGAGTGTTCGCGCAGTTCGAGCTGCTGTGGCGGTCGGTCCGGCGGCAACGTTCCAGCGAATCAATTAACGTGCCGGTAACACGGGTTGCATGAATTGTTAACGAAGGATTCTTCGTCACACCCGGGGCGCGTCGGGACGCCGGCCGTCACCATGCGGACAACGGTAAACCCGGTTACGCCGCCGCGCTCGCCGAACTTGGTACGGTCGTCGCCGCATGTCCGACACCGCAGCCGACCCGCTCGCCGACGCCGCCTTCGGCCGGACCCCGCAGCGCTGGCCGCTGCCGGCGGCCGCCGGCCCGCGCACGCGGTGGCTGCGCGCCGTCGCCGCCGGGGGACAGGGGCACTACGCCGTCGCGTGCACCGAGCTCGACGCGCTGCTGCGCGCGACCCGCGATCCCGTGCTGCACTCACTGGCCCACAGCACCCGGGCCTCCTTCATCCGCCAACTCGGCGGGCACACCGCCGCCCGCGGCTGGGACGGCCGGGCCGCCGCGGCCGCCGGTGACGATCCCGAGGCGTGCGCCGACGCGCTCACCGGCCTGGCCGCCGACGCGCTCGGGGTGGGCCGGTTCGCCGCCTCCGCGCGGCTGTTGGACCGGGCCGCCGACGCCGCCGCGGCCGCCGGCGGACGCGCCCCGGTGCGGCTGGCGTGGGTGCGTGCCGAGCTGGCCATGGCCCGCGGCGACGGCACCGCCGCCGTCGCCCACGCCGAGCAGGGGGTGCGGCTGGCCGAGGACTTCGGCTCGGCGCGGCACCGGGTGAAGTCCCAGGTGGTGCTGGCCGCCGCCTGGTGTGCGGCCGGGGAGCTCGACCGGGCCCGGGCCGTCGCCGACGCCGCCCTGCCGCTGACCGAGCGGTTCGGGCTGGTGCCGCTGCGCTGGGCGCTGGCCTGCCTGCTCGGCGACATCGGCAGCGACCTGCAGGTTCCGGAGCGCGTCGCCGCGATCCGAGATCACGCCGCCGATACAGTGCGACAACGAGGTGGCGCCTGGTCGACTCGGTGAGCGGGGACGCGCGCACCCCCGCCGATATTGTTGAGCTGATCACCCCCTGCCGGTCCGCGTGCCCGGTCCGTAACGCTGGAGAGATTGCCCACGATGACACTTTCGGGAGAACGTCTCGATGCTGTCGTTGCCGAGGCAATCGCCGGTAGCCGGGACGCGCTCCGCGAAGTAGTGGAGATCATCCGCCCGATCGTCGTGCGGTACTGCCGGGCGAGGATCGGGACCACGGAACGCAGTGGTCTGTCGGCGGATGACATTGCGCAGGAGGTGTGCTTGGCCACCATCACGGCTTTGCCGCGCTACAAGGAGCAGGGACGTCCGTTCCTGTCCTTCGTGTACGGCATCGCGGCCCACAAGGTGGCCGACGCGCATCGGGCGGCGGCCCGCAACCGCTCCGATCCGACCGACGTGCTCCCGGAGCGGCTGGACACCAGTGCGGGGCCCGAGCAGCTGGCCATCGACGCCGAGTCCTCGGCGCGGATGAAGCAGCTGCTGTCGGTCCTGCCCGAGAAGCAGCGCGAGATCCTCATCCTGCGCGTCATTGTCGGGATGAGCGCCGAGGAGACCGCCGAGGCGGTGGGCAGCACCGCCGGTGCGGTCCGGGTGGCGCAGCACCGCGCGCTGGCGCGACTGAAGGCGGAGATCATGGCCAGTGGGCAGCAGCATGGGGGATATCACCATGGCTGACGTCGGACGCTTCACCCCCGACGGCAACGAGCCGTCGCTGCAGGACCTGCACCACACCGACCAGTTCCTCGACGCGCTGGCCACCGGCCGCCCGATGATCGCGGCCGACGCCGCCGAGCGCGAGCTCGCTTCGCTGCTGGCCGGGTGGCGCGACGAGGTGCGTACCACGCCCTCGCACAACGTGCTCAGCGAACGCGACGTGGTCGCCGCGCTGCAGGCCGGGCTCGGCGGGGCCGGGCGTGGCGGCGGCGCGCCGCGGCAGGGCCGCCGGTTCCCGTTGACCCTGGTCGGATCCGTCGCCGCGGCCGTGCTGTGCCTGGGCGGGTTCGGCGCGGTGATCGCCGGCGCCGGCCCGGGCGATCCGCTCTACGGGCTGCGCAGCCTGCTGTTCGGCGAGCAGCAGACCACCCGCAACGACGAGGTCATGCTGGCCGCGCAGACCGAGCTCGCCCAGGTGCAGGAGCTCATCGAGCAGGGTCGGTGGGAGGCCGCCCAGGAGCGGCTGCAGGCGGTGACCACCACCGTCGCGCAGGTCGAGGACGAGCCCGCCAAGCAGGAACTCGTCGAGCAGTGGCAGGAGCTGTCGGTCAAGGTCGAGGCGCGTGACCCCGCCGCCACCGTGCCGCCGGACGCCCCGCCGCCGCCCGCGACGCTGTTCGAGCTGCCGCCGGTCACCGAGACCAGCACCGAAACCGGCCCGACCGTCACCAGCGAGGTCACGGTCACCACCGAGCCGTCGCCGGCGGAGGCGCCGGCGGCCACGCCGTCGGAGCCGGTGGACCCGGCGCAGCCGTCGACCGAACCCGCCGCCCCGGAGCCGTCGGTGACCACGACGGTGACCGTCCCGGCGCCGGCGAGCACCTCCGGGTTGCAGGCCCCCACTCCGAGTTCCGGCGCCCCCAGTTCCGGCGCTCCCAGTTCCGGTGCGACCAGCCCGGCCGCGCCCGGCGCCTCGACACCGCCGACGAGCGTGCCGACCGCCCCGAGCGCCGGCACGCCGGCCACCACGACGGCGGCCCCGTCGGCGGTCACCTCGCAGCGGGCCACGACCACGACGGTGACGTCCGGGGCGCAGCCGCCGGTGACGACCACCGCCGCACTGGCGCCGGCCGAGGATGCGCCCGCGCAGGTGGCGGCCGAGGATGCGCCCGCTCAGCAGTCGGCGGTCAGCACCACGCCGCTGCTGCCGGCCGAACAGCCGCAGGAGTGAGCCGAGCCGGTCGGCTCAGCGGAAGAAGTCGTCCGAGGTCGCCTCGTTGAGCGCGGCGTCGGCATAGCCGCGACAGTAGTCCCAGGTGACGTAGGCGTCGGGTTCCGGGTCGTAGGCCGGCTCGTGGGGCCGGACCGTGCCGTCGGCCAGCAGCTGCAGCAGGTTGGCGCGCAGCATGTCCCAGTCGTGGTAGTGATCCTGCTGGCATTCGTCGCAGGTGATCACCAGGCCGCGGATCCCTCGGTGCGCGAGCAGTGCCTCGTAGACGGCCAGATCGGCAAGATCGGCCTCCACCGCCATCCGCTCCTGCGGGTCCAGCGGCTGCGCGGGCTCGATGTCGTCGAGCAGCGCCGCGGGATCGCACGGATCGTCGGCGAACGGATCGGGCGGCAAGCCCGGTGGCAAGTGGTCTCGCACGGTTCCCACCCTACGCAGGGGGAGTAGGGTCGCGCCAGCCGTGCCGGCCGTGTCACCCCAGGTGCGGTGCCCCGAGGTCGAGTCGGAGCGGTCGATAAGATGGATGCCTAGCTTCGCCCGTCTGGAGGCCCCACCCATGTCGATCGCTGAAAGCAGCGTTCCCATCGCCGTTCCGGTGCCCACCGGAGGTGATGACCCGACCAAGATCGCCATGCTTGGTCTGACGTTCGACGACGTGCTGCTGTTGCCGGCTACCTCCGATGTGGTTCCCGCCGCGGCCGACACGTCCAGCCAGCTCACCAAGAAGATCCGGCTGAAGGTGCCGTTGGTCAGCTCGGCCATGGACACCGTCACCGAGTCGCGGATGGCCATCGCCATGGCCCGCGTCGGCGGGATGGGTGTGCTGCACCGCAACCTGCCGATCAACGAGCAGGCCGGCCAGGTCGAGACGGTGAAGCGCTCGGAGGCCGGGATGGTCACCGACCCGGTCACCTGCTCGCCGGACAACACGCTGGCCGAGGTCGACGCCATGTGCGCCCGGTTCCGCATCTCCGGGCTGCCGGTGGTCGACAAGAACGGCGAGCTGGTCGGCATCATCACCAACCGCGACATGCGCTTCGAGGTGGACAAGAACAAGCGCGTGTCGGAGGTGATGACCAAGGCGCCGCTGATCACCGCCCGCGAGGGGGTGTCGGCCGAGGCCGCGCTGAACCTGCTGCGCCGCCACAAGATCGAGAAGCTGCCCATCGTCGACGGCGACGGCCGGCTCACCGGGCTGATCACCGTCAAGGACTTCGTCAAGACCGAGCAGTTCCCCAACGCCACCAAGGACGCCGACGGCCGGCTGCTCGTCGGTGCGGCGGTCGGGGTGGGCCAGGACGCCTGGGAGCGCGCCATGGCGCTCACCGACGCCGGGGTGGACGTGCTCGTCGTCGACACCGCGCACGCCCACAACCGGGCCGTGCTGGAGATGGTCGCCCGGCTCAAGAAGGAGGTCGGCGACCGGGTCGAGGTGGTCGGCGGCAACGTCGCCACCCGCGCCGCCGCGGCCGCGCTGGTCGAGGCCGGCGCCGACGCGGTCAAGGTCGGGGTGGGTCCGGGCTCCATCTGCACCACCCGCGTGGTGGCCGGGGTGGGTGCCCCGCAGATCACCGCCATCCTCGAGGCCGCCGCCGCCTGCGCCCCGCACGGCGTGCCGGTCATCGCCGACGGCGGCCTGCAGTATTCCGGTGACATCGCCAAGGCGCTGGCCGCCGGCGCGTCCACCGCCATGCTCGGGTCGCTGCTGGCCGGCACCGCCGAGTCCCCGGGCGAGCTGATCTACGTCAACGGCAAGCAGTACAAGAGCTACCGCGGCATGGGCTCGCTGGGCGCGATGCAGAGCCGGGGTGCGGCCAAGAGCTACTCCAAGGACCGCTACTTCCAGGACGACGTGCTCTCCGAGGACAAGCTGGTGCCGGAGGGCATCGAGGGCCGGGTGCCGTTCCGCGGGCCGCTCACCTCGGTGATCCACCAGCTCGTCGGCGGGCTGCGCGCGGCCATGGGCTACACCGGCTCGGCCACCATCGAGCAGCTGCAGCAGGCGCAGTTCGTGCGCATCACCCCGGCCGGGCTGCGGGAGAGCCATCCGCACGACATCGCCATGACCGTCGAGGCACCGAACTACTACGCGCGCTGACGTTTCGTCGCGCCGAATCCGACGCACCGCGGTTCGTGTCTCGTATCTTTGCTGCGGACCGCCGAGCCGAAACGAGGCTGATTTTTCATGCGTGACATGGTCGAGATCGGCATGGGCCGCACCGCCCGCCGCACCTACGAGCTCGATGACATCAACATCGTCCCGTCGCGGCGGACCCGCTCGTCCAAGGACGTCTCCACCGCCTGGCAGCTCGACGCCTACCGGTTCGACATCCCGGTGCTGTCGCACCCGACCGACGCGCTGGTGTCGGTGGAGTTCGCCATCGAGCTCGGCCGGCTCGGCGGGCTCGGCGTCATCAACGGCGAGGGCCTGATCGGCCGGCATGCCGATGTCCAGGCCAAGATCGCGCAGGTCATCGACGTCGCCGAGAACGACCCGGACCCGGCCGCGCCGGTGCGCCTGCTGCAGCAGCTGCACGCCGCGCCGCTGGACCCCGAACTGCTCGGCGCGGCGGTGGCGCGCATCCGCGAGGCCGGGGTGACCACCGCGGTCCGGGTCAGCCCGCAGAACGCCCAGGCGCTCACCCCGATGCTGGTGCAGGCCGGGATCGACCTGCTGGTCATCCAGGGCACGATCATCTCCGCCGAACGGGTCGCCAACAACGGCGAGCCGCTGAACCTCAAGACGTTCATCTCCGAGCTGGACGTGCCGGTGGTGGCCGGCGGCGTGCTCGACCACCGCACCGCGCTGCACCTGATGCGCACCGGTGCGGCCGGCGTCATCGTCGGCTACGGCTCCACCGAGGGCGCCACCACCAGCGGTGAGGTGCTCGGCATCAGCGTGCCGATGGCCACCGCGATCGCCGACGCCGCCGCCGCCCGCCGCGAGTACCTCGACGAGACCGGCGGCCGGTACGTGCACGTCATCGCCGACGGCGACATCCACACCTCGGGTGACCTGGCCAAGGCCATCGCCTGCGGCGCCGACGCGGTGATGCTGGGCACCCCGCTGGCCGGGTCGGCCGAGGCGCTGGGCCGGGGCTGGTTCTGGCCGTCGGCCGCGGCGCACCCGTCGCTGCCGCGCGGGGCGCTGCTGCAGGTGGCCATCGACGAGGAGCGGCCCCCGCTGGAGCGGGTGCTCAACGGGCCGAGCGACGACCCGTTCGGCTCGCTGAACCTCGTCGGCGGGCTGCGCCGCTCGATGGCCAAGGCCGGCTACTGCGACCTCAAGGAGTTCCAGAAGGTCGGTCTGACCGTCGGGAGCTGACCCCGGTTCCTCGCGGGGGAGGGGACTTTACAAAGAAGGGTCCCCTGTCTAGAGAAGTTACCGGTTGGTAATCCATACTGGGCGCATGCCTGACTACGACGTCCTCATCATCGGCTCCGGATTCGGGGGCAGCGTCACCGCGTTGCGGCTGACCGAGAAGGGCTACAAGGTCGGTGTGCTCGAGGCCGGCCGACGCTTCGCCGACGAGGACTTCGCCAAGACGTCGTGGGACCTGCGCCGGTTCCTCTGGGCGCCGAAGCTCGGCTGCTACGGCGTGCAGCGCATCCACCTGCTGCGCAACGTGATGATCCTGGCCGGCGCCGGGGTGGGCGGCGGCTCGCTGAACTACGCCAACACCCTCTACGTGCCGCCGGAGCCGTTCTTCGCCGACAAACAGTGGGCGCACATCACCGACTGGCGCGCCGAGCTGATGCCCTACTACGACCAGGCCCAGCGCATGCTCGGCGTGGTCACCAACCCGACCTTCACCGACGCCGACCGCGTCATGAAGGAGGTCGCCGAGGAGATGGGCGTCGGACACACCTTCCGGCTCACCCCGGTCGGCGTGTTCTTCGGACCCGACGGGCAGAAGACCCCGGGCAAGACCGTGCCGGACCCGTATTTCGGTGGCGTCGGGCCGGCCCGCACCGGCTGCATCGAATGCGGCGAGTGCATGACCGGTTGCCGGCACAACGCCAAGAACACCCTGGTCAAGAACTACCTCGGGCTGGCCGAACAGGCCGGCACCGAGGTGCACCCGCTGCGCACCGTGACCGGTTTCGAACAGCTGCCCGACGGCACCTGGCGCGTCGACACCGTGCGCACCGGCGCCTGGGTGCGCAAGGACCGGCGCTCGTTCACCGCGACCCACCTGGTGCTGGCCGCCGGCACCTGGGGCACCCAGCGGCTGCTGTTCCGGATGCGCGACGCCGGCAAGCTGCCCAAGCTCTCGCCGCGGCTGGGCGTGCTGACCCGCACCAACTCCGAATCCATCGTCGGCGCAGGCAGATTCGAGGTCGCCCCGGATCTGAACCTGACCCACGGGGTGGCCATCACCTCCTCCATCCACCCCACACCGGACACCCACATCGAGCCGGTGCGCTACGGCAAGGGCTCCAACGCGATGGGGCTGCTGCAGACGCTGATGACCGACGGCTACGGGCCGGAGGGCACCGACGTGCCGCGCTGGAAGCAGCTCTTCCACAACGCCGCGGCCGACCCGCGCGGCACGCTGCGGCTGCTCAACGTGCGCCGGTGGAGCGAGCGCACGCTCATCGCGCTGGTGATGCAGCACCTGGACAACTCGATCACCACCTTCACCAAGCGCGGGCCGTTCGGCATCCGCCGCTACACCAGCAAGCAGGGCCACGGGCAGCCGAACCCGACCTGGATCCCGGTCGGCAACCGGGTCACCCGCCGCATCGCCGAGAAGATCGACGGGGTGGCCGGCGGTACCTGGGGCGAGCTGTTCAACATCCCGCTCACCGCGCACTTCCTCGGCGGCGCGGCGATCGGCGACAGCCCCGAGACCGGCGTCATCGACCCCTACCACCGGGTGTGGAACTACCCGACGCTGTACGTCACCGACGGTGCGGCCATCTCGGCCAACCTCGGGGTCAATCCGTCGCTGTCCATCGCCGCGCAGGCCGAGCGCGCCGCGGCGCTGTGGCCCAACAAGGGCCAGCAGGATCCGCGGCCGGCGCAGGGCGAACCGTACCGGCGGCTGGCCCCGGTGCCGCCGGTGAAACCGGTGGTTCCGGCCGAGGCACCGGCCGCGCTGCGGCTGCCGATCGAGCCGGTCGGCTCGGCGGGCTGAACCGCGGCGGCCGGGCGGCCACCACTAGACTGGCCCGGTGAGCTCCCCAGCCGAAGCCAACACCCCCCGGCCCGTTCTGGTGGTCGACTTCGGGGCCCAGTACGCGCAGCTCATCGCGCGCCGCATCCGCGAGGCGCGGGTGTACTCCGAGGTGGTCCCGCACACCCTGGGCGTCGCCGAGATCGCCGCGCGCCGACCGCAGGCGGTGGTGCTGTCCGGCGGCCCGGCCAGCGTGTACGCCGAGGGCGCACCGCAACTCGATCCCGCGCTGTTCGACCTGGGTATCCCGGTGTTCGGCATCTGCTACGGCTTCCAGGCCATGGCGCAGGCGCTCGGCGGCACCGTGGAGCGCACCGGCACCAGCGAGTACGGCCGCACCGAACTGAACGTCACCGGCGGGCAGCTGCACTCGGGGCTGCCCGAGACCCACCCGGTGTGGATGAGCCACGGCGACGCGGTCACCCGCGCGCCCGAGGGCTTCGAGGTGGTGGCCACCAGCGCCGGCGCCCCGGTCGCCGCGTTCGAGGATCCCGGCCGCAAGCTCGCCGGGGTGCAGTACCACCCCGAGGTGCTGCACTCCCCGCACGGCCAGCAGGTGCTCAGCCGGTTCCTGCACGAGTTCGCCGGCATCGCCCCGGCCTGGACCCCGGCCAACATCGTCGAGCAGCTCGTCGAGCAGGTCCGCGAGCAGATCGGCGACGGCCGCGCCATCTGCGGGCTGTCCGGCGGGGTGGACTCCGCGGTGGCCGCCGCTCTGGTGCAGCGCGCCATCGGCGACCGGCTGACGTGTGTGTTCGTCGACCACGGGCTGCTGCGCGCCGGGGAGCGCGACCAGGTGCAGCGGGACTTCGTCGCCGCCACCGGCGCCAACCTCGTCGTCTTCGACGCCGCCGAGACCTTCCTGGAGGCGCTGTCCGGGGTGACCAACCCGGAGGGCAAGCGCAAGATCATCGGCCGCGAGTTCATCCGCGCCTTCGAGCGCGCGGTGCGTGACGCGCTCGGCGCGACCGACGGCGAGGTCGAGTTCCTGGTGCAGGGCACGCTGTACCCGGACGTGGTGGAGTCCGGCGGCGGCGCCGGCGCGGCGAACATCAAGAGCCACCACAACGTCGGCGGGCTGCCGCCGGACCTGAAGTTCAAGCTCGTCGAGCCGCTGCGCACGCTGTTCAAGGACGAGGTCCGCGCCGTCGGACGCGAGCTCGGCCTGCCCGAGGAAATCGTTGCGCGCCAGCCGTTCCCGGGCCCGGGCCTGGGCATCCGGATCGTCGGCGAGGTGACCGCCGAGCGGCTGGCCACGCTGCGCAGGGCCGACGCCATCGCCCGCGAGGAACTCACCGCCGCCGGCCTGGACCACCAGATCTGGCAGTGCCCGGTGGTGCTGCTGGCCGACGTCCGCTCGGTCGGCGTGCAGGGCGACGCCCGCACCTACGGGCACCCGATCGTGCTGCGGCCGGTCTCGTCCGAGGACGCCATGACCGCCGACTGGACCCGGGTGCCCTACGACGTGCTGGAGCGCATCTCCACCCGGATCACCAACGAGGTGCCCGAGGTCAACCGCGTCGTGCTGGACATCACCAGCAAGCCGCCGGGGACCATCGAGTGGGAGTGACCCCTACCGCGGCGGA
>NZ_CALDGS010000148.1 GCF_937941905.1 uncultured Mycolicibacterium sp. | reverse complement strand
GCCCGGTGCACCTCGAAGAAGCCCTGCACCTCGTCGACGATGCGGTCGAAGTGGCGGGTCTTGTACCCGGTCGAGGACTCGTGGGTGTTGCCGTGCATCGGGTCGCACTGCCAGATGACCTGGTGGCCGGTGGCCCGCACCTTCTCGATGATCGGCGGCAGCAGGTCGCGCACCTTGTGGTTGCCCATCCGGCTGACCAGGGTGAGCCGGCCCGGCTCGTTGTTCGGGTCGAGCCGCTCGACGTACTCGGCGGCCACCTCCGGGGTGGTGGTGGGGCCGATCTTCACGCCGATCGGGTTGGCGATCACCTCGGCGAACGCGATGTGCGCGCCGTCGAGCTGGCGGGTGCGCTCCCCGATCCACAGGAAGTGGGCGGACAGGTCGTAGAGCTTCGGGGTGCCGCCGTGCTCGTCGGACAGCCGCAGCATGGCGCGCTCGTAGTCGAGCACCAGCGCCTCGTGGCTGGCGTAGATCTCGGCGGTCTCCAGGTTGCGGTCGTTGACCCCGCAGGCGCTCATGAAGCTCAGGCCGCGGTCGATCTCGGCGGCCAGCGCCTCGTAGCGGGCACCGGCCGGCGAGGTGCGCACGAACTCGCGGTTCCACTCGTGCACCTGGTGCAGCGAGGCCAGCCCGGACCCGGTCAGCGCCCGCACCAGGTTCATCGCCGCGCTGGCGTTGGCGTAGGCCCGGACCAGCCGGGACGGGTCGTGCACCCGGGCGGCGGGATCGGGCGCGAAGCCGTTGACCATGTCGCCGCGGTAGCTCGGCAGCCCCAGCGCGTCGGTGTCCGACGACCGCGGTTTGGCGTACTGCCCGGCGATGCGGGCCACCTTGACCACCGGCATGCTCGCGCCGTAGGTGAGCACCACCGCCATCTGCAGCAGGGTGCGGATGTTGGCGCGGATGTGCGGTTCGGTGTTGTCGACGAACGTCTCGGCGCAGTCACCGCCCTGCAGCAGGAACGCCTTGCCGCGCGCCACGTCGGCGAGCAGCCCCTTGAGCCGCTCCACCTCGGCGGGCACGGTCACCGGCGGGACGCTCTCCAGCACGGTGCGCATCGCCCTGGCCTGGTCGGCGTCCCAGCTCGGCTGCTGCACCGCGGGTTTGGCCAGCGCCTCGTCCAGCCGCCGGCGCAGGTCCGCCGGCAGCGGCGGCAGCTGCGGCAGCTGGTCGATGGGTACGTCGACGGTCCAGTTCACCCGTTCATGGTAACCGGGCGGGATCCGGCCCCGACCAGGTCGGTTCAGCCCGCACCGCGCCGGGATCCGGCCCCGGTGATCAGCCGGAACCGGTGCAGATTGTGCCGGGCGTCGACCAGGGCGTCGTGGGCGTCGTCCGGGCGCGGGGGCATCTGCGGCGAGCCGTAGTCCTCCCACAGCTGGCGCAGCTCCCGGGTGAACCGCGGGATGGCCGGCGGCAGCTCGGTCATCGGCCCCCACAGCTGGCAGAGCACCACGTGGTCGTAGGCGCCCAGCCAGGCCCACAGTTCGATGGGCTCGTCCCCGTCGACGCCGAAGAACTCCTCCAGCTCGGTGCGGATCTGCCGGCGTGACCGCCACAGCGGCGACGCCGGCGACGGCAGCTTGGGCAGCACGTTGCGGCGCACCCAGCTGCCCGCCCGCTCCGGGTCGAACTCCGTCGAGACCGCGTAGTACTCGCGACCGTCCTCGGCCGCCACCCCGATCGAGATGAGCTCGATGGTGCGTCCGTCGTCGATGAACTCGGTGTCGTAGAAATACCGCACGCCGCCTCCTACGCCGCGGACCGTCTGCTCGGGGCGGGCGCCGCGCGGATCTCCCGGTCCAGTTGCGCGTCGACCGCGGCGTCGTCCGGGAATCGCGGGAACCCGGCGATGGCGTCCTGCACCCAGATCTTGGCCTGTACCACCGGCCGGCGCAGCCGGCGCTCCCGCACCAGCGCCCGGTGCATCTTGCCGGGCCGGTCGGTGTAGCGCCAACGGGCCCAGGGCGCATGCGGCCGGGACAGTCGGATGGCGCCGACGAACAGCAGCGGCGTGATGAACATCCCGATCAGTCCCGTCCAGACCTTTCCCTTGAGCAGCACGACCACCGCCAGTGCCAACGTCAACAGTGCCATCACCACGACGCTGATGCGCACCGCCGGCGAGTCGTCGTTCTTCCAGGCTCCCACGTCGAAGAACGACAGCGGATTGAACCCCAGGATGAGCAGCCCGGCCACCGCCACCGCGGCGAACACCGCGTCCACCGAGGTCCGGCCGTCCTCGGCCCAGTACACGTCCTGCAGGTGCAGGATCAGCGCGAACTCGTCGAGCACCAGCGCCGCGCCGACCCCGAACACGGTCGAGGCGGCGGTCACGGCGGCGACCCCGCCGGACGGCGCCAGGGTGACCAGCGCCACCCCGGAGGCCAGTACCAGCACCACCCCGAACACCACGTGATGGATGTGCAGATCGCCGGTGGCGATGTTGCGCGGCTGCCACCACCGCCGCGGCCGGTCGCTGTCGGCGTGCCGGCGGATGTAGCGCACCACCATCCGGGTCACGAAGAAGGTCAGGATGAAGGCGACCAGGCAGAACAGCAGCGGCAGCCGGTCGTGGGTGATGAAGTCCAACCGGTCGCTGTCGGGCACGCAGAAAACTTACGCCGCGACCGGACGCGCCGGGCGCGGGATACCGTCCGACGTGCGGCGCGGCCCGGATAGGCTGGTCGGCGACATGAGTATTCGGCGGTCGCCCGGCCGGGCGGGGGTGGGCGCACGGGCTGCCGGGCGGTGGCCGGTCCTGGCCTGGCGGACGATGCAGCTGGCGACGGTGGCCGGGCTGGCCGGCGTCGTCTGGTGGGTGCTGATCCGGGCGCCCTACCGGATCGACATCGACGTGTACCGGATGGGCGGGCGGGCCTGGCTCGACGGCGCGCCGCTCTACGCCGACGGGGTGCTGTTCGCCACCCGCGCCGGGCTGGATCTGCCGTTCACCTATCCCCCGCTGGCGGCGGTGGCGTTCGCGCCGTTCGCGCTGCTGTCGCTGGAGGCGGCCGGCGCCGCGATCACCGCGACCACCCTGGTGCTTTTGTTCGTCTCGGTGCTGATCGTGCTCACCCGGCTGGAGGTGTGGCCGCACACCACGGTCAGCGCTGAACCGGCCTGGCTGCGCCGCTGCTGGCTGGCCGCCGCGATCGTGGCCGCCGCGCTGTTGCTCGAACCGATCCGGTCGAACTTCAACTTCGGCCAGATCAACGTGGTGCTGATGACGCTGGTGATCGCCGACTGCGTGCCCCGGCGCACCCCGTGGCCGCGCGGGCTGCTGCTCGGGCTGGCGATCGCGCTCAAGCTCACCCCGGCGGTGTTCTGCCTGTATCTGCTGCTGCGCCGGGACGTCCGGGCGCTGGCGGTGTCGCTCGCCGCGGCGGTCGCGGCCACCCTGGCCGGGTTCGCGCTGGCCTGGCGCGACTCCTGGCAGTACTGGACCGAGACCGTGCACAACACCGACCGGATCGGCACCGCCACGCTGAACACCAACCAGAACATCGCCGGTGCGCTGGCCCGGCTCGGGCTCGGCGAGGACACCCGCTTCGTGCTGTGGGTGCTGGCGTCGTTCGCGGTGCTGGCACTGACGGTGTGGGCCGCGCACCGGGCGCTGCGCGGTCCGGCCGCCGAACCGCTGGCGGCGCTGCTGTGCGTGGCGCTGTTCGGGCTGGTCGTCTCGCCGGTGTCGTGGTCGCACCACTGGGTGTGGGTGCTGCCGACGCTGGTGGTGACCGGCGTGCTGGCCTGGCGGCGGCGGGAGCCGCTGCTGGCGGCGGTGATGCTGGCCGGCCTGCTGCTCACGCTGTGCCCGACCATCCGGCTGATGCCCGAGCACCGGGAGGCGGCCGCGGCGCTGTGGCGCCAGCTCGTCGGGGGCGGCTACCTGTGGTGGGCGCTGGCGACGATCACGGTGCTCGGCGTGGTGTGCGGCCGCGGCCGCCCGCGGCCGGACGAGCAGACCCCCGGCGCGGGCCGCGACCGGGGGAACGCGCGGCTGGCGGCCTAGC
>NZ_CALDGS010000147.1 GCF_937941905.1 uncultured Mycolicibacterium sp. | reverse complement strand
TGCACCATGGTGCTCAAACCCTCTGAGGTGGCACCGTTCTCGGCGCAGATCTTCACCGAGATCCTGGACGCCGCCGGGGTGCCGGCCGGGGTGTACAACCTCGTCTACGGCGACGGACCCGGGGTCGGGGTGGCGCTGTCGGCGCACCCCGAGGTGGACATGGTGTCGTTCACCGGATCCACCCGGGCCGGCATCGAGGTGGCCCGCAACGCCGCTCCCACCGTCAAGCGCGTCACCCAGGAGCTCGGCGGCAAGAGCCCCAACATCGTGCTCGACGACGCCGCCTTCGCCGACAGCGTCGCCGCCGGGGTGCGGGTGATGATGATGAACAGCGGGCAGAGTTGCAACGCGCCGTCGCGCATGCTGGTGCCCAACGCCCGGATGGACGAGGCCGTCGAGATCGCCCGCGGCGTCGCCGAACAGGTCAAGGTCGGCGACCCGAGCGACAAGACCGCCATCGGGCCGGTGGTGTCGCGCGCCCAGTTCGACAAGATCCAGCGGCTCATCCGGTCCGGTATCGACGAGGGCGCCACCCTGGTCACCGGCGGGCCGGGCCGTCCGGAGGGGCTGAGCCGCGGCTACTACGTGCGGCCCACGGTGTTCGCGCACGTGCGCAACGACATGACCATCGCCCGGGAGGAGATCTTCGGCCCGGTGCTGTGCATCCTCGGCTACGACGACCTCGACGAGGCGGTCGAGATCGGCAACGACACCGAGTACGGCCTGGCCGGTTACGTCTCCGGCGCGGACCTGGAGCGCTGCCGCGAGGTGGCGCGCCGCATCCGGGCGGGCTCGGTGGCGATCAACCACGGCTTCGACATGAACGCCCCGTTCGGTGGCTACAAGCGCAGCGGCAACGGCCGCGAGTGGGGCGAGGCCGGGTTCCACGAGTACCTCGAGACCAAGGCGATCCTCGGGTACGCACCGGATTCGGCGGGGTGAGCCCGTAATCTCGGCTGCATGACCCGCAGCTACGAGTACGGGATCGATTTCGACCGTGTCGAGGCCATCGACTTCCACACCCACGTCGAGGTCGACGGCCACGGGCACCACGCCTACGACGACGAACTGACCGAGGCCACCGTCGCCTACTTCAAGCTGGGCGGCGACCTGCTCAACACCGTCGACGAACTGGCCGAGCACTACCGCCGCAACAACACCGCGGCGGTGGTGTTCACCATCGACGCCGAGACCGCCACCGGGCACGCCCCGAACTCGGTGACCGACCTCATCGCCGGTGCGGCGCGCAACAACGACGTGCTCATCCCGTTCGGCACCGTCGACCCGCTCACCGGCGACAAGGCGGTGCGCGCCGTCTTCGAGCAGGCCGCCCTCGGGGTCAAGGGCTTCAAGTTCCACCCCAGCCTGCAGGGGTTCCGGCCCAACGACCGGCTGTACTACCCGGTCTACGACGCGATCAGCGAGGTCGGGGTGCCCGCCCTGTTCCACACCGGCCAGACCGGGCTGGGCTCCGGGCTGGCCGGCGGGCGCGGCATCAAGCTGCGCTACTCCGACCCGATGCTGCTCGACGACGTGGCCGCCGACTTCCCGGACCTGACCATCGTCATGGCCCACCCGGCGGTGCCGTGGGTGGACGCCCAGATCGCGGTGGCCGCGCACAAGGCCAACGTCTACATCGATCTGTCCGGCTGGAGCCCGAAGTACTTTCCGCCCCAGCTGGTCCGGGCCATCGGCCGGCAGCTGCGGGAGAAGGTGCTGTTCGGCACCGACTCGCCGTACCTGAGCCTGCAGCGGTGGCGCCGCGACTTCGAGGCGCTCGACCTCGACCCGGAGGTGCTGCCGCTGGTGTACAAGCAGAACGCGCTGCGGGTGCTGGGCCGATGAGCGAGGGGATTCCGGTCGGGCGGATCTTCGGCCTGCCGCTGCGGGTGCACTGGAGCGTGCTGGTCATCACCTGGCTGTTCACCTGGAGCCTGGCCAGCACGCTGCCACAGGCCGCGCCCGGCCACACCACCGGCACCTACTGGCTGGCCGGGATCTGCGGGGCGGTGGTGCTGCTGGCCTCGCTGCTGGCCCACGAGCTGACCCACGCCCTGGTCGCCCGCCGCGCCGGCGTCGAGGTGCTCGACGTGACGCTGTGGCTGTTCGGCGGGGTGGCCCGGCTGGGCGGGGAGGCGCGGTCGCCGCGGGAGGCGTTCCGCATCGCCGCCTCCGGGCCGGCGATGAGCCTGTCGCTGGCGGGGTTGTTCGCCGCCGCCGCGGCGGTGCTCAACGCCGTCGACGGCCCGGCGATCGTGGCGGCCGTCGGCTGGTGGCTGGCCGGGGTCAACCTGGTGCTCGCCCTGTTCAACATGCTGCCCGGCGCACCGCTGGACGGCGGGCGGGTGCTGCGGGCCATCCTGTGGCGCATCCACGGCGATCCCGAACGCGCCTCGATCGGGGCCGCCCGGGCCGGGCGGGTGGTGGCGTTCCTGCTCATCGTGCTCGGGCTGGTGCAGTTCCTGGCCGGCGCGGTGGTCGGCGGGGCGTGGACCGTGTTCATCGGCTGGTTCATGCTCACCGCCGCCCGGCAGGAGGAGCAGTGGACGCGCGCCCAGCGCACGCTGGCCGGGGTGACCGTCGCCCACGCCATGACCCCGCACCCGCGCACCGTGCCCGGCTGGATCAGCGTCGAGGAGTTCATCCAGCGCTACCTGCTCGGCGACCGCCACTCGTCCTACCCGGTGGAGGGGGCCGACGGCACCGTCATCGGCCTGATCACCCTCGAGCAGCTGCGCCGGGTCGCGCCCGGGCTGCGTGACTCGGTGCGGCTCGCCGATGTGGCGGTGCCGTTGAACCAGGTCGCCACCGCCGCGCCGGACGAGCCGGTCACCGCGCTGCTGGAGCGGCTCGAACAGCACCGGGGCCGCCGGGCGCTGGTGCTGGACCGCGGCCGGGTGGTCGGCATCGTCACCGCCGCCGACCTGGCCAGGCTGGTCGAGGTGATGACCGTGGCCCGAAATCCCATGGACCTCCGGCCCTATTGACGGCTCTGGCCGCCGTGCTCTCATCGAGGCGACGCGCCGAGACGGAGTGCAAGGGGACATGATGAGCGCGATTCACACCGAGAGCCGGCCGTGGACCACGCCCGTCGAGGAGCTGCTCCTCGACACCGGCCGGGAACCCGACTGGACCGACGAGGACGATGAGGAGGCGCTGTTCGACCTCGGCGCCCCGGACGAGGTGCTCGACGGCGAACTGCGCGTCGCGGTGGTGCCCCGCAAGGCGGACGAATTCACCTGCAGCCGCTGCTTTCTCATCCACCACATCAGCCACCTGGCGACGTCCGCCGACGGCGCGCCGGTGTGCGGCGACTGTGCGGAGTGACGCGATGACCGCGCAGGCCGGTCCGCACCTGCGCCTCGCGCGGCCCCGCGCCGCGAACGTGAGCCCGTGCGCGAGAAATCGCGAAATCCGGGCACACAGGCTCACGTTCGCGGGGGTCTAACGCTCGACGACGAGCACGTCGAGCGTGCGCGGCCCGTGTACCCCCTCGACCCGGTTGAGCTCGATGTCGCTGGTCGCGCTCGGCCCGGAGACGAAGGTCAGCGGCCGGGACGGGTCGAGCGCCGCGAACGCCTGCGGCACGGTGTCGACGATCTGGTCGGTGCCCACCACGCAGATGTGATGGTCGGGCACTAGGGTGATGGCGCGCCGGCCCTGACCGGGCCCGGCGTCGAGCACGATGGTGCCGGTCGCGGCGATGCCCACCGCGCAGCCGGTCACCACCGCCGGCAGCGCGTCGAGCTCGTCGACCGTCAGCGGCGGGTCGTCCACCCGGGTCGCCACCCCGGCCACCCACTCGGGCGGCAGATCGGGCGGGACCACCACCGGCCCGGCCGTCAGCCGCGCCACCGTGGCGGCGATCTCGCCCGGGCCGATGCGGTGCACCCGGGCCCGGTACTCGCCCACGGCCTCGGCGAACCGCGCCACATCCGCGGGCCCGGTCAGCGGCGCGCGGTCGTAGTCGCGTGGCACCCGCACCGGTGCCGGCGGCGCGCCCGCCAGGGCCTCGCGGATGCGCTGCAGCACAACCGATCTCGCATCAGCCACGGGTGCGCCTCCACCACTGCCGGAAGGTCTCGGTCGGCGGGGCCGGCACATCGCGGCTGGCGGTCCAGCGCGACGCCGGCCAGGGCAGCATGGTGATCCGGCGGTCCTTGCCGGCCAGGGCGCGGCCGGCACCCAGCACCGCCTCGGCGGCGGCGAACCGGCGCGGCCCGGCCATCGCGAACGCGGCGGCCCGCATCGCCAGGTCCTGCCCGCCCGGCAGCCCGCCGCGCTCGGCGTCGACTTCGGCGGCACGCAGGTGCACCAGGATGGACGGGATGTCGATGCGCACCGGGCAGGCGTCGAAACACGCCCCGCACAGCGACGACGCGTACGGCAGCGAGGCGTTCGGGTCGTGATGCCCGCGGGTGCCGGTGAGCTGCGGGGACAGGATCGCCCCGATCGGCCCCGGGTACACCGAGCCGTAGGCGTGCCCGCCGGCGCGCTCGTAGACCGGGCACACGTTCAGGCACGCCGAGCAGCGGATGCAGCGCAGCGCGTCGCGGCCCACCGGGTCGGCCAGCACCCGGGAGCGGCCGTTGTCCAGCAGCACCAGGTGGAACTCCTGCGGCCCGTCGCCGGGATGCACCCCGGTCCACATCGAGGTGTAGGGGTTCATCCGCTCGGCGGTGGAGGAGCGGGGCAACAGCTGCATGAACACCTCGAGGTCGGTGAACCGCGGCAGCAGCTTCTCGATGCCCATCACGGTGATCAGCGTCCGCGGCAGGGTCAGGCACATCCGGCCGTTGCCCTCGGACTCCACCACCGCCAGCGTGCCGGTCTCGGCGATGCCGAAGTTGGCGCCGCTGATCGCGACCTTGGCGGACAGGAACTTTCGCCGCAGATGCGCCCTGGCGGCCATGGCCAGCTCCCGCGGCTCGTCGGAGAGCCCGGTGACCTCGGGCATCTCCCGGGTGAAGATCTCCCGGATCTCGGCGCGGTTGCGGTGGATGGCCGGCACCAGGATGTGGCTCGGCTTGTCGTGGCCGAGCTGCACGATCAGCGCGGCCAGGTCGGTCTCGGTGACACCGATGCCGGCGGCCTGCAGGTGCTCGTTGAGCCCGATCTCCTCGGTGGCCATGGACTTCACCTTGACCACCTCGGTCGTGCCGGCCCGGCGGACCAGCTCGGTGACGATGGCGTTGGCCTCGGCGCCGTCGCGCGCCCAGTGCACCACCCCGCCGCGGGCGGTGACGTTGCGCTCGAGCTCCTCGAGCAGCTCCGGCAGCCGGGCCAGCACCTCGTCCTTGATCGCCGCCCCGGCCCGGCGCAGCTCTTCCCAGTCGGGGCATTCCGCAACGGCGGCAAGGCGTTTGGTGCGGATGGTGCGGGTGGCGTGCCCGATGTTGCGCCGCAGCTGGGTGTCGCCGAGGGCCTTGCGGGCGGCGGCGGGGAACGGCTCGTCGCCGCGCAGGTGGTCGGTCATCGCGGCCGCTCCTCGGTGGACGCCAGGATCTCGGCGAGGTGTACGGTGCGCACCGCCGAGCGGATCCGGCTGAGCCCGCCACCGATGTGCATCAGGCACGACGCGTCGCCGGCGCTGCACACCTCGGCGCCGGTCTGCAGCACCCGGGCCATCTTGTCGGCGAGCATCGCGGTGGACACGTCGGCGTTCTTGATCGCGAACGTGCCGCCGAACCCGCAGCAGACGTCGGCGTCGGGCAGCTCCACCAGGGTCAGGCCGCGCACCTGCCGCAGCAGCCGCAGCGGCTTGTCGCCGACCCGCAGCATGCGCAGCGAGTGGCAGGTGGGGTGGAAGGTGACGGTGTGCGGGTAGTAGGCGCCCACGTCGCAGATCCCGAGCACGTCGACGAGCAGCTCCGAGAGCTCGTAGGTGCGAGCGGCGACGGCCTCGGCGCGGCGGGCCAGTGCCTCGTCACCGGCGCGGCGGGCGACCAGGGCGTGCTGGTGGCGCACCGACCCGACGCACGAGCCCGACGGCGCCACGATCAGCTCGTACGGCTCGAACACCTCGACGTGGTGGCGCACCAGGCCCAGCGCCTCCCGCTGGTAGCCGGTGTTGACGTGCATCTGCCCGCAGCAGGTCTGGCCGTCCGGGAACACCACCTCGTGGCCGAGCCGCTCCAGCAACTCCACGGTGGCGATCGCGGCCTGCGGGAACATCGCATCGGCCAGGCAGGTGGCGAACAGGGCGATACGCATAGGCCTCCGCGAGACAATTCTCGGGACCACGGTACTCCCCGGCCGCGATGAGTTCCGGCCGGACCGGTGGTCGGTACCGGTGACCGTGTACCGACAACCACGAGGAGGCTCACCCATGACGGTCCGCACCAGCATCCCGGTCGGCGCGCCGATCTGGATCGACCTGTCCACCTCGGACCTGGCGCGGGCGCGCCGGTTCTACGGCACCGTGTTCGGCTGGACCTTCGAGGAGACCGGCCCGGAGTACGAGGGCTACGTCATCGCGCGGTGCGACGGCCGGCCGGTCGCCGGGCTGATGCACAACAAGCCCGAGTGGGAGGCCCCCGACGCCTGGATCACCTACCTGCACACCGCCGACGTGGACGCCACGGTCGCGGCCGCGGTGGCCGCCGGGGCGAGCTGCTGCATGGGCGCGATCGAGGTCGGCGACCAGGGGCGGGAGGCCATGCTCACCGACCCGACCGGTGCGTTCGTCGGGCTGTGGCAGCCCGGCGGACACCGCGGCTTCGAGGTGGCCGGGCGGCACGGGGCGCCGGTGTGGCACCAACTGACCACCCGCGACTTCGCCCGGGCGCTGGACTTCTACCGCACCGTGTTCGGCTGGCAGACCCAGGCGGTGGCCGACACCGACGAGTTCCGGTACGCCACCGCGGCGTTCGACGGCGATGAGCTGCTCGGTGTGTTCGATGCGGCGATCCTGCCGGAGGGCACCCCGTCGAGCTGGAACGTCTTCCTCGGTGCCGACGACGTCGACAGGGCCATCGAGGTCATCGTCGCCGAGGGCGGGACGGTGGTGCGCCCCGCCGAGGACACCCCGTACGGGCGGCTCGCGTCGGTGACCGACCCGACCGGGGCGGCGTTCAACCTCTCGTCACTGCCGGACTGAGTGCGGTCAGCCGTCGGCGGCGAGCTGGAAGTCGGCGAAGTCGAAACCGGGCACCACGACACAGCTGACCAGCGTCGGTTCGTCGCCGACGGGCCGGGCCCGCTGCCAGTAGCCGGGCGGGATCAGCAGCTGCGGCTGTTGGCCGGCCTCGATGTCCGCACCGAGCAGATGCGTTGTCGCCGAATGCTGTTCGGGCCCGAACTCGAGCTCCAGCGCGCTGCCGCGGTGGAACAGCCACAGCTCGGCGCTGCGCACCGTGTGCCAGGCCGACTGCTGGCCCGGCATGAGCAGGAACAGGATGGCGGTGCCGGCGCTGCGCGGGCCGGTGTACTGCGGCGGCAGGGCGGACTGGGCGATGGTGAGTTCGCTGCGCCACGTCTCGCGGAACCAGCCGCCCTCCGGGTGCGGGGCCAGATCCAGCGTGCGTGCCCACTCGGGAAGTTCCGTCATGAGCCGATACTCTCATTGGCGTGGTTCGGCTGCGTCCCGGATGGCTGGTCGTGTTGTGTGCGGCAGTGGTGGGGGCGAGCTGTTTCATGCCCTGGCTGATCCGCACCGACGGGGGCGGGCGGGCCAGCGCGATCGGCGGCATCGTGGGCCAGATGGACCAGCTGCCGCGCGGCTTCGGGCCGGGGCAGCTCATCCTGCTGCTCGCCGCGCTGCTGGTGGTGGCCGGTGCCATGGCGGCGCGCAGCCTGCTGGGGCGCACCGCGGCGGCGGTGGCGTTCCTGCTCGCGCTGCTGATCGCGGTCGTGACGACCTGGTACTACCGGCTCTATGTGTTCGACGGCGTCACGGCCGGGTACGGGATGTACGTCGGCGGCGGGGCGGCGGTGGCCGCGGCGCTGCTGTCGGTCTGGGCGATGGCGGTGGCCTGGGCCGAGGCCCGCCGCCGCGCCGAGTAGCCGGTCCGGCCGCCGGCGCGTCGAGTCTGCGCTGAGATCACGCTCTCGCGGCGAAACGCGATCTCAGCGCAGCGTCAGTGGTGATGGTGACCCGGGCCGTGCGGTCCGGGGCCGTGCGGGTGTTTCCAGTGGCCCGGGGGCGGGCCGGGGTGCCAGCCCACCCAGTTCGGGGTGTTCACACACGCGTAGGCGAATCCGTACGGCCCGCTCACGCAGATGTCCGGGGCGGCCGTCGCCTGGCCGGCGCCGCCGACCGCGAGCACCGCGGGAACTGCCAGGGCACCAATCGTCATGGCCATCGTTCGCATCAGTCGTGCCCGTCTCACCGTTCTCAACCTCTCACTTCAGTCCGACCCGAGGCCCACGATAGTCCGATCGTTGCGCATCGCAAGGACGCGAAAAACTAACGGAGAAGGCAATATTCGCTGTGTTTGCAGTGTGGGTGGCGAATCCGATGCGTGGCGCGCGCCGCTGGTCTCGATGCCCGAGCAATGCGCAGCGCCGGTTGCCGGGATGTGCCGACGGAGCCGACATGGCGGGACGCCCGACGGCCGGGTGCTGACATTTTGCTTCGACATCGAGCCGGAGGAGTGCCGGCTCGTCACCTGGGCCGGCGTTCCTGACGAGACGGACGGCTCGGTCGCCCGCACTCCCGGCCGCGGCGTCGACGTCGAGGACAGGGCCGGCATCATCGGACGGCCGCGGGACGCTGTGATGACCGGCGAGGCCCGGACCGCGACGCTACTGAAGTTCAGCGCCGAGGTACGCCATTTCGACCGGCACGTCGGGAACCCGGTGGCCCGGCTCGAGTTCGATGTCGGGATCTGGAAGAAGTCGCCTCAACATCAGTGCGCCGGCCGCGCGCGGGGCACGCCCGGGTCCGGTGGCCTGACCCATGCCACGGGAACTGGCGACCAGGGTCGAGCAGGCCGCCGAGTGTCCGCGCGACCGGCTTCGCGACCACGGTCTCTGATCGGAGGGGTCTCTGGTCGGAGGCCGACGAGGCCGTGCTCATCCGCCGGCACGGACGGCGGACCGTTGCGATACACACGCCGTGCTGTAGAGGCTGACGCTAGCCGCCGTCGTGTCAGTGCGGCATCGGGTGGAGCGTGTCGCATTTTGCGCAGCGGAATTTCTCTGAATTTTCAAACGCTGACAGCAATGCGCCGCAGCTCGGGCACGTTACGAGGGCGCAGACCTTCTCGCATTTCGCACATCTGAAGCGTTTCGCGCCCGACTTCATTTTCAGTTTGGCGCCACAGTGCAGGCAGAGCACCGTGAGCGGGCCGGCGGAAGGTTCCGGTGTTCTGGGTGCTTCGGGCTGACCTCTGCCCGGTAACGGCGTGGTCAGGTGGCATTGCCAGCACTCGAATGTAATGGCTTCGTTCAAGACGTTCTGCACGGCGTTGCAGCGGGGGCACCGCATTGCGCGCCAACCGGGCGGCGCTGGAGGAAGGCCGGGCTTTCGGGCGATGACGACGATCAACCCGATGATTCCGAGGAAGAACCCCCAGCAGAAGCTGCCGCCGGTGGAGAGATTTTTTTGGTGCCCAATGAGTGCTGAAACCGCGCCCCACACCAACCCCCAGAAGAGCACGAGAATCAAGAACTCCATGCGGGGCATGATATGAAACGGTCAGGGCTATTGCCGGACTAATCCGCCTGGCGGACACCTCGGAAGCGTGAGTTGTGGATATTTCACCGCTCGTCTTGATCAGCAGCCGCATTCACCACCAACGGTTCCGTATTTCTTCCGACCGCCCTGGAAGAAATTCCACTCGTCGACCGCTGAAGACCGCATGCTCGACTGCTGCGTAAATCAGAGCAACCGCAAGCAGTGATCACAGCGTGCTGTTGAGCCTGCGTTCACCCGGGCTCGCCGCGGCGAACTGATCAGCTGCGGACGAATTTCACGAAGGCTGATTCTGTCGAACTCCGAGTGCCCGCGGTAAAGTGCCACGCCGCCGGACTCAGTCATTCAGGTGGTTCCGCCGGGGATACGACCCGGTCCGGCTACCCGTCGTTGCAATGCGGTGCCGTGGCGCCGACGGTGCTGAGTGAAGTTACATGCAGGTGGCACGACCATGCATCTCTGCAGCCCGCCCCGTGCCCCCGGCAGGATTCGAACCTGCGACACCCGCTTTAGGAGAGCGGTGCTCTATCCCCTGAGCTACGAGGGCTGACGTCTGTGCAGCTTACCGGGGACGCAGGTCCGGCCGACACCGGCTCGGTGCTCAGGCGGTCGCACCGGCCGGCACCCGCGGTACCTCCAGCCCGAAGTGTTCGCGCAGGGTGCTGCCCTCGTACTCGGTGCGGAACAGGCCCCGCCGCTGCAGGATGGGCACCACCTGCTCGACGAAGTCGAGGGTGCCCTTCGGGTGCAGCGGCACCAGGATGTTGAACCCGTCGGCCGCCCCGGCCCGGAACCAGCGCTCCAGCTCGTCGGCGATCTGTTCGGCCGAGCCGGCGATGGTCCAGTGCACGTTGCGCAGGCCCTTCTCCACCTTGATCGCCAGCTGCCGGATGGTCAGGTTCTCGTCGCGGACCCAGGTGCGCAGCCGGTTGAGCCGGCTCAGCCCGTCCTTCCAGCGGCTCGGGTCGGGGAACAGCTCCTCGGGGAACGGGGCGTCGAGGTCGTAGCCGGTGAAGTCGCAGCCCAGCTCGTCGGCCAGCTGCCCGATGACGTCGACGTTCTTGACCGCCAGGTCCTCCAGCTCGGCCTCCAGCGCCTTGCCCTCGGCCTCGGTGGACCCGACGTAGGGGATCACCCCGGGCAGGATCTTGATCGACCCCTCCGGCCGGCCGAGCCGGCGGGCCCGGGCCTTGACGTCGTTGTAGAACTCCAGGCCGTTGGGGATGGTCGAGGACCCGGTGTAGACGGCCTCGGCGCGCAGCGCGGCCATGTGCCGGCCCCGGTCCGACGCCCCGGCCTGCACCAGCACCGGATGGCCCTGCGGCGACGGCGGGATCGGCAGCCGGCCGGACACGTCGAAGAACCGGCCGTGGTGCTCGACGTGCTCGCCGGACCACAGCCCGACCACCACGTCGACGAACTCGGCGGCGCGGTCGTAGCGCAGCTCGAAGTCGGGGTGGCCGGCGAACCCGAAGTTGCGGGCGATGACGTCGCCGGAGGAGGTGACGAAGTTCATCGCGGCCCGGCCGCCGGACAGCTGGTCCAGCGAGGCGAACCGCAGCGCCACGTCGTAGGGGTCGTTGTAGGTGGTCGACACGGTGCCGATCAGCCCGATCCGCTCGGTGTGCGCGGCCAGCGCCGAAAGCAGGGTGAGCGGCTCGTTGCTCATCGCCAGCGGCTCGCGCTCGCTGTACACCTTGGGGCTGTCGGCCAGGAACACCGCGTCGAGCTTGGCCCGCTCGGCGGCCTGGACGATCTCGACGTAGTACGGCAGCGTCCACACCTCGGTGGGCCGGGCGGTGGGGTGGCGCCAGGCCGCGCGGTGGAACCCGATGCCGCGCAGGTTCAGGTTCAGGTGCATCTGTCGCTCGGTCATGACAGGACTCCGACGGGCCGGGCGGCCAGCCCGAGGTGGCCGCGCAGGGTGGATGTCTGGTACTGCCGGCGGGCCAGGCCGAGTTCGCGCAGCCCCGGCAGCACGGTGTCGACGAAGTGCTCGGTCTCGGTGGCGGTCAGCCGCAGCAGCCAGCCGTCGATCTCACCGCGCCGCACCGGCCCGGCCAGTGCCGCGACGTCGAGCGAATCGGCCTCGCGCACCGTCACCGCCGGCCCGGCCAGCCGTCCCCGGTCCGGCCCGACGATCGCGACATCGGAGTGCCGCGAGGCGAATTCGGCGGCATCGGGGTCGTCGGCGCGGACGATCAGAGGCGGGTGCAGCTGCGGGGTGCGCGGCAGGTTCAGCGGCCCGGCCACCCGGAAGTAGCTGCCCTCGTGGTCGATGGCGTGCAGCCGCGAATTGTCCACGTACACACCGGACTCCTTGTCGGCGACGACGGCCCCGTCCTCCCAGCTCTCCCACAGCCGCTGCAGCACACAGACGAACTCCGCGGCACGATCCCAGCGTTCGTCCTCCGGGGTGGTGGGGGCGTGCAGCGCCGGGTCGGAGTCCTCGGCCGCGCCGATCAGCCGCCACCCGGCCCGCCCGCCGGAGAAGTTGTCCAGGGTGGCGAGCACCCGGGCGGTGTTGTACGGCGCGACGTACTGCGCCGACACCGGCACCACCAGCCCGATGCGGCTGGTGCGGGCGGCCAGGTTGGCCAGTGCGGTGGTGGGTTCGACCGGCACGCCGGGCCCGGGCAGCGGGCCGAGCACCGCGTCGAAGCCACCCCGTTCGGCGGCCTGCGCGGCGCGGTACAGCCAGGACAGGTCGGTGCCGGCGTCGGTGTCGGGCTCGGGTTGCAGCAACAGTCGGATCGACGGACTCATGACTGCCCCTCGGTCGGGCCGAGCACCTCGGTGGCCAGCTGCGCCAGCACCGTGTCCTCGGCGGGCGGATTGTGCAGCGCCACCCGCAGATCGCGGTAGTAGCGCTGGATCGGTGAGCTCAGCCGCATCGACGCCGCGCCGATCAACTGCCCGCACTGGTCCACCACGGCGCTGGCGTACCGGTGCACCAGCACCTTGACCGCGCCCGCCCGCGCCGGGGTGAGGGTGCCGGCCTCGGCGGTGCGCAGCGCGTCGTCGAGCAGTGCCCGGGCAGTGAGGAGCTTCAGCTCGGCGCGGGCCGCGCGGTCGCGGATGCGCTCGGTGTGTTTCAGCAGGCCGGGCCGGCCGTCGGTGCGCGGGCCGTCGGCGAACCGCAGCGCCTCCGCACGGGCCGCCTCGGCCACCCCGAGGTGCATCGAGGCGAGCATGAGCGGCCACCAGACCGGCTGGGTGACGTCGGCGGCGCGGCCGTCGGCCTCGACGGTCTCGACCAGCGCGTCCTCGTCCACCCGCACCCCGTCCAGCCGCAGGTCCTGGCTGTCGGAGCCGCGCAGCCCGGCGGCGTCCCAGGCCTCGATCACGGTCAGGCCCGGGCTGGTTCGGGGCACCAGGAAGTGCCCGCGCCGGCCGCTGCCGTCGGCCAGGGTGGCGACGATGACGATGGTGCCCGCCGCCCGCGCCCCGGTGGCGTAGGACTTGGCGCCGTCGAGCCGCCAGCCGCCGTCGGCGGTGCGGGTGGCGGTGGTGCGGATCGGGGCGCCCCGGCTCGGGGCGCCGCTGCGCTGCTCGCTGGCCACCAGCGCGACCAGCTCGCGGTCGGCGAGGATCCGGGCGGCCAGCTTCTCCACCGCCGGGGTGCGGGCCTCGGGCCGGGCGAACAGCCGGGTGGTGTGGATGTAGTGCATCGCCAGCACCAGCCCGGTGGAGGCGTCGCCGGCGGCGATCTCGCGCACCGCGGCCGACGCGGCGACGATGCCCGCGCCCGGCCCGCCCAGGTCGGTGGGCACGGTGAGCTCGGGCAGTTCGGTGGCGCGCAGGTCGGTGAAGTTCTCCGGCACGAACCCGCCGTCCCAGTCGCCCGCCGCGCGGGCGGCGATCGCCTCGCGCACCCGCCGGGCCGCCTCGAGGTTCACCGGCCCACCTCCGTGCGGGCCCGCCCGGGCACCGCGGCGATGAGCTCGCGGGTGTAGTCGTGCCGCGGGGCGTCGAAGACCTGCGCGGTGGGGCCCTGCTCCACCAGTCGGCCGCGGCGCAGCACCCCGATCTCATCGGAGATCTGCCGCACCACCGCGAAGTCGTGCGAGATGAACAGGTAGGCCAGGCCGAGATCCTGTTGCAGCCGCACCAGCAGCCGCAGGATCTGGTCCTGCACCGAGACGTCGAGCGCCGAGACCGGCTCGTCGAGCACCAACAGCTCCGGCTGCAGCGCCAGCGCCCGCGCGATCGCCACCCGCTGCCGCTGCCCACCGGACAACTCGGCGGCCCGGCGCCGGGCGGTGGCCGCCGGCAGCGCGACCTGATCGAGCAGCTCGGCCACCCGGCGCTGCCGGGCCGCCTTGTCGCCGATGCCGAAGGCACGCAACGGTTCGGCGATCACCTCGTCGATGCGCAGCCGGGGATCCAGGGACGCGTACGGGTTCTGGTACACCAGCTGCACCCGGCGGCGCAGCTCGCGCAGTGCCCGCCCGCGCAGCCGGGTGATGTCGGTGCCGTCGAAGCACACCCGGCCGCGGTCGGGATCCTCCAGGCGCATGGCGATCCGCGCCAGGGTCGACTTCCCGGAACCGGATTCGCCGATCAGGCTGTAGGTGCGGCCGCGCCGCACGGTCAGCGACACGTCGTCGACGGCGGTCGTCTGCTCGCGGCTGCCGGGCAGATCGAACCGCTTGCCGATGTGCTCCAGCCGCAGCAGCTCGCGCGCGTCGTCCAGCGTCCGGGTACCCACCAGCGAGCCGTCGGACAGGCTGGGCGCGGCGGCCAGCAGGCTGCGCGTGTAGGGCTGCGACGGTGCGCCGAGAACCGCTGCGGTGCTCCCGGATTCGACGACCCGCCCGTGGCGCATCACGACGATCCGGTCGGCGCGGTCGGCGGCCACCGCCAGGTCGTGGGTGATGAGCAGCACCGCGGTGTTGTCCTCGGCGGTCAGGCGCTGCAGGTGGTCGAGCACCCGCTTCTGCACGGTGACGTCCAGCGCGCTGGTCGGCTCGTCGGCGATCACCAGCTTCGGCCGGCAGGCCAGCGCGATGCCGATCAGCACCCGCTGTTTCATCCCGCCGGACAGTTCGTGCGGGTACTGGCGGGCCCGGGCCCGCGGGTGGGAGAGCCCGGCCCGCTCCAGGATCTGGACGGCCAGCTCGGCGGCCTCCCGCCGGCCGGCCAGGCCGTGTACCCGCAGCACCTCGGCCACCTGCTCGCCGATCCGCTTGACCGGGTTCAGCGCCAGGTTGGGATCCTGTGGTACGAAGCCGATCTCGGCGCCGCGGATACCCCGCAGCACCCGCTCCGGGGCGCGGGCGAGCTCGCGGCCGGCGAAGGTGATCGACCCGGCGGTCACCGCACCGCCGGCGGGCAGCAGCCCGATCACCGACTGCGCGGTGGTCGACTTGCCCGACCCGGACTCGCCGACCAGGGCCACCACCTCGCCGGGCCGCAGTTCGAGGTCCACCCCGCGCACCGCGTCGACCTCGACGCCGTGGGCACGGTAGGTGACGTGCAGGCCGGACAGGGTCAGCAGGGGAGCGCTCACCGGGACCACCCCAGCCCGTCGAGCGCGCGGGCGATCCGGTTGGCCGACAGCACCGCCAGCGCGATCACCAGCCCGGGCAGCGTGGTCAGCCACCAGGCGGTGACCATGTAGTTGCGGCCCTCGGCGACCAGCGCGCCCCACTCCGGCGCCGGTGGCGGCGCCCCGAACCCGAGGAAGCTCAGCGACGACACCGCCAGGATCGCGGTGCCGAACTCCAGCGCCGCCAGCACCAGCACCGAGCCCACCGAGTGCGGCAGCACGTGCCGCCACAGGATGGCCGGGCGGCGCACCCCGCACACCGCGGCGGCCTCGACGAAGGTCTGGGTCCGGGTGCGCAGCACGTCGGAGCGGATCAGCCGGGCGAAGCTGGCCACCGAGGCCACCCCGACCGCGATCGCGACGTTGACGGTGCCGAACCCGAGCACGGTGACCACCGCCAGCGACAGCAGCAGGCCCGGAATGGACAGCAGCACGTCGACGAACCGCATGATCACCTCGTCGACCCGGCCGCCGACGAAGCCGGACACCACCCCGATCGCCGACCCGGCGAACAGCCCGACCGCCACCGCGATCGCGGTGGCCTGCAGCGACAGCGCGGTGCCGTACACCACCCGGGAAAACACGTCGCGGCCGAGATGGTCGGTGCCGAACAGGTATTCACCACCCGGCGGGCGCAGCTTGTCGCGCGGCACCCCGACCAGCGGGTCGTGGTCGGTGAACAGCTCCGGCAGCAGCGCCCAGCCCAACACCAGCGCCAGGAACAGCACCGAGGCCACCAGCCCGGGCTTGCGCAGCGCCGCCACCAGCGGGCCGCGCAGCCGCTGCCCGCGGGAGCGCACCCGGATCCGGTCGTCGGCGGGGTGCTCGGGTGCCTCGACCGGTTGCGGGGCCGGGCCGACATCGAGCAGCGTCACGACGCATCACCTCCCAGCGACACCGGCGCCACCCGGGCGATCCGTGGGTCCAGCAGCGGGTAGACGATGTCGACGAGCAGGTTGACCACCACGAAGATCGCCGCGGCCAGCACCACCAGCGCCAGCAGGGTGGGGATGTCCTGTTCGGTCACCGCCTGCTCGGTCAGCCGGCCGATGCCGTGGCGGCTGAACACCGTCTCCACCACCACCGCGCCGGCCAGCAGATTGCCGAACGTGATGCCGACGATGGTCAGCACCGGGATGGCGGCGTTGCGCAGCGCGTGGTGCAACAGGATCCGGCCGCGCGGAACGCCTTTGGCGTTGGCGGTGTCGATGTAGGGCTGCGCCCAGGCGGCGGCCAGGTTCTTGGCGAGCAGCTGTGCGAACACCGCCGAGGTGGGCACGGCCAGGGTGACCGCGGGCAGCACCAGCGAGGCGAACCCCTTGTTGCCGGTGGCGGGGAACCACCCGGTGCCGAAGGAGAAGAGCTGCAACAGGATCAGCCCGATCCAGAACGTCGGCACCGACACCCCGACCGGCGGCAGCGAAAGCAGGAACTGCCGCAGCCACCGGGCCCGGGTGTAGGTGGCGGTCAGCGCCAGGGCCGCGCCCGACAGCACCGACAGCGCGAACGCGAACAGCGCCAGCTGCAGGGTGTGCGGCAGCGCCTCGGCGATCAGCGTGGTCACCTTCTCGTGGGTGGGCACCGAGTGCCCGAAGTCGCCGCGCAGCACATCGCCGAGGGTGTAGAGGTACTGCAGCAGCACCGGCTGGTCCAGGTGGTGCTCGGCGCGCAGCGCGGCGATCGCCGCCGGGTCCACGGCGGTCTGGTCACCGCCGGCGTGCAGCATGATCTCCACCGGGTCGCTGGGCAGCAGGTACAGCACGACGAACGTCAGGGTGAATGCCGCCCACAGCACGACCACGCCCTGCGCCGCACGGCGCGCCAGGTACCCGAGCCGCCCGGTCATGACGAGGTGTCCGTGATCCAGGCGTCGTAGAGGACGGTCGCGCCGTACGGGTTGATGGTGACCCCGTGCACGTTCGGCGCCACGCCGACGGCCTTGGTCTGCTCCCGCACCGGGATCCAGTAGCCGTCGCGCACCAGCAGCTCCTGCAGGTCGGCCGCGGCCCGCACCCGCTCCTCGTCGGTGGCGGCCAGGTTCAGCCGGTTGGCGGCGTCCTCCAGCGGCACCTGCAGCGAGCCGGACAGCGCCGGGTTGGTGTTCAGGAACAGCCCGGCCAGGAAGTCGACGTCCTTCGACGGGCCGCTGCCGGCCAGGAAGTCGTAGCCGCCCTCGGCCTTGTTGTTCATCAGCTGGGCGTACTCGGCCTGGGTGACCGGCAGGATCTGCATGTCGATGCCCACCCGCTTGAGCTGCTGCTGGATCAGCTCGAGCTCCTGCTGGGTGGCGCCCTGGCTGGAACCGCTGACGAGCATCACCTTCGGCGCGAGCCGGCGGCCGTCCTTGACCCACACCCCGTCCGGGCCCTTGGTCCAGCCGTTGTCGGCCAGCAGCCGCTGCGCCCCGTCCGGGTCGTAGGCCAGGTACTCCGAGACGTCGGTGTACAGCGGCGTGTTCGCGGCGATCGCGCTGGTCGGGACGGTGTAGCGGTCGTTGTAGAGGGTGTCGCGGATCTCCTCGCGGTCGATCGAGCGCTGGATGGCCTGCCGCACCACGGTGTCCCCGCCGAGCGGGCTGAGCGGGTTCTGCCGGAGGCCCGGAACGAGATTGGGCACCACACCGGTCAGCAGCGTCGCGCCCTGGGCGACCAGGTTGTCCTGGTCGACCACCGGGACGTCGTCGACGACGTCGAACTGCCCGGACAGCAGCCCGCCGACCCGCACCCCGGACTCCGGCACCACCTCGAACACGATCCGGTCCAGGTAGGCCGGGCCGTTGTGCTCGGTCACCCCGGCCGGGGCCCAGTCGTAGTCGTCGCGGCGGTCCAGCGTGATGCGCTGCTGGTTGACCACCTCGGTGATGACGAAGGGTCCGGTGCCGATGAGGGTCTTGCCGGCGCAGCGGTCCTCCAGCGAGGACTGCAGGGTCGCCGGGGCGTAGATGTTGAAGTACGGGTCGGAGATGTTGCGCAGGAAGCCGAGTTCGGGCTCGGCGAACCGCACCCGCACGGTCCGCTCGTCGACGACGTCGGTGCCCAGGTAGGTGTTGAGCGCGCTGATCACCTGGGTTTCGGCCTTGGCGCTGCCGGTGATCTCCTTGAGGTTGTCGAAGTTGGCCTTGACCACCTCGGCGGTCAGCGGGGTGCCGTCGGAGAAGGTCACGCCCTCGCGCAGCACCAGGGTGATGGCCTTGGCGCCGGGCTCGATCTCCCAGTGCTCGGCCAGCCGGGGGATCACCTCCCCGGTGCTGCGGTCCTGGTCGGTCAGCGTTTCGGCGTAGTGCTCGGAGGCGCTCAGGCCGCGGGCCCGCAGGGCCGGGTCGACGCAGCGGGGCCACTCGGACAGCGCGTAGGTCAGGGTGCCGCCGCTGACCGGCTCGCCGGCGTCGCCGCTGGTGGCGGTGTTCGAACCGGAGCAGGCCGCCAGGGTCAGGGCCGCGGCGGCGAACAGAACGGGGATGGCGGGGGTGCGGATCATCGATGGGTCCAGGTGGATTCGTTCGGGGCGGGGGATTTCGGGCGGGGGATCAGCCGTAGATCTCGTTGACCAGCGGGATGTGGTCGGGGTTGAGCAGCGTGCGCGACGCGTAGCCGAGGCTGCGGCCGAGCTCGGTGGAGGCGCGCAGCTCCTCGAGGGTGCCGCCGGGCGGGAAGGTGACCTGCACCGGTCCGGGCAGCCCGGCGGCCCGGGCGGCCAGCACGATCTGGGCGCGGGAGGCGAACAGGCCCTCGTCGGTGGTGGTGGCCAGATCGCGCTTGAGGTCGCCCTCGCCCAGTCCGATCGACTCCACCAGGTGGGTGGCCCGGGCCAGCTGCGGGCCGGCCAGTACCCCGGCGGCGGTCTCCACCATCACCTGCAGGCCGATCACCTTCACGATGCCCCGCTCGGCCCGGCGCCGGTCGAGTTCGCGGGCGATGGTGCGGATGTCGTCGGGGTTCTCGGACTTGGGCACCCGCACCGCGGCCAGGCCCGGGCCGACGATCGCGTCGAGATCCTCGGCGAGCACGCCCGCACGCAGCGAGTTGATGCGCACCAGCACGGGTTTGGGCGGCGTCCCGGCGACCACCTCGCCGACGAGCTTGCGGCCCAGCGGTTTCTGGTCCGGCGGGGTGAGATCCTCCAGGTCGAAGACCACGGCGTCGGCGTCGTTGTCGAAGGCGGCGGCCACCCGGTCCGGGTCGGCGGCCGGGACGTACAGGTAGGAACGGACCGCGGCTGGGTCGAACGGTGTTGTCATCGTTGAACTTTCGGGTCGATCAGAAGAAACCGGAGGTGGGTGGCTCGATGCCGTCGAGCAGGTAGGCGCCCACCGCGCCCGCCTTGTGGGCCCGCGGGTTGTGGCTGGCGACGGTGCGGGCGTTGCGCCAGTGCCGGTCGAGGTTGTGCTCGCGCAGGGTGGCCGACGCGCCGGCCACGTCGAACAGCTGCTCGCCGGCCCGCAGCGCGGTCTCCACCGCGATGAACTGGGCCTGCGACACCGCGAGGCTGGCCTGCAGCAGCGCCTCCTGCTCGGCGGCCGAGCCGATCGGGGTGTCGTCGACGCGGTCGATGCGTTCGGCGGCGCGCAGCACCGCGGCCTCGGCGGCGTAGATCCGGGCGGCCACCTCGCCGACGGTGTGGCGGATGTAGGGGTCGTCGACCGAGCGGTCCACCCCGGCGTGCTTGATCGGCCGGGCCTTCCGCCTGGCGTAGTCGACCGCGTCGGCCAGCGCGTTGCGGGCGATGCCGACCTCCACCGAGGCCAGAATGAGCTGGAAGAACGGCGACACCGGTGGCCGACTGCCCGGCGGCACCTCGATGTCGAGGAACTCCTCGGGATAGACGACGACGTCGGTGAACCGGGTGGTGCCGCTGGCGGTGAGCCGCTGCCCGATGCCGTCCCAGTCGTCGAGGCGTTCCACCCCGTCCCGGTCGACCGGCACCAGGATCTGGCGTACCGCATCGTCGTCGTCGAGGGCGCGGACGTTGACCCAGTCGGCGAACAGCGTTCCGGTGGTGTAGTACTTGGTGCCGTTGAGCCGCCAGCCGTCGGCGGTGCGGGTCACCCGGGTGGTGATCTGGCCGTGCGGCCCGCCGATCTCGCCGCTGGCGATGCCGAACGCGTCGCCGGCGAGCACCCGGGAGAGCCAGTGGGCGCGCTGATCGTTGTCGCGCAGCCGGCGCGCGAACTCCACGAACGCCAGGTGCGACCGGATCGCCTGGGCGATGTTGGCGTCGGCGGTGGCCAGATCGAGGACGAAGGAGAACAGTTCGGTGACCCTGGCGCCCGGGCCGCCGGCGTCGGCCGGGACCCGCCAGGTACCCAGGCCGGCCTCGAACAGCCGGGCCACCTCCGGGTAGGGCATCCGGCGGTGCAGTTCCCGTTCGGCCGCGCCCGCGGCGATCTCTGGCAGTAGCCGGTCGGCGGCGGCGCGCAGCCCGGCTACGGACGTCGTTGGGGCGAGCGAGGTCACGGTGGGGTACTCCTGTGTGCGGCGCGGTGATTCGCAGCGGATTGTGTCCCCCGCCGCAAGCGGCACAGAAGCAAAAAAATCACGGTGAATCGGTCGGGATGACCGGAGTGGCCGGGGCTGTTAGGGATTCACCGTGTCGCCGGCGGCGTCGAGTGCCAGCCGTGCAGGAACTCGATCCAGTGGTGCGGCAGCCGGTGGTGGCGCGCCCCGTCGATCACCCGTTCCAGATACCCCGGTCGCGGCGCGCCGGGCCGCAGCCGGTGGTCGATGTACACCCACGCCTCGGCCGGGCCGTCGTCGAGCTGCACCACGAGGCGGTCGCGCCGGTACCGCACCGGCACCCCTCGGCGCGGTCCAGCACGGCCAGATCGTCGTCGGTGATCCACCACAGCGCCCCGTGCACCATCGCGCCGGCCCGCGGCGCGATGGTGGCTACCCCGCGCTCGTTGATGAGCCACCCGTGGTCGGGCAGGGTGGCCGGGCGCGGCCGGACCGCGCCGGGGCAGCGGCCCGTCATCTGGCGCGGGCACAGGTTGGACCCGTAGGCGAAATAGGGATGCCGCTCGTTCACCACCCGAACCCGATGACGACCCCGCCGACCGGCCAGCCGTAGAACGGGCCGTAGTTCATGGCCGGCGGTGAGGTGACGATCTGCGAGCTGCCGTTGGTGCGGCAGTGCGTGGTGGTGGGGCCGGTGTCGGTGCATTCCGGCCGGGCCGCGGCCGGCGCCGCTGCGAGCACCGCACAGGCCAACGCGGCGCCCAGCGCCGCCGAGGCCAACGCGGCGCCCAGCGCCGCCGAGGCCAACGCGGCGCCGAACGACACCGTGAACCTGCCCATGACCTGCTCCGTTTGCTGCTGCCGGCCCCGACGCGGCCAGCCTACGCCTACAGGTCGGGGAACGGCAGCTCCATGTTGGGCCGGGTGAGCCCGCCGTCGACCTCGAGCACCTTGCCGGTCAGGTAACTGCCCGCCGGCGAGGCCAGATACACCGCAGCGGCCGCGATGTCGGCCGGATCGCCCAGCCGGCGCAGCGGCGTGGCCTGCTCCATCGGTTTGCGCAGCTCCTCGCTCTCGGCCACCACGTCCAGCGCCGAGGTCAGGATCGCGCCGGGTGCAATGGCGTTCACCCGGATGCGCGGGCACAGGTCCAGCGCGGCGAGCCGGGTGTAGTGCGCCAGCGCCGCCTTGGCGGTGCCGTAGGCGGCGAAGCCCCGCCCGGCCAGCCGCCCCACCGCCGAGGTGATGTTGATGATCGAGCCGCCGCCGGAGTGCTCGAGCATGAGCGGCACCGCCGCCGCGGTGAGCGCATGCGCGGTGGCGACGTTGAAGGTGAACGCGTCGCGCAGGTCCTTCACCGACGTCTCGGTCACCCGGGCCGGGACGGTGCCGCCGACGTTGTTGACGACGATGTCGAGCTTGCCGAACACCTCGACCGCCGTGCCGGCGAGCTCGGCGGTGGTCTCCGGGTGCGCGAGGTCGGCGGCGACGACGTGCGCCCGGCGGCCGGTCCTGCGGATCTGCTCGGCGACCTCGTCGAGCTGGGCCTGCGTGCGCGCGGCGATCAGCACGTCCGCGCCGGCCTCGGCGAACGCGACGGCGATCGCCGCCCCGAGTCCGCGGCCGGCGCCGGTGACCACCGCGACCTGATCATCGAGTCGAAACCTGTCCAGGATCACCGCGTCACGGTAGCAATCTGAAACGTGTTCTAGGGAGGGTGCCGAATATTCGTGCACTTGGCCCCCCGGTGGCGGGCATACGGTGGGACCCATGTTGCTCGTACTGGGGGTTGTGGTGCTCTGGCTGCTCGTCAGCTACGGCTATCTGAGGCAGGTCCGCGCCGGGCGGGCGGACGTGCCGGTGGATCCGTCATGGCCGTCGTTGGCCCGGCCGGCGCCGAATCGACTCCCGGAGCCGCCGCCCCGGACGGGGGAGACGAGCCTGTATCACGAGGGCTGACGCCGCGGC
>NZ_CALDGS010000146.1 GCF_937941905.1 uncultured Mycolicibacterium sp. | reverse complement strand
CGGATACGGCTGGGTCTTGAACATGGTGCCGTCGAGCTTGGCGTGCACGGTCGCCCCGGACGGCCAGTCCCGGTTGCCGTACCACTCGAAGATGTCGACCTCGCCGCCGCGCACCGGATCGTCGTTGAGCAGCCAGAACGCCGGCCACGCGCCGTCGGTCAGGCAGTTGAGCTTGACCCGGGCCTCCCAGGTGGTGCCCACCCCGCCGCGCCACAGCCCGACGATCTTGGCGCTGGCGTACTTCTCCTGGATGTTGTTGCCGGGCCCGCGGGTGGCGCGGATGATCAGGTGGCCCTCGCCGTCGTGGAAGACGTGCTCCTGGTCGGTCACGTAGCGGCCCATGTTGTAGGGCTTGTCCCACTCCACCGGGTTGCGGATGGTCTCCCGGGCCGGGACGATGAACCACTTCGACGGGTCGGGCGGCGAGCCCGCCGGGCCGTCGAACTCGTCGGAGAACAGCACGACCGGGCCCGGCTCGGCGGCCGGCTGCGCGTTCGCCACGGGTCGCGGCAGCGTGGCGGCCGCCACGCCGAAGCCCAGCATCATCAGCGCCCGACGACGGTCGAGATTCGGCATGTGATGCACCGTAACCGCAGGTGCCGGGGTTGGCCGGGCTATTGCGGGTCGTTCGGCGTGGCGGCCGCGCGCGCTCAGCCCGGCAGGTTCGCCCGCAGCGTGGCCAGCGCGTCCTCGCTGAGCCGGGCGAGTTCGGCCAGTTCGGTCTCGGTCAGCGCGGCGCCGAGGATCTCGCCCATGCGGCGGTCGGTGGCGGCCTCGACCTCGGCGTAGCGGTCCTTCTTGGCCGCCGGGTCCGGGAACGGCTCGGGCCAGCCGAACATCGCCGCGTAGTCGCGGCCCTTGTTGAGCAGGTGCGCCTCGATCGGCGCGATCCCGGCCACCGTCAGGGCGTTGAAGTGCACGGCCGCCCGCAGCTCGCGCAGCACGAACATCACCTGCAGGGCGCGCGCCGGGGCGTCCTGCGCCAGCGGCATCTCGCGCCAGCCGGCGAACAGCGGCACACCCCAGGCCGGCGCGGCGGCGATCACCTTCTCCGACAGCGCGCAGATGCGGTCCAGACCGGCCGCGCCGGCCAGGTACTTGCGTCCGAAGTCGGCGGCCTGCGCCCAGTACTGCTCGGCCGCGCCGCGGGCACCGCGCACCGCGATGCCCTCCTGCCACAGCGCGGCGATCATGTTGGGCTCGAACACCACGAACACCGAGGCCACCGTGGTGCCGCTGGCCTCACCGAGCACGCCGGCGCGGCCCGCGACGTAGCCGGCCATCGGGTTCTGGTAGCCGGCGGCCACGCTGGCCGCGAAGGTCTCCGGGTGCAGCATGAACGCGGCGACGGCCTGTTCCATCGCCGCGCCCACGGTCGCGATCGCGTTCATTCGTCCTCCTCTGTGTCCGCGGAATAGCATTCCCGGTCGCGATCCGGCGCCGAGCACAGCCACCCCTTCTCCCACGTCGAGGGGGCGCGCGGGCGGCACCCCGCCCGCTGGGCCAGAATGGAATAGTTAGCCGACAAAACCAAACCCGTGGACGCGAGGAGGTGAGGCGTGGGTTTCGGCAGGAAGTGCGGCCCGACGGTGGCCGGTCTGCTGCTGGTCGCATCGGTCACCACCGGCACCGCCCACGCCGAGCAGATCCCGGTGCCGGACGTCACCCGCACCGTCGAGACCATCGACGGCTGGCGCATGACGCTCACCCTCACCGACGCCCGCATCGACCCGGTGCCCAACATGGCGGCCGCGCCGCTGAGCCGGCAGGGCTTCCTCAGCGGCCGGGTGACGCTGTCGGTCGAGGGCGAGGGCGCGGTCCCGGTCAACTCCGGCGAACTGGTGGTCGGCGCGCAGCTGGGCTGCCAGCTCAATCTCGACGACGGGCTCGACCTGGACGCCGGCGCGGCCACCGACCTGTTCGACGACATCCCGATCCTCGGGGTCGACGGCGACATCGGCGCCAACATCCGGTCCGGGGCGCTGCGCACGGTCGGCTTCGGCGCCAAGGAGCTGCGCGGCCGCCTCGCGGTGGTCAACGTCCTCGACGCGCACGTGCAGGTCGACGAGTGCGGCGGCGCGGCCACCGCCCGGCTGTTCGCGGTGGGCCGGATCAGCACCGACACCTCCGACGACAGTGTGAGCATCTACAGCGCGGTGGTGCCACTGTGAGCAAACCGATACTGACGGCGACGGCTTTGGTCGCGGTATGGTGCGCAAGCATCCCGGCGACCGCGCAGGCCGCCGACCACGACGACGCGCGCTACCGCCACCGCAGTGGCGGTTCGGCCCCGACCGTGCAGATGTGGCCGCCCACCACGGTGGCCTGGCCGCCGTTCCTGCCCGAGCCGGGGGATCCCGAGCAACCCCCGATCATCGGGGTGCCCTGACCGCGGGCGGATACGGCACCACGCACCGACGACCGACAACCGACGACGATTCACGGAAGGCAACGCAGGCTGGCATGGGTATCTTCAAGCGTCGCCGCGCCGCCGAGGAGCACCGCTACGAGGACGTGCCGACCCAGCCCGCCGGCTACCAACAGACCGCGAGCCGCCTGCACGCCTTCAACCGCTACGAGATCAAGTACCTGCTCGACGAGCTCAAGGTTCCGCAACTGCGGGAGGAGCTGGCCAAACGGATGGCCACCGACCCGCACTCGCCGCGCGGCGGCTACCCGGTGACCTCGCTCTACTACGACACCCAGGATCTGCGCTTCTACTGGGAGAAGATCGAGGGGCTGCGGTTCCGGCGCAAGCTGCGGATGCGGTTGTACGGCCGGCCCGACGAGTGCACCGACGACACCCCGGTGCAGGTGGAGATCAAGCAGCGGGTGAACCGGGTCACCCAGAAGCGCCGGATCGCGCTGCCGTACGCGCAGGCCCGCCGCTGGCTCGACGACCGCGTCCCGCCGGAGACCGGACCGCACCAGCACGGGTTCATCAGCGAGGTCACCACGCTGCTGGGCAATCTCGACCTGCGCCCGATCGTCACCACCGGCTACCTGCGCGAGGCGTTCGTCGGGCAGGACGCCGACCTGGGCCTGCGGGTGACCATCGACCACCGGGTGCACGGCCGCGACCGCGACTTCCATTTCGCCTCCGGCGCGCAGAACCGGTTCATCATCCCGCCGAAGCTGGCGATCGTGGAGATCAAGGCCAACGAGCGGGTGCCGTACTGGGTGACCGACCTGGCCGCGCGGCTGGACATGCCGGTGGTGCGGATCTCCAAGTACTGCCAGTCGGTGCAGGCGTTCGGCCTGGCACCGCGCTCGGCGATGGGCACGCCGGAAACCGCGACCTTCGACGCCTGGGCCGCACCCGCGCCCGACGACCCGTTCGCCGAACCGGCCGACCGCCGGACCGATTCCCTCTCCGATTCCCTGTGACGACGACGAAACCGAGTAACCAATGACGATTGACTTCCAGGATCTCAGCGGCACGTTCACCGTGTTCGACGTGGCGGCGGCGCTCGCGCTGAGCTTCGTGCTCGCCTCGATCATCGGGTGGGTCTACCGCTACACCCACAAGAACGTCTCCTACAGCCAGTCCTACGTGCAGACGCTGGTGCTGGTGTGCATGGTGATCTCGGTCATCATGCTGGTGGTGGGCTCCAACATCGCCCGCGCCTTCGCGCTGGTGGGCGCGCTGTCGGTGATCCGATTCCGCAACGCGATCAAGGAGACCCGCGACGTCGGGTTCATCTTCCTGGTGATGGCCGTCGGCATGGCCACCGGCACCCGGTTCTACGTGCTGGCCGCCGCGGCCACCGTGGTGATCTGCCTGGTGCTGATCATCATGTACCGGTTCAACTGGTTCAAGCTCGACGTGCAGCGCCAGGTGGTCAAGGTGCAGGTGCCGCCGGAGCCGGAGTACACCGCCCGGGTGGAGGACGTGCTGATCGACTTCTGCACCGAGTTCGAGCTGGTGTCCACCGAGTCGGCGCGCGCCGGGGCGCTCAACGAGCTGTACTACACCGCGCAGCTGAAGAAGGGGCGCAAGCCGGCCGACCTGATCGCGGCGCTGACCGAGGTCAACGCCGGCCAGCGGGTGACGGTGCTGACCGGGTACGACCAGACCGACCTGTGATGCCGGCGCCGAAACCCCGCCTGCGCCACCGCATCCCGGTGCGACTGCGGCACTACTGGAAGCTGCTCGCGGTCCTGGCGGTGGTGATCGTCGGGGCCGGGGTGCTGTTCGGCGGGGTGCGCATCCGGCCCTACATCACCGGCGACACCGCGCTGATCACCTCGGAGATCACCGACAACATCGCCGGCACCGTCGATCTCTACGATGCGTCGGTCCCGCACTCGCTGACCGTCGACATCACCGAGGCCGAGTACCGCGACATGCTCGACGCCTTCGCGAAGGATGGCGAGAAGCGGTGGGTGACCGCCGACGTCGTCATCGACGGCACCCCGATCAAGGACGTCGCGGTGCGGCTCAAGGGCAACTCGACGATCATGGGGCTGCGCTCCGAGGACGGCAGGCCACCGTGGATGCGCAGCGGGATGCCGCCCCCGCCTTCGGATTTCCCGGCGTTCGAGATGGTGCACGCCGACCGTGAGGATCCGGCGTCGCTGCCGCTGCTGCTGAGCTTCAACGAGCACGTCGCCGGGCGCGGCTACCAGGGCCACACCGAGCTGTCGGTGCGGCCCGGCGCACCGGTGCTCAACGAGTCGCTGGCGCTGTCGCTGACCGCCGCGACCGGCCAGCCCACCCAGCGGTACTCGTACGCGACCTACTCGATCATGGGCCGCACCACCACCCGGCTGCTGCTCGAGCACCCGGACGAGACCTACGCCGAGACGCTGTTCGACTCGCCGGGCTACCTGTACAAGGCCGACGCGCACTCGTATCTGGAGTTCGTCGGCCGCGACCAGTCCGCCTACGCCGAGCAGTTCAAGCAGATCAACTCCGCCGAGAACGGCAACCTGCAGCCGATCATCAACTTCCTGGAGTGGCTCGACGGCGCCGATGCGGCCGAGTTCGACGCGCATCTGGCCGACTGGGTGGACGTGGAGTCCTTCGCCCGCTACGTCGCCACCCAGAACCTGCTGGTCAACGGCGACGACATGGCCGGGCCCGGGCAGAACTACTACCTCTGGTACGACCTGGACACCAAGAAGTTCACCGTGGTGTCCTGGGATCTCAACCTGGCGATGGTGGGCAAGCCGGACATCGGCCCGTTCGACAAGGTCACCCTCGGCCCGCCGCCCGAGGCGTTCCAGCAGGGCCCGGACGGCCAGGGCGGCCCGCCCATGGAGTTCCCGGACTTCCCCGACGGCAAGAAACCGCGGACCGGCAACCCGCTCAAGGACCGGTTCCTGGCCTCGCCGGCGTTCCGGCCGCGCTACGAGCGGGTGTACTGGCAGCTCTACGACGAGATCTATGCCGGCGGGCTGGCGAACCGGCTGCTCGACGAGATCGTCGCCCGGGTGCCGGTGACCGAGGGCCTGCCACAGCAGCAGCTCGACGAGGCGGCCGGCAAGCTGCGGGACTGGATCGCCCAGCGCACCGCCGCGCTGGCGGCCCAGCGTCCCGGCGGGCGGTAGGGCGGGCCGCTACCGCCCGCGCAGCCGGGCCTCCACCCAGCGGGCGACCGCCAGCAGCTGCGCCTCGGCGCCCGGCCTGCCCACCAGCTGCACCCCCAGCGGCAGCCCGGCCGCATCGCGCAGGCCGGGTACCGTCACTGACGGCAGACCGAGCACCTGCCAGGGCCGGCTCATGTCGGGGCTGCCGGTCGCCGCGCCCTGCGGGGCCACACCGGTGGCGGCCGGAGCCAGCACCGCCTGGTATCCGTCCAACAGGGCCAGCATCGTTTCGCGTTGCGCCGCCGCCTCTTCCAACGCCGCCCGGTAGGCGGCCTCCGGCGTGGTCGCACCCTCGTCGAGCAGGGCCTGCAGGGTTGCGCTGAGCCGGCCGGTGGCGGCCTCGGCGGCCAGGGAGCGGGCCGCCTCGACCGCCATCACGGTGCGGTGCAGCGCCCCGAGCCGACGCGCCCGGTCGGGCAGCGGGAGTTCGTCGACGCGGGCGCCGGCGCGGCGCAGCGTCTCGACCGCCGCGGTGACCGCGTCACCCATCGCGGATTCGAGGTCGCCGAACTGCGCTCCGTCGCACCAGCGCAGCGCGGGTACCCCGGGCTGCGGTGGCTGGAGGTCCAGCAGGGCGGCGGCAGCCAGGGCGAGTTCGTCGGTGCTGCGGGTGAACAGGCCCAGCGAGTCCAGCGTCGGGCTCAGCCCGGTGATGCCCGGATCGTGCCACCGCCCCGGGGTGGTGACGAGCGCGGCGGTGCCGCAGTAGGCGGCGGGCCGACTGGTGGACGCGGCGGTCTGCGATCCGATCGCCAGCGGGACCATCCGGTCGGCGACGGCGGCGGCCGAGCCACTCGAGGAGCCGCCCGGGGTGCGGCCCGGGTCGTGCGGGTTGCGGGTCTTGCCCGGGGTGAAATAGGCGAATTCGGTGGTGACGGTCTTGCCGAGGACGACCGCACCGGCCGCCCGCAGCCGCTGCACGATGCGGGTGTCGGCCCCGGCCGGGGCGTGCCCGCGCAGCACCGAGCCGCACCGGGTGGGCAGCCCGGCCACGTCGATGATGTCCTTGACCCCGACCGGCACGCCGTGCAGCGGCCCGACCGGTGGCTCGGTGTCCCTGGATCGCGCTGTGGCGCAGGCATTCTCGGCGTCCAACGTCTCCCAGGCCTGCACCACCGGTTCGCGCTCGGCGATACGGTGCAGGCAGCTGTCCAACAGTTCGGACGGCGCCAGCTCGCCGGCGGCGATGCGGTCGGCCACCGCGTTCAGTGGCAGTGCGTGCGGTTCGGTCATCGTGGGTCCTCACCATTGCGCGGACCCGGCCCGGCGCTCGGCCGGGCCGGGTCCGTCCTCCCTGGACGGTTACTTGCGTAGGGTCCGTTCGGAACTCGTCGGGCTCACGGCCGGGACCACCCCGCTGGCCTCGGCCAGCGAACGGTTGCGGACCTCGGGGGCGAGCAGTACCGAGACCACCAGGCCGGCCAGGGTGAGGCCGGCGGCGACCATCATCGTGCTGCCGGTGCCGAGGTGCTCCAGCCCGATCGGCAGCAGGAAGGTGCCGATGGCCGCGCCGACCGGGCTCACCGCGGTGACGACGCCCATCGCGGTGGCGCGGATCTCGGTCGGGAAGATCTCGTTCGGGTAGGACCATTCCAGGATGTTCGGCCCGCCCGAGGCGATCGCGTAGACCGCGAACGAGGCGATGACCAGCCAGGCCGGCCCGGCCGGCGCGATGCCGAGGATCACCATCGGGATGAGCATGCCCACGAACGACCAGATCAGCAGCGGCCGGCGGCCGATCGTCTCGCACCACCGCAGTGCGGGCAGGCAGCCGATCAGGAACAGCAGGCTGATCAGGGTGTAGCCGAGGTTGCTCATGTTGCCCTCGGCCATGCCGAACGCGCCGAGGATCTGCGGGCCGAAGGTGTACATCGCGAACAGCGGCGTCACCGCGGCGAGGTAGAAGAAGCCGCAGAAGAACACCCGCTTGAGGTACTCGCCGCGCAGCAGTCCGCGGAAGCCCAGGTCGCGCACCTCGGCGGTGTCCTCCTGCAGGTCGGACACGTCGACGACGACGCCGAAGGCGCGGCGGATCACTTCCTTGGCCTCGTCGTAGCGGCCCTTGGACACCAACCAGCGCGGCGACTCCGGGGTACCGATCCGCATGAGCAGGATGGCCACGCCGGGAACGATCGCGCTGCCGAGCATGAGCCGCCAGGCGCCGTCGCCGAGGACGGCGGCGATGGCGAACCCGACGAAGGTGGCCACCGTGGCACCGATGAACCAGAACACCACCAGGCTGCCCACCATGGCGCCGCGGCGCTTGGCCGGCAGCCACTCGGTGAGCAGGGCGGTGGCGATCGGGTAGTCCGCGCCGATCGCGATGCCGATGATGAAGCGCAGCGCGATCACCTGCCACGGCGCGTCGACGAAGACGCACAGCAGCGAGGCGATGACCAGCACGCTCAGGTCGACGGTGTACATGAGCTGGCGGCCGATGCGGTCGGTGAGCCGGCCGAACACCAGGCCGCCGACGAAGATGCCGATCAGCGCGGCCGCACCGGCCAGACTCTCCTGACCGGTGGTCATGCCGAGCTCCGGGGTCATGCCGACGAGCGCGATGCCGATGATGCTCAGCAGGTAGCCGTCGAGGAAGGGGCCGCCGGCGGCTTGCACCAGAAGTTTCTTGTGGAACCTCGACAGCGGCGCACTGTCGATGAAGGAGCTCGCAGTCACTGTTTCTCCTCGTGCGGGAGTGCAGACGTGAAGTCTATGGACGTAGGGGATGGGGGCGTGACCCGGGACACAATCCAGCAGTGTTCTGTGCAGGAGAACGGTTTGTCAACCGGTGCAGAACAATTTTTCCGAGCCGTTTACACGGACCGCACCCCCCGAACCGCCTCCCATAGACTCCACACCGTGGTGGAAACGCAGCCGGCGGGCCAGGCGCCCGTGCCCCCGCCGACGTGGGGTGCCCGCCTGCGCGAGGCCCGCCAGGCCCGGGGGATCTCGCTGCGCGAACTGTCCCGGCGGCTGAACGTGTCGGCCGGGCACCTGTCCCAGATCGAACGCGACATCGTCGCGCCGTCGATCAGCCTGCTCTACGCCATCGTCTCCGAACTCGGCATCTCGATGGACACGTTGTTCGGCGACGGCCCGGACGGCCCCCGGGGCGTGGCCGCCGGCGACGACTCGATCGAACGCACCCCGGGCGAGCAGCGCTACGTGCGGCGTTACGCAGAGCGGCAATCCATCGAGATCAGGCCGGGGGTGCGGTGGGAGCTGCTGACCCCGACCACCGACAGCGGTATCGACTTCCGCGAGATCATCTACGCCGTGGCCACGTCCTCACCCGAGGACGAGGCGTTCATCCGGCACACCGGTCACGAGTACGGCCTGGTGCTCGAGGGGCGGCTGCACGTCCAGATCGAGTTCGACGTGTTCGTCCTCGGCCCCGGCGACTCCATCGCGTTCGACTCGGCCCGGCCGCACCGGCTGTGGAACGAGGGCCCCGGCGTGGCCCGGGCCGTGTGGGTCTCCAACGTGCACTGACCCACCCCGC
>NZ_CALDGS010000145.1 GCF_937941905.1 uncultured Mycolicibacterium sp. | reverse complement strand
AGCCCTTCTCGGTGCGGGCCACCACGAAGCACCACTGCGCCCAGTGCGCCAGCGAGGTCCACACCTTCTGGCCGTTGATCACCCACTCGTCGCCGACCAGTTCGGCGGTGGTGGACACGTTGGCCAGGTCGCTGCCCGCACCCGGCTCGGAGTAGCCCTGGCACCACAGCTCGGTGACGTCGCGGATCTTCGGCAGGAACCGCTGCTGCTGCTCGGGGGTACCGAAGTCGATGAGCGTCGGCCCGAGCAGCTCCTCACCGAGGTGGTTGACCTTGGCCGGCGCATCCGCCAGCGCGTACTCCTCGTAGAACGCCACCCGGTGCGCCACCGACAACCCGCGGCCGCCGTGCTCGACCGGCCAGCCCAGGCAGGTCAGCCCCGCCTCGGCGAGTTTCTGGTTCCACGCGCGTCGTTCCTCGAACGCCTCGTGCTCGCGACCGGGCCCGCCCAGACCTTTGAGCTTGGCGAATTCGCCGACGAGATTGTCGGCGAGCCACTGGCGGACCTCGGCCCGGAACTCCTGGACCTCAATCACCCTTGTAGGCTAACCTACCAAGCACTTGCTTTGTTGCCCGGCCGACGATGCGGCCGTGAAATCACCCACCGCGGACCGGGCGGTCACATTCAAAAGGAGTTCGATGACCGGGGCCCACAGCCAACGGGTCGGGGACGGCAAGCGGACGGTCCCCGCGGTCCTCGACCGGATCGCCGAACAGCTGCCGGACCACGACGCACTGATCACCCCCGAGCGGCGGTTCAGCTACGCCGAGCTGCGCGCCGAGGTGCGCCGCGCCGCCGCCGCGCTGATCGCCCTCGGCGTGGAGCCCGGCGACCGGGTGGCGATCTGGTCCCCCAACACCTGGCACTGGGTGGTGGCCTGCCTGGCCATCCACCACGCCGGCGCGGTGCTGGTGCCGCTGAACACCCGCTACACCGCCAGCGAGGCCACCGACGTGCTGGCCCGCACCCACGCCCCGGTGCTGATCGCCGCCGGGGAGTTCCTCGGCCAGGACAAGACCACCCAGCTCGACCGCGCCGCGCTGCCGGCGCTGCGGCACATCGTGCGGGTGCCGGTGGACAAGGCCGACGGCACCTGGGACGAGTTCATGGCGCGCGGGGTGGACCTGGCCGCCGTGGACGCCCGCGCCGCGGCGGTGCAGCCCGACGACATCTCCGACATCCTGTTCACCTCCGGCACCACCGGGCGCAGCAAGGGCGCGCTGTGCGCGCACCGCCAGTCGCTGGACGCCTCGGCGGCCTGGGCCGAGTGCGGCCGGGTGACCGCCGACGACCGCTACCTGTGCATCAACCCGTTCTTCCACAACTTCGGCTACAAGGCCGGCATCCTGGCCTGCCTGCAGACCGGGGCGACGCTGATCCCGCAGCTGACCTTCGACCCCGAGCAGGCGATGGCCGCAGTGCAGGAGCACCGGATCACCGTGCTGCCCGGGCCGCCGACGATCTACCAGACCATCCTCGACCACCCGAAACGCGGTGAGTACGACCTGAGTTCGCTGCGGTTCGCGGTGACCGGCGCGGCGGTGGTGCCGGTGGTGCTGATCGAGCGGATGCAGACCGAGCTCGACATCGACATCGTGCTGACCGCCTACGGGCTGACCGAGGCCAGCGGGTTCGGCACCATGTGCCGGCCCGACGACGACGCGGTCACCGTGGCCACCACCTGCGGGCGGCCCATCGCCGGCTTCGAGCTGCGCATCGACAACCCGGGCGAGGACGGCTCCGGCGAGGTGCTGCTGCGCGGGCCGAACGTGATGCTGGGCTACCTCGACGACCCGGAGGCCACCGCCGCCGCCATCGACGCCGACGGCTGGCTGCACACCGGCGACGTCGGCCGGGTCGACGAACGCGGTAACCTCACCATCACCGACCGGCTCAAGGACATGTACATCTGCGGCGGGTTCAACGTGTACCCGGCCGAGATCGAACAGGTGCTGGCCCGGTTGGACGGGGTGGCCGAGTCCGCGGTGATCGGGGTTCCCGACGCCCGGCTGGGCGAGGTGGGCAAGGCGTTCGTGGTGCGCAAGCCCGGCGCCGAGCTCGACGAACAGACCGTCATCGCCTACTGCAAACAGCATCTGGCGAACTTCAAGGTGCCGCGCTCGGTGGAGTTCCTCGACGCGCTGCCCCGCAACGCCGGCGGCAAGGTGGTCAAGCCGCTGCTGAGGGAGAGAGCCTGAATGGACCTGCATTTCGACGAGGCCACCGAGGAGTTCCGCGCCGAGGTGCGCGAGTTCCTCGAGGCCAACCGACGGTGGTTCCCCACCAAGTCCTACGACACCGCCGAGGGCTTCGCCCAGCACCGGCAGTGGGACCGCGTGCTCTACGACGCACGGCTGTCGGTGATCAGCTGGCCGGAGCGCTACGGCGGCCGGGACGCCAGCCTGCTGCAGTGGGTGGTGTTCGAGGAGGAGTACTTCCGCGCCGGTGCCCCCGGACGGGCCAGCGCCAACGGCACCTCGATGCTGGCGCCCACCCTGTTCGCGCACGGCACCGAGGAGCAGCTCGACCGGGTGCTGCCGAAAATGGCCTCCGGTGAGGAGATCTGGGCGCAGGCCTGGTCCGAACCGGAGTCCGGCAGCGACCTGGCCTCGCTGCGCTCCACCGCCACCCGTACCGACGGCGGCTGGCTGCTCAACGGACAGAAGATCTGGAGCTCGCGGGCGGTGTTCGGGGACAAGGCCTTCGGGCTGTTCCGCTCCGACCCGACCGCCGAGCGGCACCGCGGCCTGACCTACGTCATGTTCGACCTGCACGCCCCCGGCGTGACGGTGCGCCCGATCGAGCAGCTCGGCGGCGACACCGGGTTCGGGGAGATCTTCCTGGACAACGTGTTCGTGCCCGACCAGGACGTCATCGGCCAACCCAACGAGGGCTGGAAGGCCGCGATGAGCACCTCCAGCAACGAGCGCGGCATGTCGCTGCGCAGCCCGGCCCGGTTCCTGGCCCCGGCCGAGCGGCTGGTGCGGGAGTTCAAGCGCAATCCGGACCCGGCCTTCGAGGAACGCGTCGCCGACGCCTGGATCAAGGCGCAGGCCTACCGGCTGCACACCTTCGGCACCGTCACCCGGCTGGCCGAGGGCGGTGAGCTGGGCGCGGAATCGTCGGTGACCAAGGTGTTCTGGTCCGAACTCGACGTCGCGCTGCACCAGACCGCGCTCGATCTGCGCGGCCCGGACGCCGAGCTCGCCGACGGCTGGACCGACGGGCTGCTGTTCGCGCTGGGCGGCCCGATCTACGCCGGCACCAACGAGATCCAGCGCAACATCATCGCCGAACGGCTGCTGGGACTGCCCCGAGAGAAGAGCAAATGAGATTCGCACTGGACGAGCAGCAGCGGGATTTCGCCGCCGCCATCGACGCCGCCATGGGTGCGGCCGATGTGCCGACGGCGGTACGGGCCTGGGCGGCCGGTGATCCGGCACCCGGGCGCAAGGTGTGGGCCCAGTTGGCCGAACTCGGGGTGACCGCGCTGATGGTGCCCGAGGAGTTCGACGGCATCGGCGCGCACCCGGTGGACCTGGTGGTGGCCTGCGAGCGGTTGGGCCGCTGGTGCGTGCCCGGCCCGGTGGCCGAATCCATCGCGGTGGCACCGGTGTTGCTCGCCGGCGACGAACGTTCGGCCGCCCTGGCCGCCGGGGAACTGATCGCCACCGTCGCGCTGCCGCCGCACACCCCGCGCGCGGTCGACGCCGACGTCGCGAACCTGGCGCTGCTGGCCGGCGACGGCACCGTCGTCGAGGCGCAGGCCGGGCAGCGGCACGACTCGGTGGACCCGGCCCGCCGGCTGTTCGAGCTCACCGCCGGCGGCGAGCCGCGGCCCGCCGACACCGCCCGGGCCTACGAGTTCGGGGTGCTGGCCACCGCCGCCCAGTTGGTCGGGGCCGCGCAGGCGATGCTGGACCTGTCGGTGGAGTACGCCAAGCAGCGGCACCAGTTCGGCCGGCCGATCGGCAGCTACCAGGCCATCAAGCACAAGCTCGCCGACGTCCACATCGCCATCGAGCTGGCCCGGCCACTGGTGTACGGCGCCGCCCTGTCGCTGGCCGACGGGTCGCCGGACACCGCCCGCGACGTCAGTGCGGCCAAGGTGGCGGCCGGCGACGCCGCGCTGCAGGCGGCCCGCTCGTCGCTGCAGACCCACGGCGCCATCGGCTTCACCGCCGAACACGATCTGTCCCTGTGGCTGCTGCGGGTGCAGGCACTGCGCACCGCGTGGGGCGACCCGGTCACCCACCGCCGCCGGGTGTTGGAAGGACTGTCATGACCACCACCGAAGAACGCGAACTGCTGCGCCAGACCGTCGCCGCGCTGGTCGACAAGCACGCCGGCCCCGAGGCGGTGCGCGCCGCGATGGCCACCGAACGCGGCTACGACGAGAAGCTCTGGCAGCTCTTGTGCGAGCAGGTCGGGGCGGCCGCGCTGGTGGTGCCCGAGGAACTCGGCGGCGCCGGCGGTGAACTCGCCGACGCCGCGGTGGTGCTCGAAGAGCTGGGCAAGGCGCTGGTGCCCACCCCGCTGCTGGGCACCACCCTGGCCGAGCTGGCACTGCTGGCCGCCGACGAGCCGGACGCCGAGGCGCTCGGCGCGCTGGCCGAGGGCAGCTCGATCGGCGCGGTGGTGTTCGACCCCGGCTACGTCGTCAACGGGCATGTCGCCGACGTCGTCGTCGGCGCCGACGGCCGGCGGCTGACCCACTGGACCGACGTCACCGCCGAGAAACTCGACACCATGGACCCGACCCGGCCGCTGGCCCGGGTGCGGGCCGGGTCGACCACCGACATCGGCGCCGACCCCGGCCTGGCCGCCACCGCGGCCATCCTGCTGGCCGCCGAGCAGATCGGCGCGGCCACCCGGTGCCTGGAGCTGACCGTCGCCTACACCAAGGAGCGGGTGCAGTTCGGCCGGCCCATCGGCAGCTTCCAGGCGCTCAAACACCGGATGGCCGACCTGTACGTCCGGGTGGAGAGCGCCCGCGCGGTGGTCGAGGAGGCGATCGCCGAACCGACCGCGGCCAATGCGTCGCTGGCCCGGGTGGTGGCCAGCGAGGCGTTCTCCACGGTGACAGCCGAGGGCATCCAGCTGCACGGCGGCATCGCCATCACCTGGGAGCACGACATGCACCTGTACTTCAAGCGGGCGCACGGCAGCGCCCAGCTGCTCGGCCCGGTGCGCGAGCACATGCGCCGGCTCGAGGCCGTCGCGCTGTAGCTCGCGACTACCGTGGCTGCCATGGACGAGCGCAACCGCGTCGCGCTGCGGGCCGGCATCCCTCCCTTCTACGTGATGGACGTGTGGCTGGCCGCCGACGAGCGCCAACGCACCCACGGTGACCTGGTGAACCTGGCGGCCGGCCAGCCCAGCGCCGGCGCCCCGGGCCCGGTGCGGGCCGCGGCCGCCCGGGCGCTGGAGTCCGGTCCGCTCGGCTACACCGTGGCGCTCGGCATCCCGGAACTGCGCCGGGCCATCGCCGAGTCCTACCGGGACCGCCACGGCCTGGCCGTCGACGCCGACGACGTCGTCGTCACCACCGGCAGCTCCGGCGGGTTCCTGCTGGTGTTCCTGGCCTGCTTCGACCCCGGCGACCGGGTGGCCATCGCCAGCCCCGGCTACCCCTGCTACCGCAACATCCTGACCGCGCTGGGCTGCGAGGTGGTGGAACTGCCGTGCGGCCCGGACACCCGGTTCCAGCCCACGGTGGCGATGCTGGAGGCCCTCGAGCAGCCGGTGCGCGGGCTGATCGTGGCCAGCCCCGCCAACCCGACCGGCACCGTCATCCCGCCCGCCGAGCTCGCCGCGATCGCGCGCTGGTGCGACGCCAACGGGGTGCAGCTGATCAGCGACGAGGTCTACCACGGGCTGGTCTACGAGGGCGCCCCGCCGACCGCCTGCGCCTGGCAGTACTCGCGCGAGGCGATCGTGGTGAACAGCTTCTCGAAGTACTACGCGATGACCGGCTGGCGGCTGGGCTGGCTGCTGGTGCCGCCGGTGCTGCGCCGCGCGGTGGACCGGCTCACCGGCAACTTCACCATCTGTCCGCCCGCGCTGCCGCAGTACGCCGCGGTGGCCGCCTTCACCCCGGAGGCCGTCGCCGAGGCCGAGGCGCTGCTGGCGCACTACGCCGGGAACCGCCGGCTGCTCATCGACGGGCTCACCGCGCTGGGCATCGACCGGCTCGCCCCGGCCGACGGCGCGTTCTACGTCTACGCCGACGTTTCCGACCTCACCGACGACTCACTGGCGTTCTGCGAGCGGCTGCTCGCCGACACCGGAGTGGCGATCGCCCCGGGCATCGACTTCGACACCACGGGCGGCAACCGGTTCGTGCGGCTGTCGTTCGCCGGCGCCACCGCCGACATCACCGAGGCGCTGCGCCGCATCGGCGGCTGGCTGGGCCGCTAGCTCACTCGTCGGTGCGCAGGTAGGGCCCGAGCAGCTCGTCCCAGGCCCGGGCCATCCGGTCGAACTCGTCGGGGCAGGAGTCGGCCCGCTCGGCCGGCAGCAGCTCCTGTTCGACGACGAACGCGTTGCCCTGCGGGTCGGCCCCGTAGATCCAGCACTGCAGGTTGTACATCCGGGCCAGGTCGTACTCGTGGACGTCCCAGAACGGGAAGTCCTCCACCCCGTCCTCGTCGGCGGCGAACATCCGGGCGTAGGCCTGCGCGGCGGCCAGGTCCTCCGGGTCGATGTCCCGGTCGTCGTAGGTCTCCAGCAGCAGCACCGCGGCGAGCTGGTCGGCCACGTCCTCCTCCCGGCCGGTGAACGGCAGGTCGTAGAGGTCGATCACGGCGTGGCCGAGCTCGTGGTAGAAGGTGGCGCGCACCGCGCCGAGCGTGCTGGCCCGCGGATCCGGGTCGTCGGCGAACACCGTCATGCCCAGCGCGGCGTCCTCGTAGCACAGCACCAGCTCGCGGTCGTCGATGTCCCAGAAGGCGTTGGCCTCCCCGCACTCCCGGCCCACCAGCGGCACGTCCTGGGGCAGCCGCAGCATCGCGGTGGCCTCGTCGGCGAGCTCCTCGAGCAGCCCGGCCTCCTCGAGCAGCTGCCGGCCCTGCACGGCCTCCGGCGACTCGGCCGGCTCGTAGACGGCGGTCATCTCACCGTCGGAGCCCGCCGGGCCGCCAGCGGTGGTCGGGGTGCTCGTCGCGGTCGCGCCGGGCGGGGTGCCGCCCGGCTGGTCCGCACCGGCGCAGCCGACGGCCAGCAGCGCCGCCAGGGCACCGGTGATGCCGAGGACACGCAGAATTGACATGTCCGTCAGGATGACACGGTCACAGCCAGGTGTCGACGGTGGTGGCGGTCAGGAACGCCTCGAGGTCGTCGCGCCAGTGCGCCGGGGTGTTCTTGTCCGGTTCGATGCCGGTGTACTCGCCCCGGTAGAACAGCAGCGGCCGCGGCCTCTCGGCGGGCACCTCCGACAGCCCGTGCACCCGGCCGAACACCACGAAGTGGTCGCCGCCGTCGTGCACCTCGTGCACCGTGCAGTCGATGTGGGCCAACGACCCCTCGATGATGGGAGAACCGAGTTCGGAAGGCCGCCAGTCGATTCCGGCGAACTTGTCGGGCTCCCGGGAACCGAACCGGGCCGAGACGTGCTGCTGGTCCTCGTGCAGGATGTTGACGCAGAACCGCCCCGTGGCCTCGATGGCCTGCCAGGACCGCGACTGCTTGGTCGGGCAGAACAGCACCAGCGGCGGGTCCAGCGACAGCGCGGCGAACGACTGGCAGGCGAACCCCACCGGCGTTCCGTCGTGCACGGTGGTGATCACCGTGATCCCGGTGCAGAACTGGCCGAGCACATTGCGGAACGTGCGCGGATCGATCTGCGGTGCCTCGGCCATCGTGGCCTCCCCTCGATTCAGCCCTTCAGCCCCACGCTGAAGTCGTGGCCCCACAGGCTGACCGCGGTGGACTCCCGGGCCACCCACTGCTCGTCGGCGACCTGCAGCCCCTCACAACCGAATTCGACGTCGAACCCGCCCGGCGTCTTCATGTAGAAGGACAGCATCTTGTCGTTGACGTGCCGGCCCAGGGTGGCCGACATCGGCACCTTGCGGCGCAGCGCCCGGTCCAGGCACAACCCGACGTCGTCGGAGTTCTCCACCTCGACCATCATGTGCACGATCCCGCTCGGGGTGGGCATCGGCAGGAAGGCCAGGCTGTGGTGCCGCGGGTTGCAGCCGAAGAACCGCAGCCAGGCCGGCTCCCCGTCGGCCGGCCGGCCCACCGCCTGCGGAGGCAGCCGCATCGAGTCACGCAGCTTGAAGCCCAGCACGTCGCGGTAGAAGCGCAGCGCCTCGGCGTCGTCGCGGCAGGTCAGCACCACGTGGCCGAGCCCCTGCTCACCGGTGACGAACCGGTGCCCGTAGGGGCTGACCACCCGGCGGTGCTCCAGCGCCACGGTGTGGAAGGCCTCCAGGGTGTTGCCGGACGGGTCCTGGAAGCGGATCAGCTCCACCACCCGGCGGTCGGCCAGCTCGGCCTCGGTGCCCTCCTTGTACGGCACCCCGGCGGCCTCCAGCCGGTTGCGGACGTCCTGCAGGTCCTCGGCGTTGGCGCACTCCCAGCCGGATTCCAGCAGCCGGTCCCGCTCGCCGGGCACGATCACGATCCGGGCCGGGAATTCGTCCATCCGCAGGTACAGGGCACCGTCGGTCGGGCCCTTGCCCTCGACCATGCCGAGCACCTTCAGGCCGAACTCCCGCCAGGCCGCGACGTCGGTGGCCTCGATGCGCAGGTACGCCAGCGATCGGATGCTCATGTCCTCAGCCTTTCAGGAAATCCACAGTGAGCCGGTTGAACTCGTCGAACTTCTCCAGTTGCGCCCAGTGCCCGCACTGGCCGAACACGTGCAGCTGCACCCGCGGGATCTGCTTGAGCGCCACCAGCGCCCCGTCCAGCGGGTTCACCCGGTCCTCGCGGCCCCAGATGAGCAGTACCCGCTGGCGCAGCTTGTAGGCCTCCCGCCACATCATGCCGAGCTCGAAGTCCGAGCCGTAGAACGACCTGCCCATCGCTCGGGCGGCGGCCAGCGACTCCGGGGTGGCGGCGATGGCGAACCGCTCCTCGACGAGTTCCGGGGTGATCAGCTTCTGGTCGTAGACCATGATGCGCAGGAACGCCTCGAGGTTCTCCCGAGTGGGCTCGGCGTTGAACCGGGCCAGCAGTTTCACCCCCTCGGTGGGGTCGGGGGCGAACAGGTTCACGCTCAGCCCGCCCGGGCCCATCAGCACCAGCCGGCCGGCCCGCTCCGGGAAGTCCAGCGCGAACCGCACGGCGGTGCCGCCGCCGAGCGAATTGCCCACCAGGGCAGCGCGTTCGATGCCGAGGTGGTCGAGCAGGTCGGCCAGCGCGGTGGCGCTGTAGCGGTTGTACTGCTCGTGCTCGGTGTGCTTGTCGGAGTGCCCGTAGCCGGGCTGGTCGACGGCCAGCACGTGGAAGTGCTCGGCCAGCACCGGGATATTGCGCCCGAAGTTCGACCAGCTCGACGCGCCGGGCCCACCCCCGTGCAGCAGCACCACGGTCTGCTCGTGGCCGACGCCGGCCTCGTGGTAGTGCAGCCGCATGCGCCGGCCCCGGCCGCCGATCTCGGCGTAGCGCGAGGTCGACTCGAAGGTGGGCTCGGCCGCCGCACCCTGCTCGGCAGCGAGATGCGCGGTCATCACACCATCGTGTCCTGGGGCGGCAGCCCGAACTCGTTGTTGCCGAAGATCAGGTAGGCGCGCTCCGGTTCGTTGGCGGCGTGCACCCGGCCGGCGTGCGCATCACGCCAGAACCGCTGGATCGGCGAGTCGGTCAGCAACGCGGTGGCACCGGAGGCCTCGAACAGCAGGTCGATCGAGGCGATCGCGCGGGCGGTCGCGCGCACCTGGTCACGGCGGGCCCGGGCGCGCAGCGCGAACGGAATCTCCTTGCCGGCCTTGAGCAGCTCGTACTCCTCGCCGAGGTTGCCCATCAGCTGGCGCCAGGCGGCGTCGATGTCGCTGGCCGCCTCGGCGATGCGGATCTTGGCGAACGGGTCGTCCTTGGACTTCTCGCCGGCGAAGGCCGCGCGCACCCGCTTGGCCTGGTGCTCCACATGCGCCTCGTAGGCGCCGTAGGCCATGCCCACGATCGGCGCCGAGATGGTGGTCGGATGCATGGTGCCCCACGGCATCTTGTACACCGGCGCGGTGTTGGTCCGGTACCCGCCGGCGGTGCCGTCGTTCATCGCCTTGTAGGACAGGAACCGGTGCCGGGGCACGAACACGTCCTTGACGATCAGCGTGTTGGATCCGGTGCCCTTCAGCCCGACCACGTGCCAGTCGTCCTGGATGGTGTAGTCGCTGATCGGGATCAGGAAGCTGCCGAAGTCGACCGGCTTGCCGTCCTTGATCACCGGACCGCCGACGAAGGTCCAGGTGGCGTGCTGGCAGCCGGACGACCAGCGCCACGCACCGTTGACCAGGTAGCCGCCGTCGACCACCTCACCCGCGCCCATCGGGGCGTACGAGGACGACACCCGCACGTTCGGGTCCTCGCCCCAGACGTCCTCCTGGGCCTGCTGGTCGAACAGGGCCAGGTGCCAGTTGTGCACGCCGATGATGGCGGCGACCCAGCCGGTCGAGCCGCAGGCGCTGGCCAGCCGGCGCACCGCCTCGTAGAAGATCGTCGGATCGCACTGCATGCCGCCCCACTGCTCGGGCTGCAGCAGCTTGAAGAAACCGATCTCCTCGAGCTCCTTCACGGACTCCTCGGGCAGCCGGCGCAGGTCCTCGGTGGCCTGGGCGCGCTCTCGCAGTTTGGGCAACAAGTCATCGATTCCGGCCAGCACCGCCTGCACATCGCGCTGTTCAATGGATGTCACTGATTGCCTCCCAGTTGTTAGGACCGCGATGAGCGCTTGCGCCGAAGAGCCGACCGCGGAGGCTGCATGCCTACGCGAAGCGCCCAACGGGAGCTTGCGCGCGGGTACTACACCTAGTCGCAAGATTAGAACACGTTACGATTTGTGTCGAGAAGCGCGTTCCTGCGGCGGCTGGACCAGCGCACTTGCATTTCTGTAACCTGTTCTAGTTCTTGCTGGAAGGAGCGTCACCCCGTGACCGATGAGCCGCTCGGCAGCCACGTGCTCGAACTGCAGGTGGCCGACGTCGTCGAGGAGACGGCCGACGCCAAGTCGCTGGTGTTCGCCGTTCCCGACGGCTCGGACATCCCGGCCGAGCGGCTGCGCTATGCGCCCGGGCAGTTCCTGACGCTGCGCGTCCCGAGCGACCGTACCGGCTCGGTGGCCCGCTGCTACTCGCTATCGAGCTCGCCCTACACCGGCGACCCGCTGACCGTCACGGTCAAGCGCACCGCCGACGGGTACGCGTCCAACTGGCTGTGCGACCACGTCCGGCCGGGGATGCGGATGCACGTGCTGGCCCCGTCGGGCACCTTCGTGCCGAAGACCCTCGACACCGACTTCCTGCTGCTCGCAGGCGGTTCCGGCATCACCCCGATGATGTCGATCTGCAAGTCCGCACTGGCCGAGGGCAACGGCCGGGTGGTGCTCGTCTACGCCAACCGCGACGAGCGGTCGGTGATCTTCGCCGCCACGCTGCGCGACCTGGCCGCGAAGTACCCGGACCGGCTCACCGTGGTGCACTGGCTGGAATCGGTGCAGGGACTGCCCACGGTGGCCGCGCTGACCGGGCTGGTGGCGCCCTACACCGCGCACGAGGCGTTCATCTGCGGCCCGGCCCCGTTCATGGCCGCCGCCCAGGAGGCGCTCGCCGCGGCCGGCACCGCCCCCGAGCGCATCCACGTCGAGGTGTTCAAATCGCTGGAGTCCGACCCGTTCGCCGCGGTCGTCGTCGCCGAGGACGACTCCGAGGAGGGCCCGGCCACCGCGGTCGTCACCCTCGACGGCACTACCCACGAGGTGAGTTGGCCGCGCAGCGCCACCCTGCTCGACGTGCTGCTGGCCAAGGGCCTGGAGGCGCCGTTCTCCTGCCGCGAGGGCCACTGCGGGGCGTGCGCGGTGGTCAAGAAGCGCGGCGAGGTCGAGATGGCCGTCAACGACGTGCTCGAACCGGACGACCTGGCCGAGGGGCTCATCCTGGCCTGTCAGGCCAAGCCGTGCTCGGATTCGGTGGAAGTCACCTACGACGAGTGACGCCGGCAGCTACCATCCCCGCACGCAGGAAGGGAGTCCGCGTGAACCGGTTGGCCGCAGCCGCCGCCCTGGCGAGCACACTGTGTCTGGGCCTGACCACCCTCACCCCGCCCGCCCCGGCGCGGGCCGCCATCGACACCGCCACCGCGTCGATCCCGGTGCCAGGCGGTGTGGTCGAGGTGCACACCACCGCCAACTGCGTGCTGGCCGAGAACCAGTGCCACTTCACCGCTTCGGCGAACCTGCTCACCCCCGAGGGGCCGACCGGCTTCCCGCCGGACCTGTGGGCGCGGCAGACCACCACGCTGCGGTCGATGGACAAGCTGAACTACCTCGGTGACACCTACTTCTTCGGCGAGAACACCCGGATGTTCAAAGGCCTTGGGCCGGTTGAGTTCACCACGATCTACTTCGGCGCCGGGCCGGTGGAGAAGTACCGGATCTCCGGGTTCACCCGCACCGTGAACTGGCGCGACGGCCAGCCCAAGACCGACGCCGACTACATCGTCTGCTCGCACATCCAGGTGGTGTGGGCCGGGGTGAACCTGACCACCCCGGACGCCTGCGCGCAGACCACCTACAGCTAGCCTGCCCCTCCCCCGCCCCCGCTGCGGCGCGAGCGACCGTGTCTGTACGGCGACACGCCGTGTCAGGCGTGCGCGAGCGACCGTGTCGGTACGTGTCGCCGTACAGACACGGTCGCTCGCGGAATAGCTCGCGGAACGGATCAGCCGCGGGGCAGGCCGAGCAGCCGTTCGCCGGCCAGGGTGAGCAGGATCTGCTCGGTGCCGCCGGCGATGGTCAGGCAGCGGGTGTTCAGGAAGGTGTGCACGGTCGGGTCGACGACCACCCCGCCACCCTCGGACAGCTCCATGTGGAACTCGGCCAGCGCCTGGCGGTGCCGCACGCCGATGAGCTTGCGCGAGGCCGACTCCGCGCCCGGGTCCTTGCCGCCCACCAGCAGCTGCGCGATGCGCTGGTCCAGCAGCGCACCCACCTGCGCGGTGCGGATCAGCTCGCCGAGCCGGTCCTCGTCGGCGGCGTCGAGTTCGACCTGTTCGACCCGGCGCAGCAGCTCCTCCATCGGGTTGCCCAGCGCGGTACCGCCGGCCATGGCCACCCGCTCATTGGCCAGCGTGGTGCGGGCCAGCCGCCAACCGTCGTTGACCTGCCCGACCACCATCTCGTCGGGCACGAACACGTCGTCGAAGAAGACCTCGTTGAACAGTTCGTCACCGGTGATCTCGCGCAGCGGGCGGATGGTGATGCCCGGCGAGCGCATGTCCACCAGGAAGTAGGTGATGCCCTTGTGCTTCGGGGCGTCGGCATCGGTGCGGGCCAGGCAGATCCCCCAGTCGGCGCGCTGCGCGGCCGAGGTCCACACCTTCTGCCCGGTCAGCCGCCAGCCGCCGTCGACCTTGACCGCCTTGGTGCGCAGCGCGGCCAGATCCGAACCCGCGCCGGGCTCGCTGAACAGCTGGCACCACTGCAGCTCGCCACGCAGCGTGGGCGGGATGAACCGCTCGACCTGCTCCGGGGTGCCGTGCTCGAGGATGGTCGGCGCGGCCCACCAACCGATCACCAGGTCGGGCCGCTCCACCCCGGCGGCGGCCAGCTCCTGGTCGATGAGCAACTGCTCGGCCGGGCCGGCCTCACGGCCCCACGGCCGCGGCCAGTGCGGGGCCAGCAGGCCGGCGTCGGCCAGCGCGGGCTGCCGCTTGTCGGCCGGCAGCGCGGCCACCTCGGCCACCGCGGCACGGATCTCGTCGCGCAGGTGCTCCACCGACTCCAGGTCGATGTGCAGCCGGCGGCGTACCCCCTGCCGGGTGAGCGCGGCGATCCGGCGCAGCCAGGTCGAGGCGCCGCCGAGGAACTGCCCGATACCGTAGGCGCGCCGCAGATACAGATGCGCGTCGTGCTCCCAGGTGATGCCGATGCCGCCGAGCACCTGGATGCAGTCCTTGGCGTTGGCCTTGGCCGCCTGGATGCCGGTGGCCGCCGCGACCGCGGCGGCGACGGCCAGCTGCTCGTCGTCGCCGGTGTGGGCGGCGGTGGCGGCGTCGGCCGCCGCGACCGCGATCTGCTGGCTGCGCAACAGCATCTCGGCGCAGATGTGCTTGACCGCCTGGAAGCTGCCGATCGGCCGGCCGAACTGCTCACGCACCTTGGCGTACTCGGTGGCGGTGGTCAGCAGCCAGCGGGCCACCCCGGCGGCCTCGGCCGCCAGCAGCGCGGCGGCCAGGTCCTCGATGCGCCGGGCAGACACCGAAAGCGGTTGCGCCGCAGCGCCGTCGAGCACCACCCGGGCCAGCGGGCGGGAGAAGTCGGTGGCCGGCAGCGGCTCCACCGTCACGCCGCCGGCGGCGGCGTCCACGAGCACCCAGCCGTTGTCGGTCGGCAGCAGCAGCATCCCGGCCGGGTCGGCACCCAGCACGTAGGGGACCTCGCCGGAGACGCGGCCGTCGGCCAGCCGCAGCGCGCCGCGCAGCGCCACCCCGGCCACCCGCTGCCCGGAGGCCAGCTGCTCGAGCAGTGCGGCGTCGTCGACCACCAGGGTGGCCAGCGCGGTGGTCGCCACCGGGCCGGGCACCAGCGCGGCCGCCGCCTCGTCGACGATCGCGCACAGGTCCTCCACCGTGCCGCCGGCACCGCCGTGCTCCTCCGGCACGGCCACGCCGAACATGCCGAGCTCGGCGAACGCGCGGTAGGGCTTGCGCCAGGCGTCCGGGTCGCCCTGCTCGACGTCACGCACCGCCTGCACCGACCCGGAGCCCTCCGCCCAGTCGCGCACGAGTTCGCGGGCGGCAAACTGCTCGTCGGTGGTGGTGGTTGACACGGCGACTCCTAGCAGGAAAACGAGAAGCCCACACTTCTCACTAGAACGTGTTCTAATGGTGCCAGTATCCGGCAGTCAAGTCGACCAGTGCGCCCGGCACGACGCGCCGGTCGAACGGGGGTAGGTCCGATGAGCGTCACTCGCGGTCACGCGTATCGTTTCCATCGGACTTGGCGAGTCGAAGGAGCAGTTCCGTCATGGCGTCACCAGCAGGCAGCAAGCCGGACTCGGGCGCGCAGCAGTCGCAGGCCGGACGCAATGGCGAGCGCCCGAACCGACGCCAGGTGACGAACGTGTCGGTCCTGACGGACGCCGAACTCGGCTCGGAGGCGCAGCGCGAGCGCCGCAAGCGGATCCTGGACGCCACCCTGGCCATCGCCTCCAAGGGCGGCTACGAGGCCGTGCAGATGCGGGCCGTGGCCGAGCGCGCCGACGTCGCCGTCGGCACCCTGTACCGCTACTTCCCGTCCAAGGTGCACCTGCTGGTCTCCGCCCTCGGCCGGGAGTTCGAGCGCATCGACGCCAAGCTCGACCGCAACTCGCTGGTCGGCGACACCCCCTACGAGCGGCTCACCTTCGTCATCGGCAAGCTGAACCGGGCAATGCAGCGCAACCCACTGCTGACCGAGGCCATGACCCGGGCGTTCGTGTTCGCCGACGCCTCGGCCGCCGGTGAGGTCGATCACGTCGGCAAGCTGATGGACGCCATGTTCGCCCGCGCGATGAGCGACGGCGAACCCACCGAGGACCAGTACCACATCGCCCGCGTCATCTCCGACGTGTGGCTGTCGAACCTGCTGGCCTGGCTCACCCGCCGCGCCTCGGCCACCGACGTCAGCAAACGGCTCGACCTCACCGTGCGGTTGCTGATCGGCGATGGCAAAGAAGCGAAGGTCTAGCCGGGCCCGGCCCGGGCGGCCTCACACCTGGCCGGTGGTGCGCCCCCGCACCAACTGGGTCTCGAGCACCTCCACCACCGGCTGCCCGGACGGCGGCTTGAGCAGCAGCTGCCCGGCCCGCCGACCCTTCTCCAGGCTCGGCTGGCGCACCGTGGTCAGCCCGCGCCGCACCGCCTCGGCGACCCCGTCGAAGCCGGTGACCGACATGTCGCCCGGCACGTAGATGCCGCGGCCGCGCAGATAGTCCATCGCCGACAGCGCCAGCACGTCGGCGGTGCACACCAGCGCGGTGACGTTCGGGCGCACCCGCAGCGCGAGCTCGGCGGCCGCCCCGCCGGACGAGGCCAGATGGTCGTAGCTCTCCACCACCGTCAGCGCCGACGGATCCAGCCCGGCCGCCGCCACCGCGTCGAACGCACCGGCCACCCGCTCCCGCTGGACGTGGAAGTGCGGCGCGCGCAACCGATCCGGGCCGGCCACCGCCGGCCCGCCGTCGGGAGCCGGCCGGTCCCGGCCCAGCCGCATGGTCAGCAGCGCGATGTCGCGGTGCCCCAGGCCGAGCACGTACTCCACCATCGAACGCATCGCGGCCCGGTCGTCGATGCCCACCCGCGACGCCCCGGGCAGGTCCATCGGCTGGTCGACCACCACCATCGGCAGCCGGCGCTGGGCGAGCACCTCGAGGTACGGGTCGTCGTCGGAGGCCGAGTAGATGACGAAGCCGTCCACCCCGGCCGAGCGCAGCGCCCGCGACCCCTCCTTGACGCTGCGGGACGGGCTGGCCGCCAACAGCATCAGGCTCTGCCCGGCCTCCTCGCAGGCCTCGGCCAGACCGGAGACGAAGTCCAGCGCCGCCGGGTCGCGCAGCGAGTAGTTCAGCGACTCCGACACGAACAGCCCGATGGCGCCGGCCTTGCGGGTGCGCAGCGAGCGCGCCACCGGGTCCGGACCGGGATACCCCAGCCGCTCGGCGGCTTCGAGCACCTTCTGCCGCAACTCCGCCGACAACTGGTCGGGCCGGTTGTAGGCGTTGGAGATGGTGGTGCGCGACACGTTGAGTTCGGCCGCCAACGAGGCCAGGGTCGCCCGCCGCCGCGGCGATGCACTCCTGGACATGCTCTGGGAGGCTAGCGCATCCGGCGCGGGGCGCACGGGAACGTGCGCTAGAGTTATTGGAAACGGTTTTCATTTGTATCTAGACACCAGGAGCTGTTGACCGAATGCGCCGGATGAGTGCCGCGCTCGCGGCCGCCGCGTTGCTGCTCGGCGGAACCGCCTGCGGCCAGAACCGATCCCCCGACCCCGACTCCCCCGACCACGGCCGGCCCACCGTCGTCGCCTCCACCGACGTCTGGGCCGGAGTGGCCCGCGCCGTCACCGGCGAGCACGCGCGGGTCGACGCGATCGTGTCCGGCCCGCAGGGCGACCCGCACTCCTACGAGGCCAGCCCCGCCGACGCCGCCAAACTCACCGACGCCACCCTGGTCGTCTACAACGGCGGGCACTACGACCACTGGGTCGGCGAGGTGCTGGAGAACCACCCCGACGTCCCCGCCGTCGACGCCTACGCGCTGACCCGACAGCCCGTCGACGAACACGTCTTCTACGACGTCGGCACCGCCAAGGCGGTCGCCGAACGGATCGCCGACCACCTCGCCGAGGCCGACCCGGCGCATGCCGACGACTACCGCGACAACGCCGCCGAGTTCGGCCGGTCCGCCGACGCCCTGCTGGCCGCGCAGCGCGCCCTCGGCCGGGACCACCCCGACACCGCCGTCGTCGCCACCGAACCCGTCGCCAGCGCCCTGCTGTCCAACGCCGGCATCGCCGACCGCACCCCGCCCGGCTACGCCGCCGCGGCGGCCGAGGGCGACGACCCGGCCCCGGCCGACATCGCCGCCATGCTCGACCTCGTCGAGCAGCGCGAGGTGGCCGCCGTGCTGGTGAACCCGCAGGCCGAGACCACCGCCGGCGCCCGCGTCGCCGACGCCGCCCGCGACGCCGGCATCACGCTGGTCACCGTCACCGAGACCCTGCCCGAGGGCACCGACTACCTGACCTGGCAGCGCGAGATCACCGACGCGCTGGCGACCGCACTGGCCCGGCCCGTACCCGCGACCCGATAATCGGCGCTCGTGTCCGCACAAACCCGCGAGGTGGTCCGGCTCACCGGGGCCCGGTTGGCCTTCGGCGACCGGCTGCTGTGGGAGAACCTCGACCTGAGCGTGCGGGCCGGCGAGTTCATCGCCGTGCTCGGCCCGAACGGCACCGGCAAGACCTCCCTGCTCAAGGTGCTGCTCGGGCAGTTACCGCTGAGCGCCGGCAGCGCCGTCGTCGACGGTGTGCCGGCCCGCACCGGCAGCGACCGCATCGGCTACGTCCCCCAGCACCGGCTGCTCGACCCCGGCCTGACGCTGCGCGGGGCCGATCTGGTCGGGCTCGGCTACGACGGGCACCGGTGGGGCATCACCGCGCCCGGCCGGCGGGTGACCAAACGCGAGGCGGTGCTGCGCGCGCTGCGCCAGGTCAACGCCGCCCACCTGGCCGACGTGCCGGTCGGGGTGATGAGCGGCGGCGAGCTGCAGCGGGTGCGCATCGCCCAGGCGCTGGTCACCGACCCGGTGCTGCTGCTGTGCGACGAGCCGCTGCTGAACCTCGACCCGGGGGCGGCCCGGCTGGTGGCCGGGCTGATCGACCGGCGCCGCCGCGAGGCCGACACCGCGGTGCTGTTCGTCACCCACGAGATCAATCCGGTGCTGCCCTACGTGGACCGGATCCTGTACCTGGTCGGCGGCCGGTTCCGGATCGGCCCGGTCGACGAGGTGCTCACCTCCGCGACACTGTCGGAGCTCTACGGCGCCGACATCGAGGTGCTCCGGGTCCGCGGCCGCTACGTGGTGGTCGGCGAACACCTCGACCACTCCGGTCACGCCACGGGACACGTCCATGACTGAACGCCTCACCGACCTGCTGGCGAACCTGTTCGCCTTCGACGTCACCCTGGACCTGCTGCGCCGCGACTTCGTGCAGCAGGCACTGATCGCCTCGGTGCTGCTGGCGCTGATCTCCGGGCTGATCGGGCCGTTCATCGTGATGCGGCAGATGTCGTTCGCGGTGCACGGCTCGGCCGAGCTGTCGCTGACCGGCGCGGCGTTCGCCCTGCTGGCCGGCATCAACGTCGGCGTCGGCGCGCTGGTCGGCTGCGCGCTGGCCGCGGTGCTGTTCGGCGTGCTCGGCCAGCGGGCCCGGGAGCGCGACTCGGCGATCGGGGTGGTGCTGGCGTTCGGGCTGGGCCTGGCGGTGCTGTTCATCCACCTCTACCCGGGCCGCACCGGGACCAGCTTCGCGCTGCTGACCGGCCAGATCGTCGGCGTCGGCTCGTCCGGGCTGGCACTGCTGACCGCGGTCACCGTCGCGGTGATCGCGGTACTGCTGGTGAGCTACCGGCCGCTGCTGTTCGCCACGGTCGACCCGCAGGTCGCCGCCGCGCGGGGAGTGCCGGTGCGCGCGCTGGGCATCGTGTTCGCCGCCCTGGTCGGAGTGGTCGCGGCCCAGGGGGTGCAGATCGTCGGCGCGCTGCTGGTGATGTCGCTGCTGATCACCCCGGCCGCCGCGGCCGCCCGGGTGTGCCGCTCGCCCGGCCGCGCCATCGCCGCCTCGGTGGTGTTCGCGCTGGTCGCCGCCGTCGGCGGGATCGTGCTGTCGCTGGCCCCCGGGGTGCCGGTGTCGGTGTTCGTCACCACGATCTCGTTCGTGATCTACCTGGTGTGCTGGGGGATCGGCCGGCGCCGGGCGCCGGCGGGACACTAGCCGCCCGTTTCGACCGGGCGGTCCGGGTCGCTCACCCACTCCGACCAGGAGCCCGGGAACAACGCCGCGGCCAGCCCCGCCGAGGCCAGCGCGGCCACCACCACCGCCGCCGTCACCCCCGACCCGCAGTACACCCCCGGCGGGCCGGAGACCCCGGCGCGCTGCAGCGCCGCCCGGACCGCCTCGGGCGGCAGGAACGCGCCGCGCTCGTCGAGCAGTGCGGTGCTCGGCAGGTTGGCCGCGCCCGGGATGTGGCCCGCCACCGGGTCGACCGGCTCGCTCTCGCCGCGGAACCGCTCCGGGGCGCGGGCGTCCAGCAGCGGCCGGCCGTCGGCGGCCTGCCCGGCGGTCAGCGTCGGCAGCGACCCCGCGTACAGGTCGTCGTGGCGCACCACGACGTCGCCGGGCTCCGGCCGCACCGCGCCGGTCTGCAGCCCGCCGCCGTCGGCCACCCAGCCGGCCAGCCCGCCGTCGAGGATGCGCACGCCCTCGATCCCGGCCGTCGTCAGCACCCACCAGGCCCGCGCCGAACCGGCCCGGTTCCAGTCGTCGTAGACCACCACCGGCACCCCGGCGCGCACGCCCCAGCGGCGCGCGGCGGCCTGCAGTGCCGCCCCGGACGGCAGCGGGTGGCGGCCCCGGCCGGCGACGCTGTGGTCGGACAATTCGTCCTCCAGCGACACGTACACCGCGCCGGGCAGGTGCCCGCGCTCGTAGGCGGCGCGGCCGTCCGGCTCGGCCAGGCTCCAGCGCACGTCCAGCAGCGTCACCGGCGCACCGGTGTCGAGCAGGCGACGCAGTTCGGCGGGACGGATCAGCACATCGGTCACACCGCCGATAGTGCCAGGCCGCCTAGGGTGTCAGGCTGTGAACGAGCACGCGTTCGAGCCCGCCGAACGGCGGGCCGTGTACCGGGCCATCTTCTCCCGCCGCGACATGCGCCGGTTCGTGCCCGGCGCGACGGTGCCCGAGGAGGTGCTGGTCCGGCTGCTCGAGGCCGCCCACCACGCGCCCAACGTCGGGTTGATGCAGCCGTGGCGGTTCATCCGGATCACCGACGACGAGCTGCGCCGGGCCATCCACCGCATCGTCGACGCCGAGCGCCGGCGCACCGCCGACGCGCTCGGCGAGCGCGGCGAGGAGTTCCTGCGGCTGAAGGTGGAGGGCATCCTCGACTGCGCCGAACTGTTCGTCGTCGCGCTGCGCGACGGCCGTGACAAGCACATCTTCGGCCGCCGCACCCTGCCGCAGATGGACCTGGCCTCGGTGTCGTGCGCGATCCAGAACATGTGGCTGGCCGCCCGCGCCGAGGGCCTCGGCATGGGCTGGGTGTCGATCTTCGAACCGGCCGAACTGGCCGCCCTGCTGGGCATGCCCGACGACGCCGAGCCGGTGGCCGTGCTGTGCCTGGGCCCGGTGCCGGAGTTCCCGGACCGGCCCGCGCTGGAGATCGACCGGTGGGCGTTCGGCCGGCCGCTGCCGGAGTTCGTCGCCGAGAACGGCTGGGACACCGCCTAGGCTTTGCATCGTGGCCACGGTCGACCTGAACGCCGATCTCGGCGAGAGCTTCGGGGTGTGGCGGCTCGGTGACGACGCGGCCATGCTCGACATCATCACCAGCGCCAACATGGCCTGCGGCTTCCACGCCGGGGACCCGGCCGGGCTGATCCGCAGCTGCCGGGCCGCCGTGCAGCGCGGCGTGGTGATCGGCGCGCAGGTCAGCTACCGGGACCTCGCCGGGTTCGGGCGCCGCTACATCGACGCCGACCCCGAGGACCTGCGCGCCGACGTGATCTACCAGATCGGGGCGCTGCAGGCGATCGCGGCCGCCGCGGGCGGGCGGGTGTCCTACGTCAAACCGCACGGCGCGCTCTACCACGCGGTGATCGGCAACTGGGACCAGGCCCGCGCCGTCGCCGAGGCGGTGCACACCGTCGATCCGGAGCTGCCGCTGCTGAGCCTGACCGGGTCGGCACTGTTCGCCGAGGCGCACAAGCTCGGGCTGCGCACGGTGGCCGAGGCGTTCGCCGACCGGGCCTACCGCCCCGACGGCCGGCTGCTGGACCGTCGGCACCCCGGCGCCCTGCTGCACGACCCGCAGCTGATCGCCGAGCGGGTGGCCGAGATGGTGCAGCACCGCCGGGTGGTGGCGGTGGACGGCTCGACCATCCCGATCCGGGTGGAGTCGATCTGCGTGCACGGCGACACCCCGGGGGCGGTGGCCATCGCCGCCACCGTGCGTGACCGGCTGGCGGCCGACGGCGTCGAGATCGCCCCGTTCGTCCCCCACCCCTGACCCGGGCCGGTGCGCGGCACGCGGCCGTGCTCAGTATCGTGATCCGGTGCTCACGGCCGTAGGTTCGGACCGGTCGGCGCCGCCATGTCGCTGACGCTGGCGCTGGCCGCGTTGCTGGTGGTGCTGGGGTTCGCCCTGGTCCGGCCGCGCGGCCTGCCGGAGGCGGTGGCCGCGGTGCCGGCGGCCGCCCTGCTGCTGGCCTGCGGGGTGATCGACGTCGACGCGGCGTGGGCCGAGGTGACCCGGCTGGCGCCGGTGGTGGGCTTTCTGGCCGCGGTGCTGGTGTTGGCCAAGCTGTGCGACGACGAGGGGCTGTTCACCGACGCCGGGCAGTGGATGGCGCGGGTCGGCCGCGGCGAGCCGCACCGGCTGCTGGCGATGGTGTTCCTGGTCGCGGCCACCACCACCGCGGTGCTGAGCCTGGACGCCACCGTGGTGCTGCTGACCCCGGTGGTGCTGGCCACCGCCCGCACCCTGGGCATCCCGGCCCGGCCGCACGCCTACGCGACCGCGCACCTGGCCAACAGCGCCTCGCTGCTGCTGCCGGTGTCGAACCTGACCAACCTGCTGGCGTTCAGCGTGGCCGGGCTGTCGTTCACCCGGTTCGCCGCGCTGATGACGCTGCCCTGGCTGGCCGCGGTGGCCGTGGAGTTCGCGGTGCTGTGCTGGGTGTTCCGCGGCGAGCTGGCCCGCCGGCCGGAACGGACCGGCCCGCAGCGGGTGGAGGTTCCGGTGTTCGTGCTGGTGGTGCTGGCGGCCACGCTGGCGGGGTTCGTGCTGGCCTCGGCGGCCGGGGTGTCACCGGCGTGGGCGGCGGCCGCCGGGGCGACGGTGCTCGGGGTGCGCAGCCTGGCGCAGCGGCGCAGCACCGTGGCGGGCATCGTGGCGTCGGCGAACCTGCCGTTCCTGGCGTTCGTGCTGTGCCTGGGGGTGGTGGTGCAGGCGGTGATGCGGCACGGGCCCACCGACGCGTTGCGCGGGCTGGTGCCCGACGGTGCGTCGTTCGGTGCGCTGCTGGGGATCGCGGCGCTGGCCGCGCTGCTGTCCAACGTGGTCAACAACCTGCCCGCGACGCTGGTGCTGCTGCCGCTGGTGGCCGGGTCCGGGCCGGCGGCGGTGCTGGCGGTGCTGATCGGGGTGAACGTCGGGCCGAACCTGACCTACGTGGGCTCGCTGGCGAACCTGCTGTGGCGGCACGTGGTGCACCGCGAGCTGCGGGCCGGGTTCGGCGAGTTCAGCCGGGTGGGGCTGGCCACCGCCCCGGTGACGCTGGTGGCCGCGGTGGCCGCCCTGTGGGTCGGGCTGCGGCTGTTCTGACACCCCGCCGTCACACTCGCGGGGGGAACGGGACCTAGCGGGACCGGCGCTGGCGGGCGATCTCGGCCAGCACCACGCCGGCGGCCACCGACGCGTTCAGCGACTCGGTGGGCCCGGCCATCGGGATCGACACCACGTAGTCGCAGTGCTCGCGGACCAGCCGGGACAGGCCCTTGCCCTCGGATCCGACCACCACCACGACCGGGCCGGTGCCGTCGAGCTCGTCGATCGTGGTGGCGCCGCCGGCGTCCAGGCCGACCACCATCAGCCCGGCCTCGGCCCACTGCTTGAGCGTGCGGTTGAGGTTGGTCGCGCGCGCCACCGGCAGCCGCGCGGCCGCACCCGCGCTGGTACGCCACGCCACCGCCGACACCGACGCCGAACGCCGCTGCGGGATCACCACGCCGTGCCCGCCGAACGCGGCGGTGGAGCGCACGATGGCACCCAGGTTGCGCGGGTCGGAGATGTTGTCCAGCGCCACCAGCAGGGCCGGCTGCACGTCCTCGGTGGCCGCGGCCAGCAGATCGTCCGGGTGGGCGTACTGGTACGGCGGCACCTGCAGCGCGAGGCCCTGGTGCAGGCCGTTGTTGCTGATCCGGTCCAGGTCGGTGCGCGGCACCTCCAGGATGGAGATCCCGGCGTCGGCGGCCAGCCGCACCGCCTCGGTCAGCCGCTCGTCGTTCTCGGTGCCCAGCGCCACGTACAGCGCGGTGGCCGGCACCCCGGCGCGCAGGCACTCCACCACCGGGTTGCGGCCGAGCACGATCTCGGTCTCGTCGAGCTTCTTCGGCCGCTGCTGGCGGGCCTTGGCGGCCTGGGCGGCCCGCTTGGCCGCCGGGTGCCCGGGGCGCATGTGCGCCGGCGGCGTGGCGCCGCGGCCCTCCAGGGCGCGCCGCCGGATCCCGCCCGAGCCGACGGTGCGCGGCTTCTTGGTGCCCGGCTTGCGGACGGCGCCGCGGCGTTTGGAGTTGCCCGGCACTACCTCACCCCGTCCATCAGACTCCACTGCGGGCCGTCCGGGGTGTCGGTGACCTCGATCCCGGCCGCCTTGAGCCGGTCCCGGATGGCGTCGGCCTGCGCCCAGTCACGCCGCGCCCGGGCCTCCTCGCGCGCTTCCAGCGCCCAGCCGACCAGCGCGTCGACCGCCTTGAGCGCCGCGGAGGTCTCGCCCCTGTCCACCCACCGCTCGTCGAGCGGGTCGCAGCCCAGGATGCCCATCATGGCCCGGATCTCGCCGGCCCGGGCCAGCGCGGTCTCGTGGTCACCGGCGTCGAGCGCCCGGTTGCCCTCGGCACGGGCGGCGTGGATCTCGGCCAGCGCGGCCGGCACCGACAAGTCGTCGTCGAGCGCGGCGGCGAACCGCTCGGTCCAGCGCATCGGCTCCACCGCGCCCACCCGGACGCGCACCCGGTGCAGGAAGTCCTCGATGCCGCGGTAGGCCTTGGCCGCGTCCTGCAGGGCGGTCTCGGAGAACTCCAGCATCGACCGGTAGTGCGCGCTGCCCAGGTAGTAGCGCAGCTCCGCGGCGCGCACCCGCTGCAGCACCGCCGGGATGGACAGCACGTTGCCCAGCGACTTGCTCATCTTCTCGCCGCCCATGGTGACCCAGCCGTTGTGCAGCCAGTACCGGGCGAACCCGTCGCCGGCGGCCTGGGCCTGGGCGATCTCGTTCTCGTGGTGCGGGAAGACCAGGTCCATGCCGCCGCAGTGGATGTCGAACTCCGCACCCAGGTAGGTGCAGGCCATCGCCGAGCACTCCAGGTGCCAACCGGGCCGGCCCCGGCCCCACGGCGTCGGCCAGGACGGCTCGCCGGGCTTGGCGCCCTTCCACAGCGTGAAGTCGCGCTGGTCGCGCTTGCCGAGCACCTCGCCCTCGCCCTGGTGCACGTCCTCGAGCCGGTGCCCGGAGAGCTTGCCGTACTCCGGGAAGCTCTTGACGTCGAAGTAGACGTCGGCGCCGTCCGCCCGCTGGTCGGTGTAGGCGTGGCCGCGTTCGATCAGCCGCTCGATCAGCTCCACCATCTGGGTGATGTGGCCGGTGGCCCGCGGTTCGGCGGACGGCGGCATGACCCCGAGCGCGTCGTAGGCGGCGGTGAAGGCCCGCTCGTAGGTGGCGGCCCACTCCCACCACGGCCGGCCGGCGTCGGCGGCCTTGTTCAGGATCTTGTCGTCGATGTCGGTGACGTTCCGGATGAACGCGACGTCGTAGCCCTTGGCCAGCAACCAGCGGCGCAGCACATCGAATGCCACACCGCTGCGGACATGGCCGATGTGCGGCAGACCCTGCACGGTCGCACCGCACAGATAGATCGACACATGACCAGTCCGCAACGGCACGAAGTCGCGCACGGCACCGGCCATGGTGTCGTACAGCCGCATCGGCGGCTGTTGCGCTGACGTGCGCGGCTGATCGGTCACGACGCGCCAGCTTACCGGCCGAGGCCGCCGGGTTGAGCCGCGGGGATGAGCAGCGCGGTGGCGATCGCGGCCAGCCCCTCACCCCGGCCGGTCAGCCCGAGGCCGTCGGTGGTGGTGGCCGACACCGACACCGGCGCGCCGAGCAGCTCGGAGAGCACCCGCTCGGCCTCGGCCCGGCGCGGCCCCACCTTGGGCCGGTTGCCGATCACCTGTACGGCGGCATTGCCCACTGCGAAGCCGTGCTCCTCGATGAGCCCGCGGACATGGGTGAGCATGTCGGCGCCACCGGCACCGCGCCATTCCGGGCGGTCGGTGCCGAACACTGCACCGAGATCACCGAGGCCGGCCGCGCTGAGCAGTGCATCGCACAGCGCGTGCGCCGCCACATCGCCGTCCGAGTGCCCGGCACAGCCGTCGGCGTCCTCGAACAGCAGACACAGCAATCGGCACGGCCGGCCGGCCTCGATGGGATGGACATCGGTGCCGAGCCCGACGCGCGGGATCGACATCAACGGACTCAGGACGCCGCGGCCAGGACCTCGTCGAGGATGCTCTCGGCCTTGGCGTCGTCGGTGTTCTCCGCCAGGGCGAGCTCACCGACGAGAATCTGCCGCGCCTTGGCGAGCATGCGCTTCTCGCCGGCCGACAGGCCCCGCTCCTGATCGCGACGCCACAGGTCGCGGACGACCTCGGCGACCTTGTTCACGTCGCCGGAGGCCAGCTTCTCCAGATTCGCCTTGTAGCGGCGCGACCAGTTGGTCGGCTCCTCGGTGTGCGGTGCCCGCAACACCTGGAAGACCTTGTCGAGGCCCTCCTGCCCGACCACGTCCCGCACACCGACGTACTCGGCGTTCTCAGCGGGCACTCGAACGGTCAGATCGCCCTGCGCAACCTTCAGGACGAGATACTCTTTGGTCTCCCCCTTGATGGTCCGGGTTTCGATCGCCTCGATCAACGCGGCACCGTGATGCGGATAAACGACGGTGTCACCGACCTTGAAATTCATCAGATTCGAGCCCCTTTCACCACTCGAGTCTAACACGCGGGCGGCGACACGCGCCCGACAACGATGCTGGTCAGGGCCTATCCGGGTGAAGATGAGGGGTTGACATGCCGACGTTTTCGTGCCATGCGTCACGTCGGTGACCCGGCCCCGGCCGGGGCGGGAGCGGCCCGGCCCGCCAACCCCGTTGCAGGGCACCCGAAGCCGACGAAACCGCAGCGAGCGGGGGCCGCGACCGCGCGTGCCCACCCGCCGCCGCACCACACCGCGGTGCCCTCGTCTTCCCCGCGCGAACGGCACCTACTACTGTGCATAGTCGATATGCCGCGACCCCGTCACGGTGACACACCATCGTGGCGTGGTCACAGTGTCGAACTACCGCGACCGCACGGTCGTCGTCGGCTTAGCAGGAGGCTACGCGTGAACCGCAACCCAAGGCGCTTCGTCACGTCCGGTCTGGCCGCGTGCGGGCTGGTCGCCGCAATGGCCTTCACCGGGTGCGGTTCGGGGCAAATCTCCCAGATGACCACCCAGGAGCCGGCCATCAACGGCACCAACGCGTCCGTGGGCGCCATCATGCTGCGCAACGTGCATCTGCGCGCCGAGCAGGAGTCGGACGCCGTCGAGCCGGGCACCGAGGTCGAGCTGCTGTTCGTGGCCGCCAACAACTCGCCCGACACCGAGGACAAGCTGGTGTCGGTCACCTCCGAGGTCGGCGAGGTGAGCCTGACCGGTGACGGCACCGTGCCCGCGGGCGGGGTGCTCATCGTCGGCACCCCCGACGGCCAGGACGAGGTCACCGAGGTGGAGGCGGCCGACGTGGAGACGGCCGAGGTCACCCTGACCAAGCCGATCTCCAACGGCCTGCTCTACCCGTTCACCTTCACCTTCGAGAAGGCCGGCGAGATCAAGGTCGACGTGCCGATCTCGGCGGGTGACGCGCCGCGCCGCGACGCCACCGTCGTGCACCGCGAGGGCCACTGAGCCTCCCGCCGGTTGTCGGTGGCGGCCGGTAGCGTCGCGACGTGGCCAGAGCCGGATCGAGAACACGCGCGCAGTACCGCTGCTCGGAGTGCCACCACGTCACCCCGAAGTGGGTCGGCCGCTGCCCGGACTGCGGTACCTGGGGCACCGTCGAGGAGGTGACGGTGGCGGCGCCGAGCGCCCCCGCCACCCACCGCGCCGTCGCGCCGAGCTCCCCGGCCGTGCCCATCACGGCCATCGACCCGGGCACCACCCGGCACTTCCCCACCGGGGTCGACGAACTCGACCGGGTGCTGGGCGGTGGGTTGGTGCCGGGGTCGGTCACGCTGCTGGCCGGCGACCCCGGGGTCGGCAAGTCCACCCTGCTGCTGGAGGTCGCGCACCGCTGGGCGCGCTCCGGGCGGCGGGCCCTCTACCTGTCCGGTGAGGAGTCGGCCGGCCAGATCCGGCTGCGCGCCGAACGCACCGGCTGCACCCACGACGAGATGTACCTGGCCGCCGAGTCGGACCTGCAGGTCGCGCTGGGCCACATCGACGCGGTGCGGCCCAGCCTGGTGGTGGTCGACTCGGTGCAGACCATGTCCACCACCGAGGCCGACGGGGTGACCGGCGGCGTCACCCAGGTGCGCGCGGTGACCACGGCGCTGACCATGGCCGCCAAGACCACCGGGGTGGCGATGATCCTGGTCGGCCACGTCACCAAGGACGGCGCGATCGCCGGGCCGCGGTCGCTGGAGCACCTCGTCGACGTGGTGCTGCACTTCGAGGGCGACCGCACCTCCGCGCTGCGCATGGTGCGCGGGGTCAAGAACCGCTTCGGCGCCGCCGACGAGGTGGGCTGTTTCCTGATGCACGACAACGGCATCGAGGGGGTGGCCGACCCGTCCGGGCTGTTCCTGGACCAGCGGCCGGCACCGGTGTCGGGGACCGCGGTGACGGTGACGCTGGACGGCAAGCGGCCGCTGATCGGCGAGGTGCAGGCACTGATCGGATCCCCGGCCACCGGCACCCCGCGCCGCGCGGTCAGCGGCATCGACGCCTCCCGGGCCGCGATGATCACCGCGGTGCTGGAGAAGCGGGCCCGGCTGCCGGTCGGCACCAACGACATCTACCTGTCCACCGTGGGCGGGATGCGGCTGACCGACTCCTCCTCGGACCTGGCGGTGGCGCTGGCCATCGCGTCGGCCTACACCGACCTGCCGCTGCCGTCGACGGCGGTGGCGATCGGCGAGGTCGGGCTGGCCGGCGACCTGCGCCGGGTCACCGGCATGGACCGCCGGCTCGCCGAGGCGGCCCGGCTCGGGTTCACCACCGCGATCGTGCCGCCCGGCCTCACCGCGGCCCCCGCGGGGCTGCGTGCCATCACCGCCGAGAACATCACCGCCGCGTTGCGGGTGCTGCGCGACTTCGGCAAGGATCGCTGACAGCAGCCACGACGAGGAGGGGATGCAGAGGGTATGGCCGTCAAGCAGGGCATGCGCGCCGAACACCACGGAGCGCACCCGGCGCGGGCGACGCTGCGCGAAACACTGGGACGGCTCGCACCCGGCACACCGCTGCGCGACGGGCTGGAGCGCATCCTGCGCGGCCGCACCGGCGCCCTGATCGTGCTCGGCCACGACGAGAGCGTGGAGGCGATCTGCGACGGCGGGTTCGAGCTGGACGTCCGGTTCTCCCCCACCCGGCTGCGCGAGCTGGCCAAGATGGACGGCGCGGTGGTGCTGTCCAGCGACGGCTCGCGCATCCTGCGCGCCAACGTGCAGCTGGTGCCGGATCCGTCCATCCCCACCGACGAGTCCGGCACCCGGCACCGCTCGGCCGAGCGCACCGCGATCCAGACCGGCTACCCGGTGATCTCGGTGAGCCACTCGATGAACATCGTCACCGTCTACGTCTCCGGGGAGCGGCACGTGGTGCCGGACTCGGCGACCATCCTGTCCCGGGCCAACCAGACCATCGCCACGCTGGAGCGCTACAAGTCCCGGCTCGACGAGGTCAACCGGCAGCTCTCGGCCGCCGAGATCGAGGACTTCGTCACGCTGCGCGACGTGATGACGGTGGTGCAGCGGCTGGAGATGGTGCGCCGGATCAGCCAGGAGATCGACGCGGCGGTGGTCGAACTCGGCACCGACGGCCGGCAGATCAAGCTGCAGCTCGACGAGCTGGTCGGCGACAACGACCTGGCCCGCGAACTGATCGTGCGGGACTACCACGCCAACCCGGACCCGCCCAGCGACGAGCAGGTCGCCGCGACGCTCGAGGAGCTCGACACCCTGTCCGACAACGAGTTGCTCGACCCCACCGTGCTGGCCCGGGTGTTCGGCTACCCGTCCACCCCGGAGGCGCAGGACTCCTCGCTGTCGGCGCGCGGCTACCGGGCGATGGCCGGCATCCCGCGGCTGCAGTTCGCCCACGTGGACCTGCTGGTGCGGTCGTTCGGGTCGCTGCAGGGGCTGCTGGCGGCCAGCGCCCAGGACCTGCAGTCGGTCGACGGCATCGGCTCGATGTGGGCCCGGCACATCCGCGAGGGCCTGTCCCAGCTGGCCGAGTCCACCATCGCCGACCGACTGGGCTGACCCGTTCCGGCGAGCAGACGCGAACACCCCCCGGGACGGGCTCCACAGGGGGTGTTGGCGTCTGCTCGCGGGAGAGAGGCGGGCAGATCGGGGGCTCAGGCGCCGGGGGCGGGCGCCGGGGCCTCCGGCGCCTCCGGCGCGGGTGCGGGCGGTGGTGCCGCCTCGGCGATGACGAACGGCACCGCCGCGGAGCGCAGGTTGCCCAGCTGCACCACCAGGTTGTAGGTGCCCGGGCCGATGGGCTGGCGCGGCAGCGGGCAGCCCGGCTGCGACCCCATCCCGGTCCAGGTCACCTCGGTGGTCACCTGCTCACCCGGGTTGAACGTCTTGATCAGCGTCTCGTTGGACGGCGCGCAGTCCAGGTTCGACCACAGCCGCTGGTTGTCCAGCGAGTACACGTAGGCGGCCAGCACCGCCGCGCCCACGTCGCGCTTGCAGGCCACCAGCCCGATGTTGGTGACCACCATGGTGAACTTCGGCTGGTCGCCGAGCACGTACTGGGGCTGGCTGGTGTAGCCCTTGACCGCCAACGTGGAGTCCGGGCAGTCGTCGCCCTCCTTCAGCGGGGGCGGCGGGGTGACGGCCGTCGTCGGCGTCGGGGTCTGCGGCTGCTGCTGCGGCGGCGGCTGGATCGGCGTCTTGACCTCCGGGTCCTCCCCCGGCAACGGGGTCGGGGTGGGCTCCGGCTCGGCCTCCTCGGTGGGCACCGGCTGCTCGGCGGCGGTGTTCTCCGACCTGCTGCCGCTGTTGTTGAACACGACCACCACGACGGCCACGATGATGCCGATCACCAGAACCGCGATGCCAAGCGCCACGGCTCTCCGGCGCCAGTAGATCTCGCGCGGGAGCGGGCCTTGCGGTTCGAGGTCGATGGGCACGACACCCACGGTAAGGGCAGGTCAGGCGGGAGGGCTCGATCCGCGCGGCGTGTCGCGGTCAGGTTTCGCCGATATCACCCAGATGGTGCCGCAGCTGCGCACGGCCGTCGGCCAGGTGGTAGGTGACGCCGGCCACCGCCAGGGTGCCGGTCTCGATCCGCTCGGCCACCACGATCGAGCGGTTGCGCAGCTGGTGCACGGTCTCATTGACGTGGCGGGCCTCGAACTCGTCGACCCGGGTCAGCCCGTCGCGGCGGCCCAGCAGGATCGACGGGGTCACCCGCTCCACCACGTCGCGGACGTAGCCGCCCGGCACCACCCCCTCGTCCAGCGCGGACAGGGTGGCCTTGACCGCGCCGCAGTTGTCGTGGCCGAGCACCACGATCAGCGGCACGTTCAGCACGGTGACCGCGTACTCGATCGAGCCCAGCACCGAGGAGTCGATGACGTGCCCGGCGGTGCGCACCACGAACATGTCGCCGAGGCCCTGGTCGAAGATGATCTCGGCGGCCACCCGGCTGTCGGCGCAGCCGAACACCACCGCGGTGGGGCGCTGCTCGGCCGCCAGGCTGGCCCGGTGCTCGATGCTCTGGCTGGGATGTTCCGGGCGGCCCGCGACGAAGCGCTCGTTACCCTCCTTGAGTGCTTTCCACGCGGTCACCGGGCTGGTGTTGGGCATGCCCGCCATTGTGCCGCACGTCACGACCGGCGGCGGGGAGGATGAACCGGCCGGCATGAGCATCGCGCCCACCGAACTGCTGGACTGGTTCGACCGCGCCCGGCGCGACCTGCCGTGGCGGCGGCCGGGCGTGACGCCGTGGCAGATCCTGGTCAGCGAGTTCATGCTGCAGCAGACCCAGGTGTCCCGGGTGGAGCCGATCTGGACCGCGTGGGTGGCGCGCTGGCCCACCCCGTCGGCGACGGCCGCGGCCGGCCCGGCCGACGTGCTGCGGGCCTGGGGCAAGCTGGGCTACCCGCGGCGGGCCAAATGGCTGCACGAGTGCGCGACGGTGATCGCCACCGAGTACGACGACGTGGTGCCCGACGACGTCGACACCCTGCTGACGCTGCCCGGCATCGGCGCCTACACCGCCCGCGCGGTGGCCTGTTTCGCCTACGGACAGCGGGTGCCGGTGGTCGACACCAACGTGCGCCGGGTGGTGACGCGGGTGGTGCACGGCCGCGCCGACGCCCCGCCGAGCGCCCGCGACCTCGACGAGGTGGCCGCACTGCTGCCCGACGACGAGCGCGCGCCGCGGTTCTCCGCCGCCCTGATGGAACTCGGCGCGATCGTGTGCACCGCCAAGACGCCGCGCTGCGAGGCGTGCCCGCTGTCGGCCTGCCGGTGGCGGGCGCTGGGCCGGCCGCCCGGTGCGCCGGTGCGCCGCACCCAGCGCTACGCCGGTACCGACCGGCAGGCCCGCGGCCGGTTGCTGGACGTGCTGCGGGCCAGTTCCGGCCCGGTGCCCAGGACCGAGCTGGACCGGGCCTGGCCCGTCGACCCCGCCCAGCGCGCCCGCGCGCTGGACTCGCTGCTGGTCGACGGGCTGGTCGAGCAGACCGCCGACGGCCGGTTCGCGCTCGCCGGCGAGGGCGATTGAGGCTGCGCTCGGGTCACCGGTCCGGCCGGGATCGCCACCCGGCTACGGTTCAGGCCGACTGCCGGGTGTCGGTGCGGGCGAAGAGGCGCCGGTAGTCCGACGGGGTGACCCCGATCATCCGGCGGAAGTGGTGCCGCAGCAGGGTGGCGGTGCCGAACCCGCAGCGCGCGGCGACGCGGTCGATGTCGAGGTCGGTCTCCTCGAGCAGCCGGCGCGCGTAGAGCACCCGCTGGTCGGTCACCCACTGCATCGGGGTGCGGCCGGTCTCCTCGACGAACCGGCGGGCGAAGGTGCGGGCCGACATGTTGGCCCGCCGCGCCAGGCTGGCCACGGTGTGCGGTTTGTCCAGGTTGGCCAGGATCCAGTCCAGGTGCGGGGCGAACCCCTCCGAACAGCGGTGCGGCACCGGCATCTCGATGTACTGGCGCTGCCCGCCCTCGCGCTGCGGCGGCACCACCATGCGGCGGGCGATCTTGTTGGCGATCTCGGCCCCGAACTCGCGGCGCACCAGGTGCAGGGCGGCGTCGATGCCGGCTGCGGTGCCGGCGCTGGTGATCAGGTTGCCGTCGTCGACGTAGAGCACGTTGCGGTCCACCCGCGCGGTCGGGTGGCGGCGGGCCAGTTCGTCGGCGTGCAGCCAGTGCGTGGTGCAGGGCCGGCCGTCGAGCAGCCCGGCCGCACCGGCGACGAACGCACCCGAGCACACGGTCAGCACGGTGGCCCCGCCGTCGTAGGCCGCGCGCACCGCGTCCAGCGCGTCCTGCGGATAGCCGGCGTCGTAGCCGGGAATGGCGGGGATGGCGACCAGGTCGGCGCCGAGCAGCGCGTCCAGACCGTGGTCGGGGGTGAGGGTGGCGCCCACCGAGGTGCGCAGCCGCCGGCCCGGTTCCGGGCCGCACACCTTGAAGTCGAACGTCGGCACCCCGTCGTCGGAGCGGTCGACGCCGAACACCTCGCAGACGACGCCGAACTCGAACATGGACACCCCGTCGAGCACGAGCGTCGATACGCTGCGAATCGTCATGGCAGGATCTTAGCGGTAGTGGTCACTTCTGCCACTGTTGGCAGGATCTGAGCGGGCGAATCATTTCTGCCATGACCACCGCACTGGCACTTTCCATCCTGATCTCCCCTGTCGCGCTCTCCGGCGCCATCGCCTGGCTGCACCACCGGTTCACAACGCGGTGGCCACCGCCCGGCATTCCCCCCACCGGCGACCGCGACCTGGACCGGATGGCCGCCGAGGCCGCCGCCGTCCGGGCCCGGTTCGAGCGGCACCCGGCCTGGCCGTCGTCAGGCGCGCTCGGCGAGCGCCGCTAGGAACGCCTCGACCGCCTGCCGGTAGGGCTGCGGGGCGTCGTCGTGCACCAGATGGCCCGCCCCCTCGATGCGCACGTAGCTGACGTCGTGGCCGAGCTCGGCCATCCGGCGCATCTGCCCGGCCGGGGCCACCGAGTCGCCGGCCTCGATGAGCAGCACCGGCGCCCGCACCGCCGCCCACTGCGCCCAGTAGTCGCGCCGGCCCCACTCGGCGGCGATCTCGATCCAGCGCCGGCGGTGCCCGTGCAGCCGCCAGCCGGTCTCGGTGCGGTCGAACGCCTCCAGGAAGTACCGCCCGGCCACCGGCCCGAACTCGGCGAGCACTTGCTGCTCCGAGGTGAATTCGACGGGCAGGGCGTGCATCCACGGCTCCCACGGCCCGGTGGTGCGGCCGCGGAAGTCCGGCGCCATGTCCTCCACCACCAGTGCGGCCACCAGCTCCGGGCGTTCGGCGGCCAGACACCACGAGTGCAGCCCGCCCATCGAGTGGCCGATCAGCACGGCCGGCTCACCGAGACCGGCCACCGCGTCGGCCAGGTCGGCGACGAACCGCTCGGTGCTGATCGGGTGCGGGTCGACCACCCCGCGGCCGCGGTGCCAGGGCGCGTCGTAGGTGTAGACCCGGCCCAGCCGCGCCAGCCACGGCACCTGCCGCGACCAGGTGCTGCCCCGCCCCATCAGTCCGTGCACCAGCACCAGGGGGCGCCCCCGGCCGCCCCGGTCGGTGAGCAGTCGGCCGTCCATGGTGGTCATCATGCCGATCCGGCCCAGCGGGTAGCCTGGCAGCCATGGCGGTCGTGAAGATCAACGCAATCGAGGTTCCCGAGGGCGCCGGGCCGGAGCTGGAGAAGCGCTTCGCACACCGCGCCCACGCCGTGGACACCCAGCCGGGCTTCCTGGGCTTCCAGCTGCTGCGCCCGGTCAAGGGCGAGAACCGCTACTTCGTGGTGACGCACTGGGAATCCGAGGAGGCCTTCCAGGCCTGGGCCAACGGCCCGGCGATCGAGGCACACAAGGGTGAGCACCGCAACCCGGTGGCCACCGGTGCGCAGCTGCTCGAATTCGAGGTCGTGCTCGACGTTGCCCCCGGCGCCGAGCAGAACTGACCTTCGGCGAACCGGACGGTGGATGGCCGCTGCCGCCGCCCTCGCCCTGCTGGCGGGCGGTTGCAGCGGTGACCCGTCGGGCCCGGCGGCCCCGGCCGCCGACGCGCCCTCCTACGGCGCGCACATCCCGACCGGCACCCCTCAGGGCATGCGGGCCAAGCAGGTCATGGACATGCTCAACTCGGACTGGCCGATCGGGCACGGCAATGTCTCGACGCTGGCCACCCCGGAGGCGGTCGAGGAGACCATCGCCGGGATGGACCCGCTGTGGTGGGACCGTCCGGTCACGCTGGAGCACGTCGAGATCGGCGCCGGGTCGGCCGCGCTGCGGGTGCACAACGCCTACGGCGCCGAGCACGACATCGAGCTGAGCGTCGACGGCGACACCCTGGTCGACGAGTTCACCGTTACCCTGCATCCGCCGCGGATCGGCGACTGGGCCGACATCGACGCCGTGCTGGGCGCCTCCGGCGCCCGCTACTCCTATCAGGTGGCCCGCGTCGCCGACGGCCGCTGCCACCGGCTGGCCGGCGCCAACACCGCCGAGTCGCTGCCGCTGGCGTCGATCTTCAAGCTGTACGTGCTGCTCGCGGTGGCCGACGCGGTCAAGGCCGGCACGCTGTCCTGGGACGAGGAACTGGTGCTCACCGAGCGGGCCAAGGCGCTGGGCTCGACGGTGATGGAGGAGCTGCAGCCCGGGGCGCGGGTCTCGGTGCGCTGGGCCGCCCAGCAGATGATCTCGGTGAGCGACAACGTCGCGACCGACCTGCTCATCGAGCGGGTGGGCCGTGAGGCGGTGGAGCGCGCCCTGGTGGCCGCCGGCCACCACGACCCGGAGAGCATGCGGCCGTTCCCGACCATGCACGAGCTGTTCTCGGTCGGCTGGGGCGAGCCCGACCTGCGCGAGCGGTGGAAGAACGCGTCCCGTGCCGACCGCGCCCGGCTGCTCGCGGAGGCCGACGAACGGCCGCTCAACCCCGACCCGGACCGCACCTTCAGCCCCGGCTCGGCCTACGGCGCCGAGTGGTACGGCAGCGCCGAGGACATCTGCCGGCTGCACGTGGCGCTGCAGCGGGCCGCGGTCGGCCCGGCCGCGCCGGTGCGCGACATCCTCTCCGCGGTTCCCGGCATCACGCTGGACCGCACGGTGTGGCCCTACATCGGCGCCAAGGGCGGCAACCTGCCCGGCGACCTGACCTTCAGCTGGT
>NZ_CALDGS010000144.1 GCF_937941905.1 uncultured Mycolicibacterium sp. | reverse complement strand
GCACGGAGCGGCGCTTGCGACCGCGACCAAGGAACACGGAGCGGCGCTTGCTGCGGTGGTGCGGGAAAAGGCCCCGGAGCTCGCCGCGGTCGTCCGGGAGCGCGGCGCGGAACTGGCCGAGGTGGCCCGCGAAAAGGCACCCGAGCTCGCCGCCGTGGCGCGCGAACGCGGCGCCGAGCTCGCCGAGGTGGCCCGCGAAAAGGCACCCGAGCTCTCCGCGACCGCGCGCGATCGCAGCGGACACCTGGCCGACGTGGCCCGCCGGGAACTCCGCCGCCGGCACTGACGCCCCGTCAGCGGCGGTACCGGTCCAGGCACAGCGCGACGATCTCGTCGACGGCGAGCGGCGCTCCCGCGGGACGGTCCAGGGCGACGGTCAGCCCGGCCTCGTCGGGTTCGAGCGGCTCGAGGGTCTCGAACTGCGACCGCAGCAGCGCGGCCGGCATGAAATGGTCCGGCCGGTTCGCCACCCGGCTCGCGATGAGCGCGAACGGGCCGGACAGGTGGACGAATTCGACATCGGGACAGCATCGGCGCAGCCGGTCGCGGTAGCGGCGGCGCAGCGCCGAGCAGGCCATCACCCCGCCGTCGCGGTGGGCGGCCAGCCAGCGACCGACCGCGTCCAGCCACGGCCGGCGGTCGGCGTCGTCGAGCGGCCGGCCGGCCGCCATCTTGGCGATGTTGGCCGCCGGGTGCAGATCGTCGGCGTCGGCGAACGGCACCCCGAGCCGCCGCGCCAGCGCCGCACCCACCACGGACTTGCCCGCGCCGGCGACGCCCATCACCACGACCGGCGGTGCCGTCAGCCGAATGTGCATGACATCACACAGCATTCCGTACCTGCGTGCCCGCCGCCGGGTATTGACTGCGGGACATGGGTGGAACGGTTGGCGGTAGGACGGCCCGACTGGCCCGCCGCTTCTTCGACCGCTTCGAACCCGTGCACGGCGTCACCTACTTCACCCCGGAGGCCCGCTCCGGCCTCGAGGCGCTCGGCTACCGCGGGTTCTGGGCGGGCTACTTCGCCGCCCGGTCCGCACCGCTGGGCCCGGTGCCGGCGGAGGTGGTGGCCGCGGTGTTCTACAACTTCGCCGCGCACCGGGTGGCCAAGGCGCTGCCGGCGGCCTGGGAGATCGCCCCGCCCGCCGCCGTGCTGCGCACCCGGTTGGCGACCGCGGTGGCCGCGCTGCACCGGTACGGGCTGCGCGACGACGACGAATCCGTCCGCACCGCAGCCGATCTGGCGGCCAGGGCGGCGGTGGCCGCCCCGGTCGACGGGCGGCCGCTGTTCGCGGCGAACCTGGCGCTGGACTGGCCGGAGCAACCGCTGGCCCGGCTCTGGCACGCCACCACGCTGCTGCGCGAGCACCGCGGCGACGGGCATGTGGCGGTGCTGGTGGCCGAGGGTGTCAGCGGCCGGGAGTGCAACGTGCTGCATGCCGCGGCCGGCCGGGTGCCGCGGGAGATGATCATGCGCAGCCGCGACTACGACGAGGCGCAGTGGGCGCAGGTGTGCGCCGGGCTGGCCGAGCGTGGGCTGCTGGACGACTCGGGTGCGCTCACCGCCGCGGGTGCGGCGCTCAAGCAGCGCATCGAGGACCGCACCGACGAACTGGCCCTCGCCGCGCTCGACGCGCTCACCGACGACGAGGTGGAGACGCTGTTCCGGGCGCTCACACCGCTGACCCGGGCGGTGGTGGCGGCTGGCGACGTGCCGGCGGTCACCCCGATGGGGCTGTCCCGCGACGACCTCGACGACGACTCGGCCCACCTCTAGCCCCTACCGCGGGGCGTACATGATGAGCGCGACGCCGAGCAGGCAGACCAGGGCACCGGCGACGTCCCAGCGGTCGGGCCGGAACCCGTCGGCGACCATGCCCCAGACCAGCGATCCGGCGATGAACACCCCGCCGTAGGCGGCCAGCACCCGGCCGAAGTGGGCGTCGGGCTGGAACGCGGCGACGAAGCCGTAGGCGCCCAGCGAGAGCACGCCGAGCCCGACGAACAGCCAGCCGCGGTGTTCCCGCACGCCCTGCCAGACCAGCCAGGCGCCGCCGATCTCCAGCAGCGCGGCGAACAGGAACAGCAGCACGGACTTGAGCACCACCATGGCGCTCAAGCTTGCCCGAGCGACCGGATCGTGCCACCCCGGCCCGGCGTGTCGCCGTGCAGACACGGTCGCTCGCGGGAGATGGGGGGTGGGTCAGCCGACGACGCGGTTCCACTCCACCCAGCCGTGGCCGGTGCGGCCGTCGCTGGTGGTGACCGCCGCCCAGGCGCGCGGGAACTGCGCGACCTTGCCGTCGGGCGAGACCAGCCGCACCGGGGCCAGGCCGCGGATGTCGACGGTGGCGGTCAGCTCGATCGGCTGCAGCGCGATGGCGGTTGATGACGGCAGCCCGGAGTCGGCGAACTCGGCCTGCGCGGTCACCCCGGTCAGCTCCACCAGCGGTTCGCCCTCGCGCTGGGCGTAGCCCACCCCCAGCGGCGGCGCGCCGGGGATGCGCACGTCCACCCCGTGCAGGTGGGTGCCGTCGTCGAGGTGCAGCGCGCTCCACACCCACTCCATCCCCCACCAGTCGCGCACCCCCCAGGAGTGGTCGCGCTGGCCGGGCACCGCCGCCAGCCGCCAGCTGCGCCCGCCGGCGCGGACCGTGCCGGTCACCGTGCACGGGATCTCGTAGCGGGGCGTGATGCGGTACTGGTAGGGCACCCCGACGGTGGTGAACTCCAGCTCCATCTCCAGCTCGACCTCCCGGCCGGTGCCGCCGGCGAGCAGGGCGGCCGGGTCGTCGTAGGCCCGGCCGCGGCCCCGCACCGCCACCCGGTAGGTGCGCAGCGGTTCGGTCGCCTCCATGGTGAGTTCGGTTGTGCCGGTTCGGGTCCGGTGGAAGTCCTCGGGCAGCGGGGCGTCGAACTCGGCGATCGCGTAGGTCGGCATGTCCGGGCCGCACAGCAGCGCGTTGACCCACGCCTGCCCGGCGTTGGGCATCAGCCCGAGCCGCACCCAGCCGCCGAGATCCTGTGCGGGATCGACGAAGTCGAAGTACCAGCTCTCGTTGAACAGGGCATCGCCGGTGGCCGGGTGGTCCTCCTCGTCGGCCGGCTCCGGCCGCAGCGGCTCGGGGGTCGTCGGGGCGGGCAGCACGTCCAGCGCGTCGGTGTCGAGCACGTGGCTGCAGTGCCGCTCCAGCATGGTCAGGAACATCTCGTCGCCGCGCTCGGTGCGCTCCACCAGCATCGCCGACACGACGGCCATCGTCACGCCGAAGAACGCCTCCCGGCGCACCCCCTCGCGCACCTCGTCGAGAGTCAGCGCCGGATCCGGGCCGAGCCCGGCGTGGTAGGCGCGCAGCAGGTCGTCGTAGTGGGCGCGGCGGGTCTCGGTCGGCAGCGCGCAGCCGATGAAGTAGGCGACGTCGGTCAGCGCCGGGCCGCGGGTGACGGTCTGCCAGTCCACCACGGTCAGCGGCCGGTCGGCGCCGTCCCGCCCGAACAGCATGTTGTCCAGTCGGTAGTCGCCGTGCACCAGGCCGGGCAGCGCGGTGGCCTTCTCGGTGGCCAGCCAGGCGTCGAACGAGGCGACCAGCCGCTCGCACACCCGGCGCTGGTCGTCGGTGATGCGGTCGCCGTAGCGGTCGCGGAACCCGGCCCACAGCGCGCCGATCAGCGCCTGGTTGATCGGGGCGTCGCGGTCCAGCCAGGCCGCGTCGGACAGCGCGTCGCGGCCCAGCAGCGGGCCGTGCACCCGCCCCAGCTGGGTCAGCGCGAGTACGGCCTCTTCGGCTGTGGCACCGCGGATCTCGTCACCGACCTGGGCCGGGGCGGCGTCGCCGAGCAGCAGGTCGAAGGCGCCGGTGTCGGGGTCGTAGGCGGCGTGGTAGCAGGGCGCGATCGGCCCGTCCGACAGCCGGGGCGCGATGTCGGTGTAGAACCGCACCTCCCGCTCGTAGAGCCCCATCGCCAGCCCGGTCTGCCGGCTGGTCGGGTCGCTGGCGGCCACCTTCAGCACCACCGAGGACGGACCGCTGCCCGCGGCGTAGCGCAACCGCACCCGGTAGCACTCGCTCATCTGGCCGGTGCCGATCCGTTCGTAGTCGAAGTCGGCGACGGTACCGGCGGACAGGACGGTGGTCAACCACTCGGCGGACAGTTCGTCGGGACGTTCGATGACCCGGTTCACGGTGTGCTGCACGCGATCACGATAGGCACCCGCCGCACGGCCCGAGGTCGTTTTGAACGGAAATGTTGACGACTGTCAAACCAGGGTGAAATCCGCCCAGGCCGCCCGCCGTTCGGCGTTCGGGTCGTGCTCCACCCGGGGCCGCCGGTCGAACACCAGCACCGCCCGCTGGTCGGCCGAGTAGCGCGGCCAGTCCCGGCCGGGCTGCCCGGAGCGGGCGAACTCGCGCCAGCGGGCCTGCACCTCGTCGCTGACCCGCAGCGCGGCCCGGCGGTCGCCGGCCGCGGTGAGCAGCCGGCCGAAGCCGGTGCGGTAGACGTCGAACACCGCGAACAGCTCGATGGCGTGGGTGGCACCCAGCCCGGCCAGGTGCAGCGCCCGCGGGGCGAAGTCGTAGCGGTAGACGTAGGTCGGCTGGTGGGCACTGTGCGCCTCGGCGATCTGCCACACCGCCGAGGCGAAGGCGAAGTCCCCGCCCAGCCGCACGCACGCCTCGGGCCGCGGATAGTCCGGATAGGCGGCCAGGATACGTTGCCGCACTTGCGGATCCACCCGCGCCAACAGGCGTTCGATGGCCGGCTGGTTCATCGGCAGCAGCTTGAGGAAGCGGGTGAACAGGCGGCCCTCCTCGGCGTTGGACCCGACGATGAGCGGCACCGGGTGGGCCCGGCCGGTGCGCATCGCCTGCACCGGCTCCACCGGCAGGTACTCGGTGTCGTAGGTGGGCCCGACCGCGAACGCGCCGAGCATGTCCTGCTCGCCCTGCTTGATCAGCTGCTCCACCGCCACCACCAGGTCGGCCGGGCGGGCGGCCAGCAGCGCCTCGGCCGCCGAGGACTCGTCGGCGCCGAGCAGCGCGGCGAACCGCTTGGCGTACTGTGCGGCGGTCTGCGGGTCGCCGGCCAGCCCGGCGGCCGGGCTCTCCGAGATCGCCCGGTGGAACAGGCCGGCGGCCTCCGGGACGGCCAGCAGGGTGGCCACCGCGTGCGCACCGGCGCTCTCCCCGAAGATCGTGACGTTGTCCGGGTCGCCGCCGAACACCGAGATGTTGGTGCGCACCCACCGCAGCGCGGCCACCAGGTCGCGCAGGAACAGGTTGTCCTCGATGGTCACCTCGGGCGTGGACAGCGACGACAGGTCCAGGCAGCCCAGCGCGCCCAGCCGGTAGTTCACCGACACGAACACGCAGCCGTGCCGGGCCAGCGATGCGCCGTCGTAGATCGGGGTGGCCGAGGAGCCCAGGATGTAGCCGCCGCCGTGGATGAACACCAGCACCGGCAGCGCCCGCTCCGGGGTCCACTCCGGGGCGGTGACGTTGAGCGTCAGACAGTCCTCGCTCATCGGCTGGAACCGGCCCGGCCCGAGCGCGGTGTACACCTTGCGCTGCGGGGCGCAGTAGCGGAACCCGTGGCAGGGCCGCACCCCCGACCAGGGCTGCACCGGCTGCGGCGCGCGGAAGCGCAACGGCCCCACCGGCGGGCGGGCGTACGGGATGGCGCGCCAGCGGTGCACGCCGTCACGGGTGAATCCCTCGATCGTGCCGGAGTCGATCGTGACCCGAACCGTGCGTTCGTGCATTGCTCGACCGTAGAACACGTTCCCGGCCGCGCCTGACCGGCCTCCTCGCGTGTCGCGGCTAGCCTGGCCGGTATGCGCCTTGTCGTCGTGGTGGCCACCGGCCTGCTGCTGGTGGCGTGCTCGCAGCCGACCACCGGCCAACCCCGCGCGGCCGATCCGGCGCCGTCCGGCGGCCGGCCGACGCCGACCACCACGACCGCCGCCGCACCGATCGCCCCGCCCGCACCCGGGGCGTCGATCGCGCAGGTACAGGCCTGGATCGAGGCGGGCGAACCGGACCAGCCGGCGCGGTTCCACACCGCCACCCGGGAGGGCCGGGTCACCGACCTCGGCGAGGACGTCGCGTTCGTCACCCCGGGCGGGATGGCCAACTGCATGACCGACCGGCGTGCCGGCGGCGCGCTGGCCTGCCTGGTGACGCTGGCCGACCCGCCCGCACCGCCGGACGACGTGTACGGCGAGTGGAAGGGCAACTGGATCGACTTCGACGGGCCGACGCTGCTGATCGGGTCGGTACACGGCGATCCGGGCCGGTTCGACGCCGGCACCGGCCCGGACCTGCCCTACGGCCGGTCACTGGCGTTCGGCGACTACCGCTGCCGGTCGGATCTGGCCGGGCTGTACTGCATCAACTACGCGCACCGCTCGGCGGTGCGGTTCAGCACCGACGGTGTCGAGCCGTTCGGCTGCCTGCAGCCCACCGACCCGCCGGCCGGGGTGGGCCGCAAGTACTGGTGCCGCCCGGCCTGAGCGCTCAGGCCACACCCTTGCGGCGCAGGATCGGCAGCACCCCCTCGGCGAACCAGTACGCCTCCTCCAGGTGCGGGTAGCCGGACAGGATGAACTCGTCGAAGCCCAGCGCGTGGTACTCCAGGATGCGGTCGGCGACCTCCTCGTGGCTGCCCACCAGCGCGGTGCCCGCCCCGCCGCGCACCAGGCCGACCCCGGCCCACAGGTTCGGGTAGATCTCCAGCCGGTCGGTGCGGCCGCCGTGCAGTTCGGCCATCCGCCGCTGCCCCACCGACTGCGACTGCAGGTGCAGCGCGGTGGCGCGGGCGATCTGCTCGGCCGGCAGCTCGGCGACCAGCCGGTCGGCCTCGGCCCAGGCCGCCGCCGCGGTGTCGCGGGTGATGGTGTGCAGCCGGATGCCGAACCGCGGCGCGCGGCCCCGCCGGGCGGCCAGCTCGCGCACCCGGGCGATCTTCTCGGCGGCCGGCCCGGGCGGTTCGCCCCAGGTCAGGTAGACGTCGGCATGTTCGGCGGCGACCGGCAGGGCGGGCTCGGAGGAGCCGCCGAAGTAGATGCGCGGCAACGGGTCCGGCGGCTCGGACACCCGCGCGTCGGCGACCTTGTAGTACCTGCCGACGTAGTCGACCGACTCCCCCCGCCACACCCGGGACACGATGTGCAGGAACTCGGCGGTGCGCGCGTAGCGCTCGTCGTGGCCGACCCAGTCGCCGAACCGGCGCTGTTCGGCGTCGTCGCCGCCGGTGACGACGTTGAGCAGCACCCGGCCGCCGGAGAACCGCTGCAGGGTGGCGGCCTGCTGGGCGGCCAGGGTCGGCGGCACCAGCCCGGGCCGGAACGCCACCAGGAACTTCAGCCGCTCGGTCTCGCCCAGCAGGGTGGCCGCGGTCAGCCAGGCGTCCTCGCACCAGGTCCCGGTCGGGGTGAGCACCCCCTCGAAGCCCAGCCGGTCGGCGGCGCGGGCCACCTCGGCCAGGTAGCGCCGGTCCGGGGCGCGGTAGCCGTCCGGTCGGGGCAGCTCCGCCGAGGCGTGCGAGGCACCGACGATCGAGCGGCTGTCCCCGGCGGTGGGCAGGAACCAGAAGAAGCGGGCCCGGGATGCGGTCGGCTCGAGGGTCATGATGCCGGTCACGCTAGGCAGCCGCCGCGCCGGCTTCGAGGGTTTGATTCGGCCTGACGAAAAAGCCGCCGAGAACCCGGTCAGCGCCAGCCGTCGGCGGCCTTGGCGGCGGCCAGCAGCTCGGTGCACAGCCGGCGCAGCTCGTCGCGGTCCGCACCCTCCTCGAGCGCGGTGGCGACGTCCTCGGCGGCGCAGCGCACCTGGTAGACCCGGTCGGACAGCGCGGCGGCCTCGTCGGCGGTGAGCACCACCGCGTCCGGCGGCAGCGAGCTACCCCGCATCAGCGCGCGCTGCTCGTAGGCGCGCTGGCGGCAGGACTGCCGGCAGTACTGGCGGCGCCGGCCCAGCCCGGCATCCGGGACCTCCCGCCCGCACCAGCGGCAGGACTGCGGTTTCGCTCGGCGTGCCACGTCCACCGACTGTAAACGGGGCGACCGACACCGGCGCGTATCATCGTCGGTCGAGTCGGGAACACGGCGAGCAGTCGGTGCGTTGAACCTCCGGGCTGCACACAACGGGCTGCACACAAGGTTTCGAGGGAGTGTTGACGATGGCTGATCGCGTCCTGCGAGGGAGTCGGCTCGGGGCTGTGAGCTACGAGACCGACCGCAACCACGACCTGGCGCCGCGGCAGATCGCACGCTACCGCACCGAGAGCGGCGAGATCTTCGAGGTCACCTTCGCCGACGACGCCGAGATCCCGACCACCTGGCTGTGCCGCAACGGCCAGGAGGGCGTCCTGCTCGAGGGCGACGCGCCGGAGCCGAAGAAGACCAAGCCGCCGCGGACGCACTGGGACATGCTGCTGGAGCGGCGCTCCATCGAGGAGCTCGAGGAGCTGCTCAAGGAGCGGCTGGAGATCCTGCGCACCAAGCGGCGCGGCGCCGGCAGCTGAGCGTACGGAAACAAAGGCCCCGGCCGATCGGCCGGGGCCTTTCGCGTTCGGGCCCGGTCAGCGCACGATGCCGCGGGCCCGGTCCAGCCGGCCCCGGATCCCCCACTCGGCGACCTTGATCATCGCCTCGCGGATGTTGGAGCCGCTCATCTTGGACTGGCCGAACTCGCGCTCGGTGAACGTGATCGGCACCTCGACCACCGTGAAGCCGTGGTTGATGGCGCGCCAGGTCAGGTCGATCTGGAAGCAGTACCCCTTGGAGTCGACCGCGTCGAGGTCGATCTTCTCCAGCACCTCGCGCCGGTAGGCGCGGTAGCCGGCGGTGATGTCGTTGATGCCCACGCCGAGCAGCAGCCGCGAGTAGGTGTTGGCGGTGCGCGACAGCAGCAGCCGTCGGTACGGCCAGTTGCGCACCGTGCCGCCCGGCACGTAGCGGGAGCCGATGGCCAGGTCGGCGCCGGCGTCGACGGCGTCGAGCAGCCGGTGCAGCTCCTCGGGGGCGTGGCTGCCGTCGGCGTCCATCTCCACCAGCACGGTGTAGCCGCGGCCCAGGCCCCAGCGGAACCCGGCCAGGTAGGCCGCGCCCAGCCCGTCCTTGCTGGTGCGGTGCATGACGTGCACCCGGTCCGGGTCGGCGGCGGCCAGCTCGTCGGCCAGTTCGCCGGTGCCGTCCGGGCTGCCGTCGTCGACGATGAGGACGTGGACCTGTGGAGCCGCCCGGTGCACCCGCCCGACGATCAGCGGCAGGTTCTCCCGCTCGTTGAAGGTGGGGATGATGACCAGCGTGCGTTGACTCGGCTTCGCGGTGCTCGCCGAGTCGGTTCGCTCACCGGTGGACATTGCGCTCCTTTGACGTGGTCCGGCTCGTGCGCAGACGGCGCACGAATTCCCCATTGTGCAGTATGGCGGCGATCACGGCGCCCACCCCGACGGCGACCAGCGCCGCCTGCACCCACGGCCCCCACCGGGTGGCGGGGGTGAGCTCGGTGCGCAGCCGCACCTGTTCGTCGAGGTAGGCCGGTTCGAAGAAGCCGGTGCGGGCCAGTACGCGGCCGTCCGGGGCGATCACCGCGCTGATGCCGACGGTGCCCGCCACGACGGCGTAGCGGCCGTGCTCGACCGCGCGCAGCCGCGCGAACGCGAGCTGCTGTTCGCTCATCGCCGCGTCGAAGGTGGCGTTGTTGGTCGGCACCGCCAGCAGCTGCGCCCCGGCCAGCACCGACTGCCGGGCGGCCCGGTCGAAGATGACCTCCCAGCAGGTGGTCACCCCGATCGGGATCCCGGCGGCCCGGACCACCCCGTCGCCGTCGCCCGGGACGAAGTAACCGGCCCGCTCGGCGTAGGGCGACAGCCGGGCGAACAGGCCGCGCCACGGCAGGTACTCCCCGAACGGCTGCACGATCCGCTTGTCGTGCCGGTCGGCCGGGCCGGTGCCCGGGTTCCACACGATGACCGAGTTCGTCGACTCCGGGTAGTCCGGCCGGTAGCCGGGGGTGCGCACCACCCCGCCGACCAGGATGGGCGCGGCGACGGCCTCGGCGGCGGCGCTGATCTGGGTGCCGGCGTCGGCGTTGACCAGCGGGTCGATGTCGGAGGAGTTCTCCGGCCAGATCACCACGGCGGGCTGCTGGGCGCGGCCGGCCCGCACGTCGGCGGCCAGCCGCAGCGTCTCCCGGACGTGGTTGTCCAGCACGGCGCGGCGCTGGGCGTTGAAGTCCAGGCCGAGCCGGGGCACGTTGCCCTGCACGGCCGCGACGGTGACCGGGCGGTCCTCGACCAGCCCGACGTGGCGCACCTGCGGCCACACCAGCGCGGTGGCCAGCAGCACCGCCGCCACCCCGAGGCCGGGCAGCAGCACCCGCGGCGGGACGTCGCCGGACTCGTGGCGGGCCCAGTGCAGCGCCTCGACCACCAGCGCGGCCCCGGCGAAGCCGGCGAACACCGCCGCGAACGACACCAGCGGCGCCCCGCCCAGCCAGGCCAGCGCCAGCAGCGGGCCGTCGGTCTGGCTGAACGCGACGACCCCCCACGGGAAGCCGCCGAACGGGACGGTCGACTTCAGCCACTCCACCGCCACCCAGGCCGCGGCGAACCACACCGGCCAGCCGGGCAGCCCGCGCAGCCATGTCGCGGCCCACCCGAACAGGCCGCAGAACAGGGCCTGCACCGCGGCCAGCGCCAGCCAGGGCAGCGCACCGACCAGCTCGCTGATCCACGGCAGCAGCGGCACGTAGCAGGCCAGCCCGAAGAGCAGGCCGTAGCCGAAGCCCCCGGCGCGGGTGGTGGCCGGGTGGGTGAGCACCCAGGCCAGCAGCCCGACCGCCACCGGCGCGACGTACCACCAGGACAGCGGCGGGAACGCCGCGCACAGCAGTGCCCCGGCGGCGACGGCTCCGGCCGGCCGGGGCAGCCACGCCAGCAGCGCGCGCCCCCGGCGGGCCTCAGCCATGGATGACGACACCTCGGTGCACCGTCTGTCGGCAGCGCGGCAGCGGCTCGCCGGGGGCCAGCCGCGGCAGCTCGGGGACCAGCGAGCGCGGGTCGATCGACCAGCGCAGCGCCTCGGGCGCCGAGCCGGGGATGGCGATCTCGAAGTCGTCGGCGTCCCAGACGGCGTAGGTGGCCGGGGCGCCGGGCACCAGGGTGCCGCTGATGCCGTCGCGCACCCCGGCGGCCCGCCAGGCGCCCCGGGTGGCGGCGGCGAACGCGGCCCGCGCCGACAACCGGCTCTCGGCGGTGCGGTGCCAGACCGCGGCGCGCACCCACTCCCACGGGTTCATCGCGGTGACCGGGCTGTCGGAGCCGAACGCCAGCGGCACGCCCTGGGCGGCCAGCAGCGCCAGCGGGTTGAGCCGGGGGGCGCGCACCGGGCCGAGCCGCTGGGCGTACATGCCCTCGGTGCCGCCCCAGCGCGCGTCGAAGCCCGGTTGCACGCTGGCGATCACGCCCCAGCCGGCCAGCCGCTCGGCCTGCTGGGCGTCGACCATCTCCACATGCTCCAGCCGGTGCCCGCAGCGGGCCACCGCCGGGGCGCCGAACCGGTCGACGACCTGCTGCAGCGCGGTGACCACCGCGTCCACCGCGGCGTCGCCGATGACGTGGAAGCCGGCGGTGATGCCGGCCTCGGTGCAGGCGTGCAGGTGGGCGGTGATCGCGTCGACGTCCAGGTAGCTGTTGCCGCAGCTGTGCGGGGCGTCGCTGTAGGGCTCGCGCAGCCAGGCGGTGCGGGAGCCGAGCGCGCCGTCGACGAACAGGTCGCCGGCCAGCCCGCGCGCGCCGGTGCGCTCGAGCAGCTCGGTCGCCTCGGCGGCGGTGGCCACCGCCTGCCCCCAGTAGCCGACGACCTGCACCCCGTGCTCCAGGTCGCGCAGCGACAGCCAGTCGTCGAGCCCGCCGATGGTCGGCCCGGCGCACTCGTGCACCGCCACGATGCCGTGGGCGGCGGCGTGGTCCAGCGCCGCGAGCTGGGCCGCGCGGCGCTGCCCGGCCGACAGCCCGGCGGCCGCCGCGGCGCGCACCGCGTGGTGGGCGGCGGCGGTCAGCGGGTCCTGCGGGTGGTAGCCGGCCAGCCGGTCCAGTCCGTCCACCGCGGCGCGCAGCGCGCTGGTGGCGACGGCGGAGTGCACATCGACGCGGGCCAGGTAGGCGGGCCGGCCGCCGAGCACCGCGTCGAGCTCGTCGGTGCTCGGCGGGCGCTGCTCGGGCCAGCCGGACTCGTCCCAGCCGTGCCCCCACAGCAGGCCGTCGGGGTGGGCGGCGGCGTGCGCGGCGACCAGGTCCAGGCAGTGCTCGAGCGAGCCGGCGGCGCGCAGGTCCAGCCCGGTCAGCCCGAGCCCGGTGTCGGTGAGGTGGACGTGGCTGTCGACGAACGCCGGGGCGACGAAGCCGCCCTGCAGGTCGACGAGCTCGGCGTCGGGGTACTGGCTGCGACCGACCTCGTCGCTTCCCAGCCAGATCACCGTGCCGTCGCGCACCGCCATCGCGGTGGCATCGTGCATCGCCGGGCTGTACACCCGGCCGTTGAACAGCAGTGTCGTCGTCAACGTAGGTATTCGGTCCCAGTCGGTGCGGCTCAGTCGGGCCGTCGTGGCAGGCGCGGCGGGTCGGTGTCGAGCCCGGAATCGAACCCGGTGTCGACGTCGACCACTTCGCCGTCAATGTAGTCGGCCCGCCGCGCGCGGAACGCACCGCCGTACCCGGTGGCGGCCGTCACCAGCGGCATCCGCCGGGCCACCAGCCCGACGGCGACCGGGCGCAGCACCGCGCGGGTGGGCCCGACCAGCAGCAGCGCGCCGAGCACCGAGCTCACCGGGCCGGGCAGCAGCACGAGCACCCCGCCGAGGGCGACCAGCAGTCCGTCGGCCGCCGCCCCGGCCGGGGCGCCGGCACCGGCCAGGCCGGCCCGCAGCCGCCGCAGATGCCGCTTGACCTGGGCGCCGGCCAGCAGCAGCCCGGCCAGGAAGGTGGCCAGCAGCACCAGCACGGTGGGGCCGAAGCCGATGACCCGCACCAGCACGGCCACCGCCACCAGTTCGACGATCAGATACAGGCCGAACAACCGCCGCAGCACCATGCCCGGACAACGTGCGGCCGCGGCGGCCGGTTCCGGTGCGGGTGTGCCGGGCATCACGCGGCCGGCTTCAGCTCCACGGTCACGCTGTTGCGGGTGGCGCCGCGCAGCCGCATCCAGGCGATGAACGCCTTGCCGAACAGCCCGTAGCGGCGGCCCAGCAGCCGCAGCGTGGTGGGGTTGACCGACGGGTCCAGCACCGTCGCGACGGCCTCGACGGCCTCCCCCTTGGCGTTGCCGCGCACGTCGCAGGGCGCGATGGTGACCCGCGGGGTGTTGCGGATGCGCTTGACCTTCCACGAGTCGGCCTGGGTGATCACCAGCAGCCGGTCGCCGTCCGGCGCGGCCCACACCGGGGTGGGCTTGGGCCGGCCGTCCCGGGTGAAGGTGGTCAGCAGCAGGTAGTTCGACTTCGCGACGTCGGCGAACGTGGTGGCCATGGCACCAACCTAGTGCCCCGGTCCCCCTGCTGCCCCCGGCCGCCGGGTCAGCCCTCCAGCTGTCCCTCGGTCTCCAGCAGCACCGAGCGCAGCCCGTCGAGGGTGGCCGGCTCCGGCCGGGACCACATGCCCCGCCCGGCGGCCTCCAGCAGCCGTTCGGCCATACCGTGCAGCGCCCACGGGTTGGACTGCGCCATGAAGCGGCGGTTGTCCTCGTCGAGCACGTACTCGTGGGCCAGCCGCTCGTACATCCAGTCGGCCATCACGTGCGCGGTGGCGTCGTAGCCGAACAGGTAGTCGACGGTGGCGGCCATCTCGAACGCGCCCTTGTAGCCGTGCCGGCGCATGGCGTTGATCCAGCGCGGGTTGACCACCCGGGCGCGGAACACCCGCAGCGTCTCCTCGTGCAGGGTGCGGGTGCGCACCGCGTCGGTGGCGGTGCTGTCGCCGATGTAGGCGGCCGGGTCGCGACCGGTCAGCGCGCGCACCGTGGCGATCATGCCGCCGTGGTACTGGAAGTAGTCGTCGGAGTCGGCGATGTCGTGCTCGCGGGTGTCGGTGTTCTT
>NZ_CALDGS010000143.1 GCF_937941905.1 uncultured Mycolicibacterium sp. | reverse complement strand
ACGAGGATCTTGTCCTCGAGTGGCTTGATGTTCACGCTCGCCACGATGGAGCCCTCCACTCGTTCGGGTGTGATCCGGGGTCGCTCCCCGGATGTCGTTGGCATTACAGGTGTCCGGCATGCAACCACGCCCGGTGCGCCGTCGTCGCGGGTGCCGGCGCGGGTTGGTCGCCTGCCACCTAGCACTCTATACACGAGAGTGCTAGCACTCAAGGTCGGCCCGGTGCCTGTCGCACCCCCTGCCAGCTGCGCCTCAGGCGACCTGACTGGCCACCACCGGCAGGCCCGGATCGCTGGCGGCGTCCAGCGGCGACGGGGCCGCCCCGGCGGCGATGAGATGCGCCGCGAACGAGGCGATCATCGCCCCGTTGTCGGTGCACAGCCGCGGCCGCGGGATGCGCAGCGTGATGCCGGCCGCCGCACAGCGCTGTTCGGCCAGCTCGCGCAGCCGCGAGTTGGCCGCCACCCCGCCGGCGATGAGCAGCGTCGACACCCCCAGGTCGGTGCAGGCCCGCACCGCCTTGGCGGTGAGCACGTCGGCCACCGACTCCTGGAAGCCGGCGGCCACGTCGGCCCGGGACGCCTCGGGGTGCTGTTCGACGTAGCGGGCCACCGCGGTCTTGAGCCCGGAGAAGCTGAACGCGTACGGGTCGTCGCGGGGGCCGGTCATGCCGCGCGGGAACACGATCGCCTCCCGGTCGCCGGTGCGGGCCAGCTCGTCGAGCACCCGCCCGCCCGGGTAGCCCAGCCCGAGCAGCCGGGCCACCTTGTCGTAGGCCTCCCCGGCGGCGTCGTCGACGGTGCTGCCCAGCTCCTCGATCGGCTGCCCCAGCGAGCGCACGTGCAGCAGGTGGGTGTGCCCGCCGGAGACGAGCAGGCCCACGCACTCCGGCAGCGGTCCGTGCTCGTAGACGTCGGCGGCCAGGTGCCCGCCGAGGTGGTTGACGCCGTAGAACGGCACCTCCCAGGCCGCGGCGTAGGCCTTGGCGGCGGCCACCCCGACCAGCAGCGCCCCGGCCAGCCCGGGCCCGATGGTGGCGGCCACCACGTCGGGCCGGGTGATCCCGGCGGTGGTCATGGCCCGGCGCACCGCCGGGCCGAGCGCCTCGAGGTGGGCGCGGGAGGCGATCTCGGGCACCACCCCGCCGTAGCGGACGTGTTCCTCGACGCTGGAGGCGACCTCGTCGGCCAGCAGGGTGACGGTGCCGTCGTCGGCGAGCTCGGCGATGCCGACGCCGGTCTCGTCGCAGGAGCTCTCGATGGCCAGGATGATCACGCGGTGGCCTCCCGTCGCATGGTGTAGGCGTCGGCGCCGCTGCGCCGGTAGTAGCGCTTGCGCAGCCCGACGATGGTGAAGCCGAAACGCTCGTAGAGCGCGATGGCCGGGGCGTTGTCGGTGCGCACCTCCAGGAACACCACCCCGCCGGCGGCGAAGTCGAGCATCGCCTGCATCAGCCGCCGGCCGATCCCCCGCCCCTGGTAGGCCGGGTCGACGCCGATGGTGTGCACCTCGTAGTCGTACGGCGGGGTGCGGCCGAGCCGGCTGATCCCGGCGTAGCCGACCAGCCGGCCGCCGTCCCGGGCGGCGATGTAACGGTTGTTCATCGCGGCCAGCTCCTGCAGGAACGCCGCCTTCGGCCACGGGTCGTCGTCGCCGAACAGCTGCCGTTCCAGCTCGGCGCAGCGGGCGGCGTCGGCGCGGGTCAGCGGACCGATCTCGATGGTGTCGGCACCGGGCGTCGCATCGCTCATCGCAGCATCACCGGACGCGGCGGCTGGGGCTTGGCGTCCGGCCGGCGCAGGTACAGCGGCACCAGCGGCGCCGGCTCGGCGGACAGGTCCGGCACGGCGCGCACCAGCCCGGTCGGGGTCGGATACGGCAGGTCCAGCCGGGGCAGGTCGAACAGCGCGGCGTGCGCCGGGGAGCCGGCCACCGCCGCGGCGTCGACGGGCACGTCGGCCGGGGCGTTGACGGCCGGGCCGTCGATGCGCGCCCCGTCGCGATAGCGGGCCCAGTACACCTCGCGGCGGCGGGCGTCGGTGACCACCAGCACGGTGCCGGTGGTGTGCACGCCGATGGCGTCCAGGCTGCACACCCCGTGCACCGGGATGTCCAGGGCGTGCGCGAACGCCGCCGCGGTGGCCATGCCGACCCGCAGCCCGGTGAACGGGCCGGGGCCGCAACCCACCACCACCGCGTCCAGGTCGGTCTTGGCGACACCGGAATCGGCAAGGGCGGCAACGATGTTCGGGGTGAGCCGCTCGGCGTGGGCGCGGGCGTCGACGGTGACCCGTTCGGCCAGCGTGTGCACGCCCGCCGCGTCGGCGCGCACCACCCCGGCGGTGACGGCGGGCGTGGCGGTGTCGATGGCCAGGATCAGCACGGGGCACTCCATTTCCACACGGCGGTGCGCACCTCGGTGTCCGGGGCGCGTTCCAGCCGGATCTCCAGGCACCGCTCGGAGAGCCGCTCGGCCACCCCCTCGCCCCATTCGACGACGACCACCGCGTCGTCGAGGTCGGTGTCGAGGTCCAGGGCGTCCAGCTCGCCCAGCAGGTCGGTGGTGCCGGCGTCGAGCAGCCGGTACATGTCGACGTGCACCATCGCCGGGCCGCCGGGCCGGCGCGGCCGGTGCACCCGGGCCAGCACGAACGTCGGGCTGGTGACCGGGCCCGCCACGTCGAGCGCCTCGGCGATGCCCTTGGCCAGCACGGTCTTTCCGGCGCCGAGCGGGCCGGACAGCACCACCACGTCGCCGGCGCGCAGCTGCGCGCCCAGCCGGGCGCCGAGGGCGCGGGTGTCCTCGGCGGTGGGCAGCTCGGCGCTGCCGGACCGCGGCAGCTGGCCGGTCACCGCCGCTCCTCGCGGTAGCTGCGCACCACCCGGCCGCGCGGGCTGGTGACCACCTCGTAGTGGATGGTGCCGAGCATCTCGGCCCACTCGGCGGCGGTGGGCTCACCGTCGAACCCGGGGCCGAACAGCACCGCCTCGTCGCCCTCGGTGACGTCGACCGGGCCGGGGCCGAGATCGACGAGCAGCTGGTCCATGCAGATCCGGCCGACGTTGCGGCGCAGCCGGCCGTTGATGAGCACCTCCATCCGGCCCGACAGCGCCCGGTACACCCCGTCGGCGTAGCCGATGGGCAGCAGCGCGACGGTGGTGTCCTGCTCGGCGACCCAGGTGTGGCCGTAGGACACGCCGTCGCCGGCCCGCACCGGCTTGATCATCGCCACCCGGCAGCGCAGCGTCATGGCCGGCAGCAGGTTGGGTTCGTCGAGGTCCGGCACCGGGTTGAGGCCGTAGATCGCGATCCCCGGGCGCACCAGGTCGAAGCGCAGATCGGGGCGGGTCATCACGGCCGGCGAGTTGCTCAGGTGGGCGACCTCGACCGGCACCCCCGCCGCCGCGGCCCGCTCGCGCATGGCGGCCAGCCGCCGCCCCTGCAGGGCGTTGACCGGGTTGTGCGGCTCGTCGCCGGCGACCAGGTGACTCATGATGCCGCGCACCCGCACGGCGTCCTCGGCGCGGGCGCGGGCCACCGCGTCGAGGACCGCGGGCAGCTCGTCGTCGGTGATGCCGTTGCGGTTCAGGCCGGTGTCGACCTTGAGGGTGAGCACCGCCTGCCGGCCGGTGCGGCGCACCGCGTCGAGCACCTCGCCGAGCTGGCGCAGCGACGACACCGCCACCTGCACGTCGGCCCGCAGCGCGGCGTCGAAGTCCGCGCCGGGGGCGTGCAGCCAGGCCAGCACCGGGGCGGTGATGCCGTCGCGGCGCAGCGCCAGCGCCTCCTCGATGGTGGCCACCCCGAGCTCGGCGGCCCCGGCGGCCAGCGCGGTGCGGGCCACCCGGGTGGCGCCGTGCCCGTAGCCGTCGGCCTTGACCACGGCCATCACCGCGGCGTCGCCGGCGAGCTCGCGCAGTCGGCGGACGTTGTGTGCGATCGCCCCCAGGTCCACCAGCATCTCCGCCGCGGGAGCGGCGGAGCCCCCGGCGGCCGGGGATCGGGTCGGCGCGGATTCGGTTTCGGCCATGATCAGATTCACCTGCGCCGATTCTCCCAGATCGGCGCCGACCGCTCCGCGCGCCTCAGTGCGCGAAATGCTGCAGGTCGTCGAACTGCCCGTTCGGCCGGAGCCGCTCCAGCCGGCCCATCTCGGTGCGGATGTCGTCGAACAGCGCCCGGGCCAGGTCCGCGGAGAACCCCTCGCGCACCACCACCCGCAGCACCGAGACGTCGGTGGCGTTGTCCGGCATCGTGTAGGCCGGCACCTGCCAGCCGTGCGTGCGCAGCGCGTGGGACAGGTCGAACTCGGTGAAGCCCGGGTCGCCGGCCAGCCGGAACGCGACCACCGGGATGCCGCTGCCGTCGGCGATCACCTCGAACCGCCCGGTCTCGGCGAGCTTGTCGGCCAGCCAGCGGGCGGTGCCGGACAGGTCGCGCATCACCCGCGCGTAACCGGCCCGGCCCAGCCGCAGGAAGTTGTAGTACTGCCCGACCACCTGGTTGCCGGGGCGGGAGAAGTTCAGCGTGAAGGTGGGCATGTCGCCGCCCAGGTAATTGACCCGGAACACCAGTTCCTCGGGCAGGTGTTCGGCGCTGCGCCACACCACGAACCCGATGCCCGGATAGGTCAGCCCGTACTTGTGGCCGGAGACGTTGATCGACACCACCCGCGGCTGGCGGAAGTCCCACTCCAACTCGGGGTGCAGGAACGGCACCACGAACCCGCCGCTGGCGGCGTCGACGTGCACCGGCACGTCCACCCCGCCGCCGCGGGCGAGCCCGTCGAGGGCCGCGCAGATCTCGGCGACCGGTTCGAGCTCCCCGGTGAAGGTGGTGCCCAGGATCGCCACCACGCCGATGGTGTCCTCGTCGACGGCGTCGAGCACCTGCTGCGGGGTGATGACGTAGCGGCCCGGCTCCACCGGCAGATAGCGCGGCTCGACGTCGAAGTAGCGGCAGAACTTCTCCCACACCACCTGCACGTTGGAGCCCAGGACGAGGTTGGGGGTGCGGGTCTTCCAGTCCACGCCCCGGGCCTGCAGCCGCTGGCGCCACCGCCACTTCAGCGCCAGCCCGGCCAGCATGACCGCCTCGCTGGAGCCGATCGTCGACACCCCGGTGGCCGAGGCCGGGTCGTCGTCGCGCAGGTCCTCGGCGTGGAACAGGTCGGCGACCATGCACACACAGCGCTGCTCGATGGCGGCGGTGGCCGGGTACTCGTCCTTGTCGATCATGTTCTTGTCGAACGTCTCGGCCATCAGCTTCTCGGCCTCGGGGTCCATCCAGGTGGTGACGAACGTCGCGAGGTTGAGCCGGGAGCTGCCGTCGAGCATGAGCTCGTCGTGGATGAAGCGGTAGGCCGCGGCGGGGTCCATCGGGTCGTCGGGCAGCCGCAGCGACGGCACCGGCGTGGTGGCCAGCCGGCCGGTGTAGGCGGGGGCGACGAACGAGCCGTGACGGTGGCGACGGTGGGGCATAGCGGTCCTTTCGGGATGCGGTGCGCGGGTTGCGGCCGGACTAGAGCTGGGCCAGCGCGGGCCGGATGTGGGCCAGGATGTGCGAGGCCGAGGTGGGGGTGGCGCGGGGGCCGGGTTCGGCGGCCGACAGGTTGGCCGCCCGAGCGTGCACGAACGCCGCCATCGCGGCGGCCTCGGCGGGCGGGAGCCCGGCCGCCAGCAGCGCGCCGATGATGCCGGAGAGTACGTCGCCGGAGCCGGCGGTGGCGGCCCAGGAGCCGCCGGCCGGGTTGAGGTAGACCGGGCCGGCCGGGTCGGCGATCACGGTGACGTTGCCCTTGAGCAGCACCACGGCCTGGTAGCGGTCGGCCAGTTCGCGGGCGGCGGCCACCCGGTCGTCGGGGACCTCCAGGCCCACACCGGCGGCCAGCCGGGCGAACTCGCCGGCGTGCGGGGTGAGCACGGTCGGGGCGTCGCGGTCGACGACCAGGTTCGGGTCGGCGGCCAGCAGGGTCAGCCCGTCGGCGTCGACGATCACCGGCAGGTCGGTGTCCAGCGCGAAGCGCAGCTCGTCGGCGGCCGCGGCGTTGGTGCCCATCCCGGGCCCGACCGCCCAGGCCTGCACCCGCCCGGAGGCCTCCGCGCTGGTGGCGGCGATCACCTCGGGCCAGGCGGCGAGCACCTGGGCGGTGGCGGTGCCGGCGTAGCGGACCATGCCGGAGGTGGCGGCCACCGCCGCCCCGGTGCACAGCACGGCCGCACCCGGGTAGGTGGCCGAGCCGGCGATCACGCCGGTGACGCCCTGGGTGTACTTGTCGTCGCGCGGCCCGGGCACCGGCCAGCGGGCGACGACATCGGCGGCCTCGAAGCCGTGCAGGTCGGTGGGCGGCAGGTCCAGCCCGATGTCGACGAGGTCGACCCGGCCGCAGTCGGCCAGCGCGTGTACCGGTTTGAGCCCGCCGAAGGTGACGGTGCGCACCGCGTGCACGTGCGGGCCGGGGGCGGCGCCGGTGTGCACGTCGATGCCGCTGGGGATGTCGACCGCCACCACCGGGATGCCGGCCTCGTCGACGGCGGCGAACAGCTCGGCCGCGCCGGGCCGCAGCGGGCCGGCGCCGGAGATGCCGACCACCCCGTCGATGACGAGATCGGTTGCCTCGGGCACGGTTTCGACGACGCGTCCGCCGGCGCGGCGGAACGCCGCGAGGCCCTTCCGGTGGGCCTTCTCCGGGTTGAGCAGGACGGCCGTGCCCTTGGCGCCGCGGCGCAGCAGGAAGGTGGCCGCCCACAGCGCGTCGCCGCCGTTGTCGCCGCTGCCGACCACCGCGCAGATGCGCCGGCCGGCCACCCCGCCGGTGCGGGTGGTCAACTCGTCGGCGACGGCGACGGCGAGGCCGTAGGCGGCGCGGCGCATCAGGGCGCCGTCGGGCAGGCTCGCCAACAGGGGTGCCTCGGCCGCTCGGATGGCCTCGGCGGTGTAGTAGTGCCGCATGAGGTGTCAGGATGGCACGGCTCGGGGCGTCGCTGTGGCGCCGACACGGGCGCCGCCGTCCGCGAGCGGACGCGCACTCCCCCGCACCGGGCGGCGACAGGGGTGTCGGCGTCTGCCCGCGGGAGCACCGGGGTCACTCGACGGTGACGGACTTGGCCAGGTTGCGCGGCTTGTCCACGTCGTAGCCGCGGGCCTGGGCCACCCCGGCGGCGAACACCTGCAGCGGCACCGTCGACAGCAGCGGCTGCAGCAGCGTCGACACCGCGGGGATCTCGATGAGGTGGTCGGCGTACGGGCGCACCGCCTCGTCGCCCTCCTCGGCGATGACGATGGTGATCGCGCCACGGGCCTGGATCTCGCGGATGTTGCTCAGCAGCTTGGCGTGCAGCACCCCGGCGTTCTTCGGCGACGGCATCACCACGATCACCGGCAGGCCCTCCTCGATCAGCGCGATCGGGCCGTGCTTGAGCTCGCCGGCGGCGAAGCCCTCGGCGTGCATGTAGGCCAGCTCCTTGAGCTTGAGCGCGCCCTCCAGCGCCACCGGGTAGCCGACGTGGCGGCCCAGGAACAGCACCGTCGAGGACGAGGCGAACCGCCGGGCCAGGTCGGCGACCGGCTCGGTGGTCTGCAGCACCCGCTGCACCAGATCGGGCATGGCGGCCAGGTCGCGGTACTCGCGCTCGACCTCGTCGGGGTACTTGGTGCCGCGGGCCTGGGCCAGCGCGAGCCCGACGAGGTAGTTGGCCGCGATCTGGGCCAGGAACGTCTTGGTGGCGGCCACCCCGATCTCCGGCCCGGCGCGGGTGTAGAGCACCGCGTCGGACTCCCGCGGGATCTGGCTGCCGTTGGTGTTGCAGATGGCCAGGACCTTGGCCTTCTGCGTCTTGGCGTGCCGCACCGCCTCCAGGGTGTCGGCGGTCTCGCCGGACTGGGAGATGGCGATCACCAGGGTGGAGCGGTCCAGCACCGGGTCGCGGTAGCGGAACTCGCTGGCCAGCTCGACCTCGACCGGGATGCGGGTCCAGTGCTCGATGGCGTACTTGGCCAGGAGCCCCGAGTGGTAGGCGGTGCCGCAGGCGACGATGAAGACCTTGTCGATCTCGCGCAACTCCTGGTCGGACAGGCGCTGTTCGTCGAGCACGATGCGGCCGTCGACGAAATGGCCGAGCAGGGTGTCGGAGACCGCGGCGGGCTGCTCGGCGATCTCCTTGAGCATGAAGTACTCGTAGCCGCCCTTCTCCGCGGCCGACAGGTCCCAGTCGATGCGGAACTGCCGGGCCTGCGCCGAGCCGTCGTTGCCGTGGAAGTCGGTGATGCGGTAGCCGTCGGCGGTGATCACCACCGCCTGGTCCTGGGCCAGTTCGACGGCGTCGCGGGTGTGCTCGATGAACGCCGCGACGTCGGAGCCGACGAACATCTCGCCGTCGCCCACGCCGACCACCAGCGGGGTGGACCGGCGGGCGGCGACGATCTTGTCCGGCTCGTCGGCGTTGGCGAACACCAGTGTGAAGTGCCCCTCCAGCCGGCGCAGCACGGCCAGCACCGAGCCGACGAAGTCGCCGGCGTGCGTCCCGTCGCGGTACTCGCGGGCGACCAGGTGCACCGCCACCTCGGTGTCGGTGTCGGAGGCGAATTCCACACCGGCGCGCTCGAGTTCGTCGCGCAGCGCGGCGTAGTTCTCGATGATCCCGTTGTGAACGACCGCGATTTTGCCGGTGGGGTCGCGGTGCGGGTGGGCGTTGCGGTCGGTGGGCCGGCCGTGGGTGGCCCACCGGGTGTGCCCGATGCCGGTGGCGCCGGCCAGGGCCGCGCCGTCGAGTTCGGCCAGTGCGGACTCGAGGTTGGCCAACCGTCCGGCGCGCCGGCAGACGGTCATCCGGCCGTGGCCGTCGAGCAGGGCCACCCCGGCGGAGTCGTAGCCCCGGTACTCCATCCGGCGCAGCGCGTCGACCACGATGTCACGGGCGTTCCGTGTCCCGACGTAGCCGACGATGCCGCACATAGGCACCCAGGATAGTGGAACGTCCGGGGATACCCGGGACCGCACGTCACGGGTAGCGAGGGTGGGTTACCGTCATCGCGTGGCGCGCACGAAGAAGCTCTTCGCAGCCCTGAAGCGACGCGGCCCGCACCGCGTGCTGCGGGGCGATCTGGCCTTCGCCGGCCTGCCCGGTGTGGTCTACACCCCCGAGTCCGGGTTCAACCTGCCGGGGGTGGCGTTCGGGCACGACTGGCTGACCGGTGCGCAGCACTACGCGGGCACGCTGGAGCACCTGGCGTCGTGGGGCATCGTGGCGGCCGCGCCGGCCACCGAGGCGGGCCCGCTGCCGTCGGTGCTCAACTTTGCTGTCGACCTCGGCAGCACACTCGACATCATCACCGGGGTGCGGCTGGGCGAGGGCCGCATCAGCGTGCATCCGTCCAAGCTCGGGGTGGTCGGGCACGGGTTCGGCGGCTCGGCGGCGGTGTTCTGTGCGGCCGGGCTGCCGGTGAAGCCGCGCGCGGTCGCCGCACTGTTCCCCACCGTGACCCGTCCGGACGCCACCGAACCGGCCGCCGGACTGAAGGCGCCCGGCCTGGTGCTCGCCGCGGCACAGGATCCGACGACGCTGCGCTCCAACGCCGTCGAACTGGCCCGCGCCTGGTCGACGGCCACGCTGCGGGCGGTGCCCAAGGCCACACCGGGCGGGCTGGTCGAGGGCCGGCGGTGGACCCGCGCGGTGGGGCTGCCCGGCAGCGACCGGCGCACCCAGCGGATCGTGCGCGCGCTGCTGACCGGATACCTGCTCCACGCGCTCACCGGCGACAAGACCTACCGGGCGTTCGCCGACCCGGACGCCGCCCTGCCCTACGCCGCGGCGCTCGACCCGCGGGCGGTCGCGCCGGTGCCGCCCGAGGACAAGCTCGCCGCCCTGCTCAAGTCCTGATCACCCGGGCAGCACGAACCGCTCGATCAGCTCGGTGAGCCGTTCCACCAGGACGGGATCCGACGTGGTGGCGACGTGGGCGAAGCCGTCGACGACCGCGCCGATCAGGCCGGCCAGCGCGCCCGGGTCGGCGTCGGCGGGAATGCGCCCGGCGGCCTGACCGGCGGCGACCGCCTCGGCGAGGGCGGCGGCGAGGCGCCCGGACTGCTCGGCGAACGCCGCCGCGAGCTCGGGGTAGCGGCGGGCGTCGACGGGCGCGGAGGCGACGAACCCGGTCAGCTCCGGGGTCTCCCGGTGGATCCGGTCGGACTCGACCAGCGCGGCACGCAGCAGGTCCGGCACCGAGTGCGCCCCGTCCACGGCGCGCCGCAGCCGGTCGGCGATCCGGCCGTAGACGTGCGCGCATACCGCCGCGAACAGATTGTGTTTGGACCCGAAGTGGTAGTAGACCGAGCCGGCGGTCACCCCGGCCCGCTCGGCGATGACGGTGTTGGTGGCCGGGCCGTAGCCGTACCGGGCGAAGCAGTGGCAGGCCGCCTCCACCACCCGCCGGCGGGTGTCGACGCTGTCCGCGCCGGCTGGGCGGCCCGGGCCGGGCCGCCCCGTCCAGATCGCGGGACCGCGCACACCGCCATCATCCGACAACCCGGCCGCACCGGTGAGCCGATTCGCCACCGATGATCTTGTCAACCAACTGGTTGGTGAGATACCTTGCGGTCATGCGTATCGGCATCATGCTGTCCTACGCGGGAGGGTTCCGAGAAGCCGCCGAGCACGTGGCCGACCTGGAACGGGCCGGTGCGGACATCGTGCTGGTGCCCGAGGCGTACTCGTTCGACGCCGTCAGCCAGCTCGGCTTCCTGGCCGCCCGCACCTCGCGGGTGGAACTGGGTACCGGCGTGGTGCCGATCTACTCGCGCACCCCGGCCCTGCTGGCGATGACCGCCGCGGGGCTGGACTACGTCTCCGACGGCCGGTTCCGGCTGGGCATCGGCACCTCGGGCCCGCAGGTGGTGGAGGGCTTCCACGGGGTGCCGTTCGACGCACCGCTGGGCCGCACCCGCGAGGTGGTGGAGATCTGCCGGCGCGTCTGGCGGCGCGAACGGCTGACCTTCGACGGCCGCCACTACCGGATCCCGCTACCGGCCGAGCTGGGCACCGGGCTGGGCAAGCCGCTCAAGCTCATCAACCATCCTGTACGGGAACGGATTCCGATCACCATCGCCGCGCTCGGGCCGAAGAACGTGACGCTGACCGCCGAGATCGCCGAGGGCTGGCAACCGGTGTTCTTCTTCCCGGAGAAGGCCGGCGAGGTGTGGGGCGAGGCGCTGCGGGCCGGGCTGGCCAAACGCGACCCGGCGCTGGGCCCGCTGGACGTGATGGTCTCGGCCGGACTGGCCGTCGGCGACGCCGTCGAGGACCGGCTGGCCTGGAACAAGCCGCAGCTGGCGCTCTACATCGGCGGGATGGGGGCCCGCGGCAAGAACTTCTACCACGCGCTGGCCACCCGGTACGGGTTCGGCGAGGTGGCCGACCGGATCCAGGAGCTGTACCTGTCCGGGCGCAAGGCCGAGGCGATCGAGGCCGTTCCGGACGAACTCGTGCGCGCGGTGTCGCTGGTCGGCCCGCGCGGCTACGTCGCCGAGCGGCTCGCGGCGTTCGCCGCGGCCGGGGTGACCACCATGCTGGTGCACCCGCTGACCGTGGACCCGGCCGAGGCGGTGCGGTTCGTCGAGGAGTTGCGGACCCTCGCCGACGAGGTGCCCACGCCCGGTCTGGTAGGCTGATCCTCAGCGGCATTACCTGTTCTGCCTTCTGCCGCCTTCCATCGTCGGAAACCCGTTCAACAGCGCCGCGGTTCCCCGCGCCGGGCAGGACGACGCCCCAGGCTTTCACGCCGTTTTCTCTGGAGTTCTTGACCTTTGTCTGTCACCCCCGACCGTGGCACCGCCACGGCTTCGTTCGCCGATCTCGGACTGCCCCACTCGCTCGTCGAGGTGTTGCGCCGCAACGGGATCGACACCCCCTTCCCCATCCAGGCCGCCACCCTGCCGGACGCCCTGGCCGGCCGTGACGTACTCGGCCGCGGCCGCACCGGATCCGGCAAGACCTACGCCTTCCTGCTGCCGCTGGTGGCCCGGCTGATGGGCGGTCGGTCCGCCCGCTCCCGGCAGCCGCGCGCGGTGATCCTGGCCCCGACCCGTGAACTGGCCGGCCAGATCGCCGCGTCGCTGGCCCCGCTGGCCGCGGCGGCGCAGCTGTCCTCGGTCACCGTGTTCGGCGGCGTCGGCGCCCAGCGCCAGATCGACCGACTGCGCGCCGGGGCCGACGTCGTGGTGGCCTGCCCGGGCCGGCTCGACGACCTGGCCCGTTCCGGCCACGTGGACCTGTCCGCGGTCGAGGTGACCGTGCTCGACGAGGCCGACCACATGGCCGATCTCGGCTTCCTGCCGACCGTGCGGCGGCTGCTGGACCGCACCCCGGCCGACGCACAACGGCTGCTGTTCTCGGCCACCCTGGACGGCGGTGTCGACGTGCTGGTGCGCCGGTACCTGTCGGATCCGGTGGTGCACAGCGTGGATTCGGCGCAGTCGCCGGTGACCGCGATGTCGCACCACGTGCTGCACGTCGACGACGCCACCCGGCTGGACGTGCTGGTGGACCTGGCCGCCGCGCCGGGGCGCACCATCGTCTTCGCCCGCACCAAGCACGGTGCGAAAACCCTGGCCCGCAAGCTGAACGCCCGCGGTGTCGGGGCCGTCGAGCTGCACGGCAACCTGTCGCAGAACGCCCGTACCCGCAACCTGGCCGCCTTCACCGACGGCACGGTCTCGGTGCTGGTGGCCACCGACATCGCCGCCCGCGGCATCCACGTCGACGATGTCGGCCTGGTGGTGCACGCCGATCCGCCGGTGGAGCACAAGGCCTATCTGCACCGCTCGGGCCGCACCGCGCGCGCCGGGGCGGCCGGCACGGTGGTGACGCTGATGCTGCAGAGCCAGGTCGCCGATGTGCGGGCGCTGACCCGCAAGGCCGGCATCAAGCCGACCGTCACCCGCCTGCGCGGGGCCTCGGATCCGGTGCTGCGCGAGATTGCGCCGGGCGAGCGGATATTCACCGCCCCCGCGGTCACCGCGACGAGCACCCGGCCGGAGCCGGTGCGGCCGCAGCAGCGGCGGCGCCGTCAGGCCCGCTCGCGCCGCCCGGCGGCCGCCGGCTCGCGCTGACGGCGCGCGGCCAGCAGTTCGCCGATCGAGGCGACCACCACCCCGAACGCGAAGTACAGCGGGACCAGCCAGGGCGCGACGCCGAACAGGCCGTCGCAGGCCGGGCTGTACCCGAACAGGCCCGCCCGGGCGATCACGATCTCGACGGCGGGGCCGATCACCGCGGCGAGCACACCGCAGACCGCGCCCGGCCCGTCGCCGAGCACACACCAGATGACGGTGGCCGCCGCCACGATGAGCATCGTGGTCGGCACCACCGGCCCGGTGTGGATCAGCGCGGTGGTCACGTAGCTGCCGAGGACGGCGGCCACGCCCGCGACCGCACGGCGCACGGTGCCGTCGGTGCGCGGGTTCGGTAGCCACAGCCGCAGTTCGGCGATCGCCACCGTGGCCAGGCCGACCAGGAGCGGGAACCAGATCGGGCTGCTCCAGACGAACGGCACCGCGTCGGTGGTGTAGCCGGTGGTGCCGGTCACGACGTGGCTGTGGTCGCCGATGAGCGCCGCCCCACCGCCCAGCAGGAACAGGAACAGCGCCTCGCCGGCGCGCAACCGCGGGATGCTCGGCTTCACGCCGCGAGACTATCCGGCGTGCGGGAGTTCCTCGGCGGCGATCTCGCACGGCGTCGGCTCGGGTCCGGGCTGCGCGGGCGCGGGCTCGACCGGCTCCGGAGCCGGCGGCTCCGGCGCCGGCGGCAGGGTGGCGGCCGGTTCGGCCGGCGCCCGGCCCGGGTCCTCGGCCTCCGGTAGCTCCGGCTCGTCGGCCGCGGGCGCCTCGTCGGGATCGTCTTGCGCGTCTTCCTCGCCGTCGGCGGCTTGCCCGTCGTGGGCGTCTTCGTCGTTCGTGCCGTCGTCGTTCGTGTCCCCGTCGTGGGTGTCTTCGTCCGGTTGCTCCTCCGGATCCTCGACGGGCTCGTCCCCGAACTCGTCCTCGATCTCCGCGCCGGGCTCGAGGAGCTCCCCGAGCCCGGGCCCCACCAGGCCGCCGAGCAGCTCGGCCAGCGGCGCCCCGATCCCGGCGAGCCCACTGCCGAGATCCGGCAGTGCCCCCACCGCGGGCGGGGCCGGGGCCGCCGGGGCAGGCGCCGGGGCGGGCGACCCGGGTTGTTCCGGCGCAGGCGGCGGACCGGCCGGCGCAGGCGGCGGGTCGGCCGGTGCGGGGGGCGCGCCGCCGTCCGGCACCACCGCGGCGGGCGCGGTCAGCGGCGGCGGCGAGGACCCCGTCGGTGCCGAAACCGGTTGTGCGGCAACCGGTGCCGTCAAGGACACCGGCGCGAGGTCGGCCGGGACGGCGAACGCCGCCCCGGCCGCACCGGTCAGCGCGCCGAGCGCGGCGCGGTAGGCGGCGTCGATCTCGGCCGCGGCAGAGCGCATGGCGGCCACCCAGTCGCCGGCGATGTCCCCGGCCACGAACGGCTTCACCTCGGTGTCGACCAGTTCGCTCGCGGCGGCCCGGTCCCCCACACCGGTGGTGACGGTGTGCGCGGCGGCCAGCCACTCGGCGCGCCGCGCGGCCCGCCGCCCCTCGATCGCCGTGGTAGCCGCGGCCTTGGCGTCCACCGCCCGCCACAGCCCGTCGCGCAGCGCGGTCAGGGCGTCGGCCGCACGGGCCAACCCGTCGGCCACCCGCACGGCGGCGGTGTGGTTGCGGCGCAACACATCCTGGGCGACCAGCGCACCGTGGCCGCGCCACGCGCCGGCGAGCGCGGCGGCCCAGCCGTCGAGCTCGGCGGCCACTCCGGCGGCCTCGGCCGCGGCGCCGGCCAGCGCGGCGGCGTCGTCGTCGAGGGCGTGCAGATCGAGTCCGGCCTCGCCGCCGAACCAGCGCGGCACCGACGGCGCGGTCGGCACCGTGCCCAGGGCGGCGCAGGCCGCCACGTAGGCGGCCATGGTCTCGGCGGCCGGGGCGGCCTCGGCCAGCCGGCCCGCCACGTCGAACCCGCCGGCCATGTCAGAACCTCTGGGCGGCAACGGCTTCGGCGTCCGCATAGCGGAGGGCCGTGGTACGCAGGGCGGCGGCGAGCTCGGCACAGGCGCGCGACCAGCGGCGCACCCCGTCGGTCAGCTCCCACAGCGCGGCCGCGACCGCAGTGCCGTGCTGGGCGTGGTCGCGCCCGGCGCGGGCGGCACCGAACCGCAGTCCGGCCAGCCGGCCACGGGCCAGGGCGTCGAGCCGGTGCGCGGCGTCGTCGTAACGCCGGGCGATGTCCATCAGTGCCGCGGTGTCCACCCGCGCGGTGTCGCGTCGTGCGGTGTCGGGGTCCATGTCGGTTTGGACGCGCGCACCGCCGCCACGGTTCCGTCAGCCGAGCCGGCTGACCGATTCGGCGATGCGGGCCGCCAGCGTGCGGGCGGTGTCCTCGTCGGGTGCCTCCACCATCACCCGGACCACCTGTTCGGTGCCGGAGGGACGCAGCAGGATCCGGCCGGTGTCGCCGAGTTCGGCCTCGGCGGCCGCGACCGCGGTCCGCACCTCGGGGGCCTGCGCGACGGCGGCCTTGTCGGCCACCTCGACGTTGATCAGCACCTGGGGCAGGGTGCGCATCGGCTCGGCGAGGGCGGCCAGCGGCAGCCCGGTCTCCGCCATCCGCGACATCAGCCGCAGGCCGGTGACGATGCCGTCGCCGGTGGTGCCCAGGGCGGGCATCACGATGTGGCCGGACTGCTCGCCGCCGAGCGCGAACCGCCCGGCCCGCAGCTCCTCGAGCACGTAGCGGTCGCCGACGGCGGTGGTGCGCACCTCGATGCCGGCCTCCCGCATGGCCAGATGCAGCCCCATGTTGCTCATCACGGTGGCGACCAGGGTGTTGCCGGCCAGTTCACCCGCCTCCCGCATGGCCAGGGCCAGCACCACCATGATCGCGTCACCGTCGATCACCCGGCCGGCGGCGTCGACCGCCAGACAGCGGTCGGCGTCGCCGTCGTGGGCCAGGCCCAGGTCGGCGTTGTAGGCCAGCACCGCCTCCTGCAGCCCCTCGATGTGGGTGGAGCCGCAGCCCTCGTTGATGTTCAGCCCGTTGGGTTCGGCGTGGATGGGGATGACGTTGGCGCCCGCGGCCCGGTAGGCGCGCGGCGCGGCCACCGACGCCGCGCCGTTGGCGCAGTCGACCACCACGGTCAGCCCGTCCAGCCGGCAGGTGGCGGCCTTGCCGACGTGGCGCAGGTACCGCTCCAGCGCGTCCTCGGCCTCGATCACCCGGCCCACACCGGCGCCGACCGGGCGTTCGCCCGGCCCGGCGTGCACGAGCTCCTCGATCCGGTCCTCGGTGGCGTCGTCGAGCTTGTGCCCGCCCGGGCCGAAGAGCTTGATGCCGTTGTCGGGCATCGGGTTGTGCGAGGCCGAGATCATCACCCCGAGGTCGGCGTCGTAGGCGCTGGTCAGGTAGGCCACCGCCGGGGTGGGCAGCACCCCGACGCGCAACGCGTCCACGCCCTCGCTGGCCAGCCCGGCGATCACCGCCGCCTCGAGCAGCTCGCCGCTGGCCCGCGGGTCACGGCCCACCACCGCCACCCGGCGCCGCGAGCCGCCCGCCTGGCCGAGCCGGCGGGCGGCCGCCGATCCGAGGGCCAGCGCCAGCTCCGCCGTGAGGTCACGGTTGGCGGTCCCCCGCACGCCGTCGGTGCCGAACAGTCGAGCCATGCCGACAAACTTCTCACACCCGGCGGCGGAACCGGGAAACGGGCTCGTCAGCGGCGGTGGCGCGGCAGCGGGAAGCAGACCACCGCCCGCGGCAGCGGGAA
>NZ_CALDGS010000142.1 GCF_937941905.1 uncultured Mycolicibacterium sp. | reverse complement strand
CGCGGGCGGGACGTTTGCGCGTCGAAGCCGCGCGGGGAGCGCGGCGGGCACTAGGCTGCCCGAAGGGTTTGCCGGAAAGAGTGACGGGAGACGGGGATGGGTGCTGTGTTGCGGGCCGGCGGGCTGACCGCGGCGGCCGTCGCCCTCGCGGTGGCGCTGTCCGCTTGCGGCAGTGGGGATTCCGGTTCGGAGGCAACCACGACGCCCGGGACCGGGACGACCGAGACCACGGCGTCGACCACCACGGCCGCTCCCGAGACGTCGACCACCGCCGCCGTACCCGCCGACCAGGATCTGGCCGAGTACGTCCGCGGGCACGGACTGACCATGACGGCGGCGCGCCCGGGCCGGCCCGGGGTGCCGCGGGTCGACCTGCCCGCCCCGCCCGGCTGGGCCGACGCCGGCCCGCAGACCCCGGCCGACGCCTTCCTGGCCTACCGGTTCGCCGACCCGGCGGCGGCCAAGGACCCGGCGACCATCACGCTGCGGATGTGGAAGCTGACCGGGAACGTCGACAAGGAGGCGCTGCTCGCGGCCGCGCCGGTCGACATCCAGCGGCTGCCGGGCTTCGGTGAGGCGGGCCAGCCCATCCGCAATACCCTGGGCGGCTACGAGGCGGTGCAGATCGGCGGGATCTACCGCAAGGACGGCTCGCGGCGGTTGATCGCGCAGAAGTCGGTGCTGATCCCCGGCACCGACGCGGTCTATCTGCTGCAGATCGACGCCGAGGGCGCCGAGGAGCAACTGCCGCCGCTGCTGGAGGCCACCGCCTTCATCGACGACACCGCCTCGATCACCCGCTAGCCCTCCCGCCGAGCAGACGCGAAATCCCCCTGCGACGGGCGGAACAGGGATGTCCGTGTCTGATCGCGGGGAGCAGGGGCGGCGGGTGATCAGCCGACGGCGCGGATCACCTGGCGCGCGGTGTCGTGGAGCCGGCGGCGCAGCTCCGGTGCCAGCGACAGGGTCTCGGCCGCGGGGACGTCGAAGGTGCAGGTGACGACGTTGAGGTCGTCGCGCTCCCAGTGCACGTGGTAGCGGTCGAGGATGCAGCGCATGGGCAGGTTGTCGGCCAGCACCCGGGCGGTGAACCGCTTCACCCCGCCGCACTCGGCCGCCACCGCGAGCGCCTCCATGAGGAACGAGCCGATGCCGCGGCCCTGGTAGGCGTCGGCGATGATGAACGCCACCTCGGCGGTGGCCGGGTCGTCGGGCTCGCGCACGTAGCGGGCGTCGCCGACGACCGGGCCGTCCTCCCCGTCGACCACCACCCAGACGAAGTGGTCGACGTAGTCGACGGCGAACAGGTAGTCCAGCAGCGCCCGGCTCGGGGCGCCCATGCTCTGAAAGCGCCGGTAGAGCGTCTCGGCGGAGAACTCGGCCGGTCCGCGGGTGGCGCGTTCCTTGTCGCCCGGCAGCACCGGCCGCACCAGCAGCACCGAGCCGTCCCGCATGGTCACCGGGATCGGGGTGATGTAGGCGGCCAGCCGCTGGCGTGCGGTGCGCACCAGCCGGGGCATCACCCCGGGCAACTCGAGCATGGTCGCGAAGGCGTCCTGGTCGCCCACCCAGCCGGTCAGCGGCTCGAGCACGGTGACGGTGGCCGTGCGCGGGGCGTTGCGCAGCAGGGCGATCTCGCCGACGATCCGGCCCGGCCGGACCTCGAACACCTCCTGCTCGCCGTCGGGCCCGGTGTGCTGGACCTGGGCCAGGCCGGACGCGATGAGCAGGAACGACACCGCCTGCTCGCCCTGGCGCATGAGCACCTGGCCGGGCTCGGCGGTCAGCGGCCGCAGTTTTGCCGCCAGCGGGATCAGATCCGCCGGGCTGCACCCGGAGAAGAACTCCAGCGACGCCAACTCGTCCGCACGAACGGAGATCGTGTCGACCATGGGCCTCCGAATGCAGTGTCGGCGGTCGGCGCAGCGCCGCGCGTTTCGCTGCATCCAGGCTACGAGTCCGGGTTCGGCGGTGCGGTCGGGTTAACCGAGATCACACCCGCAGATGTCATCGAGCCGTGACCCAACCGTGCTCCGATTTGGCAACAATCTCCCAATTCTGGGACAGTAGAGACTGTTCCGTCGTTTGCTAGCAGGATGAGGATGTACACCGTCAACTTGAGCGTTGGCTCCGGAGCGCCTTACCTCGGCGAATTTTTCCGCCGCGGTGCCGGTGTCCGTTGCCGCTCGACGCGCGACCGAGTTGACGTCGACGGCCGGCGTCGTCCGTTCGGCACCTCGACCAGCTCGTGGGCGGTTGGCCGAGCCGATCACTGTTTGCCGTCCGACTCGCTTCCATCCCATCTGGGCCCCGTCCGAACCGGGCTGACGCCACGACTTTCGCTCCGAGAGGACCGTTTTCGATGACCGAGCCAACCATCCCCGCCGTCCTGCGCGAACGAGCCAGCCTGCAGCCCAATGACGCGGCGTTCACCTTCATCGACTACGACAAGGACTGGAACGGCCACGCCGAGACGCTGACCTGGGGTCAGCTGTACCGGCGGACGGTGAACCTCGCCGCCGAGCTCAGCGAATGCGCGGCGATCGGGGACCGGGCCGTCATCGTCGCGCCCCAGGGGCTCGAGTACCTGGTGGGCTTCCTGGGGTCTCTGCAAGCCGGGTTGATCGCCGTGCCGCTGTCGACCCCGATCGTGGGCGGCCACGACGAGCGGGTGCGCGCGGTGATCGACGACTGCGCGCCCGCCGTGCTGCTGACCACCTCCGCGATCGCCGAGGTGGTCGCCGAGTACGCGACCGCCGTGGACGGCCGGCCCGCGCCGAAGGTCATCGCCATCGACCAGTTCGACCTCGACGGCCGCCGCCGCCCGGCGCCGCGCCGGGTCGACCGGCCGGAGACCGCCTACCTGCAGTACACCTCCGGCTCCACCCGCACCCCGGCCGGGGTGATGGTGTCCTACGAGAACCTGTCGGCCAACTTCCGCCAGATGGTGGCCGCCTACTTCCAGGAGTTCGCCGGGGTCGCGCCGGCCGACACCACCGCGGTGTCCTGGCTGCCCTTCTACCACGACATGGGCCTGCTGCTGGGGGTGTGCGCCCCGATCCTGGGCGGCTGGCACTCGGTGTTCACCACGCCGCTGTCGTTCCTGGCCCGCCCGGCGCGCTGGATGCAGCTGCTGGCCAGCTACCCGCGCGCGCTGACCGCGGGCCCGAACTTCGCCTTCGAGCTGACCATCGGCAAGACCACCGACGAGGACATGGAGGGCCACGACCTCGGCGACGTGGTGGCGGTGATCAGCGGCAGCGAGCGGGTGCACGACGCCACGCTCAAGCGCTTCATCTCGCGGTTCGGCAAGTTCAACCTGCGCGACACCGTGATCCGGCCGTCCTACGGCCTGGCCGAGGCCACCCTGTACGTCGCGACCGCCGATGCGGGCCGGCCGCCGAAGGTGGTCAGCTTCGACACCGAGAAGCTCTCGGCCGGCCGGGCCGAGCCGCTCGTCGGCGAGGGCGGCACCCCGCTGGTCAGCTACGGCGTGCCGAGCAACCCGGCGGTCCGCATCGTCGACGCCGAGACCTGTGCGGAGGCGCCGGCCGGCACCGTCGGCGAGATCTGGGTGCAGGGCCCCAACGTCTGCCTGGGCTACTGGCAGCGGCCGGAGCAGAGCGAGCGGGTGTTCGGTGCCCGCATCGTCGACCCGGCGCCGGGCACCCCGGAGGGCACCTGGCTGCGCACCGGCGACCTGGGCTTCGTCTCCGAGGGTGAGCTGTTCATCGTCGGCCGGATGAAGGACCTGCTCATCGTGCGCGGGCGCAACCACTACCCGGACGACATCGAGGCCACCATCCAGGAGATCACCAAGGGCCGGGTGGCCGCGATCCCGGTGGAGGTCGACCGCACCGAACAGCTGGTCGCGATCATCGAGGTGCGCCAGCGGCCGGAGGACGCCGCCGAGGCCCGCGAGCGGTTCGCGGCGCTCAAGGCCGAGCTGACCTCGGCGATCACCAACGCCCACGGCATCAGCCCGGCGGATCTGGTGCTGGTCGGCCGGGGCGCGATCCCGATCACCACCAGCGGCAAGGTGCGCCGCGCCAGCTGCGTGGAGATGTACAACCGCGGCGAGTTCGCCCGGCTCGACGCGTGACGCCCGGCCCCGTCCGGCTCCGCGAGCAGACGCGCACTCCCCTGGTCCGGCGCGAAACCGGGGGTGTTCGCGACTGCCCGCGGAGAGGCGGGACTCCGGCTCTCTCGCACGAGGGAGACATTTCCCGCAAGTGGGACGTACGATGGTCGGGTTACGTCAGGAGTACACCGTGAACCTCAAGCAGATCGCCGTTCGCACGGCAGTCACCGCGACACTGGGCCTGGGCGCCCTGTTCGTCGGCAGCGCCGTGGCGGTCGCGCAGCCGGTGGACGAGCCCGGCGTCAACGCCGCCCGGGAGCAGGACGACCGGGAGCGGCGCGAGGAGCCGCAGCAGCCCTCCGCGTGCCCGTGGTGCGACCTCGTCAAGGCCGCCCAGCAGCTGCCGCCGCCGGGCGTGCCGCCGCTGGCCGTGGCCGAGGTGGCCGTCCCGCTGTCGCTCGGCGTCGGCCTGCCCGGCATCATCCCGGACTTCCCGATCGTGCTGGGCGCGCTGCCCACACCCACCACCCCCGAGGTGTTGGCCCCGAACCTGCCGGCGGCCAACCTGATGCCCGCGGTGGAGCTCCCGCCGCCACCGCCGCTGGAACTGCCGCCGCCGCCGGCCCCGCCGGCGCTGCCGCCGCCTCCGCCGCCGCCGGCCCCGCTGGCGCCGCCGAAACTGCTGCCGTTCTGATCGCCGGGACGCGGTTCGGAACAATCGGGGAAAGCGCCGGGGAATTCGGACGTCGTTGATTAGCCGGGTCCGTTCGGTTCCACTCACGGAACCGACCGGGTCCGGCTTTTCGTATTCAGCACCGGAACGCCACCCGATACGCCGACAACACACCGGCACGGATGACAAAACCCGTTGTAGGCCAATCGGTTATGCGAGCGGCCGGCATATCGCCGGGGCCCGGGAATTCCCGGGGACGCATTTCGCCGCGACCCCGGACCGGCGCTGGTAAACCATATTTTTCGATCTTGATTTACGGTTGCTGTGAATTGTTCTTCGGCCACCGTGAACCGGTATCGTAGGAAACCGTGATCGAGCTGGAGAACCTCGCCAAGTCCTACGGCGACGTGCACGCGGTGCGGGACGTCAGCTTCGCCGTCCCGGCCGGCACGGTGTGCGCGCTGCTCGGGCACAACGGGGCCGGCAAGACCTCCATCGTCAAGGTCCTGGCCACCCTGGCCCGGCCCACCTCCGGCCGCGCCCTGGTGGCCGGTTACGACACCGTGCGGCAGGCCGTGCAGGTGCGTCGCAGCATCGGCGTCACCGGCCAGGACGCCGCGCTCGACCTGCGGTTGACCGGGCGGGAGAACCTGGTGCTGTTCGGCCGGCTGCGCGGGCTGCGCCGGGCCGCCGCCCGCCGCCGCGCCGACGAGCTGATCGACCTGTTCGACATGGGGCACGCCGCGGACCGGCCGATCATGACCTACTCCGGCGGCATGCGCCGGCGCATCGACATCGCCGCCGCCCTCGTCGTCGCGCCGCAGGTGCTGTTCCTCGACGAACCGACCACCGGCCTGGACCCCCGCAGCCGCCGCGACGTGTGGGACCTGGTGGCCGGGCTGGCCGCGCAGAACGTCACCGTGCTGCTGACCACCCAGTACCTCGACGAGGCCGACGTGCTGTCCGACTCGATCGTCATCCTCGACCACGGCCGGGTGGTCGCCAGCGGCACCGCCGACGAGCTGAAACGCCTGGTCGGCACCTCGGTGTGCCAGGTGACCCCGCGGCACGCCGCCGACCTGCCCCGGGTGGCGGCCGCACTCGCCGGCTTCCCCGACGTGGAGGTCGACCACGACAACGGCACCGTCACCGTGCCGGCCGCCGACGACCTGCGGGTGCTCGGCGAGGTGTTCCGCCGGCTGGAGTCGCTCGGCATCGGCGTGCTCGACGTGTCGCTGCGCAAGCCCTCGCTCGACGAGGTGTTCCTGCACCTGACCCACCTGTCGGCCACCCCGCCGGCCGTCGCGGTATGACCGGACTGCTGCCGCTGACCGCCCGGGTGGTCGTGGGCGGCGTGCGCGACCGGGAACTGTTCATCGCGCTGCTGCTGCCGGTGGTGCTCTACGCCGGGTTCATCTTCGTGCTGCGCGACGTCATCGACACCGGCGGTATGAGCTACGCGCAGTACGTGCTGCCGGCCGTGCTGGTGCAGGCCACGATGGTCGGCACCGTCAACACCCTGGACCGGGCCGCCGCCGAGGAGCGCTCCGGGTTCGCCTTCCGGCTGGCCACCCTGCCCATCGCGACCGCCACCCCGCTGCTGGCCCGGATGCTGTACTGCCTGCTGCGCGGTGCGCTGGCGCTGCTGGTGACGGTGGCCGTCGCCTACGCGTTCGGCTTCCGGCTGACCGGCGGGTTGTGGGGCGGGGTGGGGTTCGTCGCGCTCACCCTGCTGCTCACCCTGGTGCTGTCGCTGGCCGCCGACGCCGCCGGCACCTGGCGCTGCCACAGCAACGACGCCGGGCAGTTCCTGCTGCTGCCGCAGCTGCTGCTGGTGATGCTCTCGACCGGGATGGCGCCGGTGTCGGCGTTCCCGGACTGGGCCCAGCCGTTCGTGCGCCACCAACCGGTCTCGCGGATCACCGACGCGCTGCGCGGGCTGGCCACCGGCGACGTCGACACCGGCGCCGTGGCGGCCGGCCTGGCCTGGTGCCTGCCGCTGCTGGTGCTGTTCGGCGCCGTCGCGCTGCGGCTGCAGGGACGGCAGCGGTGACCGCGCCCGCGCTGGTGCGCGAGGCGGTGCTGCTGGCCGGCCGGCAGCTGACCGGGTGGCGACGCCAGCCCGTGGTGCCGATCCAGTCGATGCTGTTCCCGACGCTGCTGCTGCTCACCTACGACCTCGTGGTGGCGCGTTCGATGGCCCGGCTGACCGGCACCGACGCGCTGGAGGTGGTGGTGCCGACCTGCGCGGTGGCCGGTGCGGTGTTCGGCGCGATGAGCGGCGGGTTCACCCTGCCGCTGGAACGCGACATGGGGCTGATCAGCCGGCTGTGGACGTTCCCGGTGCACCGCGCCAGCGCGCTGACCGGCATTGTGCTCGCCGAGGCGGTGCGCACCCTGATCGCCACCGCGGTGATCACCGCGGTCGGGGTGGCGCTGGGCCTGCGTTTCCCGGGCCCGGCCGCGGTGGTGGCGTTCCTGCTGGTGCCGGTGCTGGTGATCGCGGTGTTCGCGCCGATCATGGTGGCCGTCGCGCTGCGCGGCGACGGCGGCGGCGCGATGTTCCTGTGGCTGGGCACGGCCACCACCGGCCTGGTGTTCGCCAACGCCGGGCTGGCTCCGGTGCAGCGGCTGCCGCACTGGCTGCGCCCGGTGATCGAGTACCAGCCGATGTCGGCGGTGGTGGCGACGATGCGCGCCCTCAGCCTGGGCGAACCGGTGCTCGGGCCGCTGCTGCTCAGCGTGGGCTGGGCGGTGCTGATCGGGGCGATCGGGGTGCCGGTCGCGGTGCGCGCCTACCGGGTGGCCGCCGAGTCCTGACGGTGTCGGCTCAGGCCCGCTCGGGCCGGGGTCGCGGCCGGTAGGTGCGACCGGTCTCGGCCGGGCGGGCGGGCCGCAGCGGGCCGCGGCGGGCGGGGTTGACCGGGCGGCGGGGCCGCACCGGCCGCACCGGCGCCGTGGGAATCGGTTCGGTGGCGATCGGTTCGGTCGGGGCCGCCGCGCCGACCCCGACCGGGATCGGCACGGTGGGTTCCTCGGCGCGCTCGCGCCGCGGCCGCAGCGGATCGACGTCGTCGGCGTGCAGCTTGCGGGACAGGTCCATCGACGGCCACCAACTGAGGTTGCCCACCAGCACCGCCATCGCCGGCACCGTCAGGGTGCGCACCAGGAAGGTGTCCAGCAGCAGGCCGACGCCGATGATGAAGCCGATCTGCATCACGCCGGCGATGCTGCTGAACACCAGGCCGAACATCGACGCCGCGAAGATCAGCCCGGCCGAGGTGATGACGCCGCCGGTGGCGCCGACGGTGCGGATCACCCCGGTGCGGATGCCCTGGGCGGCCTCGTCGCGGATGCGCGAGATGAGCAGCAGGTTGTAGTCGGCGCCGACGGCCACCAGCACCAAGAACGCCAGCCCCGGCACGCTCCAGGACATCTCCTGGCCCAGCACGAACTGGAAGAACACCACCCCGATGCCCAGCGCCGACAGGTACGACAGGATCACCGAGCCGACCAGGTAGATCGGGGCGACCAGGGACCGCAGCAGCAGCACCAGGATGAGGAAGACGACGATCAGGGTGACGACGATGATGAACCGGACGTCGTTGTTGTAGTAGTGCCGGACCTCGTTCTGCACCGCCGAGAACCCGACCATCGAGATCTTGGCGTCGGCCAGCGTGGTGTTGGGCCGTGCGGCCTCGGCGGTGGCGATGATGTCGCGCACCTGGTCCATCGCCTCGGTGCCGAACGGGTTGAGCGCGGTCTGCACCAGGTAGCGGGCGGTGTGGCCGTCCGGCGAGATGAACATCTCGGCGGCCTTCTTGAACTCCTCCTGGGTGAGGATCTCCGGCGGCACGTAGAACCCGGCCATCGGCGGGTCGGCGGCGTCGCGGCGCATCGCCAGCAGGAACGCCGACGCCTGGTCCAGGCCGGTGCCCATGTTGCGGGTCTGGTCGACGAGCAGCTGCACGCCCTCGGCGAGCTGCTTGCTGGACTCGGCGAGCAGCTTGGCGCCCTCCTGGGCGCTGGCCAGCTGGCGCTGCACGCTGTGCGGGTTGTCCAGCCCCATCCGGCGGGCCGCCTCGATCGCGCTCTTCATCGAGCCGCCCAGGGTGCGCACCGCGTCGTCGAGGGTGTCGGTGCCGTCGATCTCGCGCAGCGCCCGGCCCACGTTGGCGATCTTGTCCAGGGTGCCGTCGTTCTTGGCGTCGATGATGCGCTGCAGGTCGGCCCGCGAGGACACGCAGGCCGGGTCGAAGTTGCACTGCGGGCTGGTGTTGAGCGCGTTGACCACCGGCACCGCCCACACGTACACGTCGGTGATGCGCTCGAGGTTGATGCCGAGCGCGTCGCCGAGCGAGTTCATGTCGGCCACCAGGGTGGCGGTCCGGTCGATGTCGTCGAGGGTGGCGGTGCCGCCGTACTCCTGCTGCAGCTTCACCAGCGCGTCGACCACCGGCCGCACCGTGACCAGCGCCTTGGTGAAGCCGTCACGCAGCTGGTCGAGGGTCTCGGCGAGCTGGTGCGCCCCGCCGCTGAGCATGTCGAGGTTGGTGTCGTTGTCGGCGATCAGGGTGGAGGCGTCCCGCAGCTTGGAGCCCACCTCCCCGGCCTGCCAGGTGGCCTTGGCCTGTTCCAGCACCTCCCCGGCGGGGCGGGTGATGCCGCGCACCATGGCGATGCCGGGCAGCTGGCTGACCCGGCGGGCCATCTCCTCCATGTCGGCCAGCGCCTTCGGGGTGCGCAGATCCACGTCGGGGGCCTGGACGAGGATGAACTGTTGGACGGTGGTGCTGATCGGGAAGTGCCGGTCCATCGCGGCGTAGCCGAGGTTGCTCTCCGCCTCGGCCGGCAGGTTCTTGCGGTCGTCGTAGTTGTAGCGGACCAGCGAGGCGCAGTAGGCCAGCGCGATCAGGACCACCATGCTGGCCATCAGATAGGTCTTCGGGCGGCGCACGATCCGCACCCCGGAGCGGCGCCACCACCGGCCGGTGAGGTCCTTGCGGGGCTTGACCCAGCCGCGCCGGCCGGCCAGCACGATCAGCGCGGGCAGCAGGGTGATGGAGGCCAGAAAGCCGATGGTGATGGTGACCGACAGCGCCGGGCCGACGGTGGAGAACACGCCCAGGTCGGTGAACTGCAGGCCCAGGAAGGTGATCGCGACGGTGCCGGCCGAGCCGGCGATGACCTTGCCGATGGTCACCAGCGCCGAGGCGATCGCGGTGTCGGAGTCCATGCCGGACCGCACGCATTCGTGGTAGCGGCTGAACAGGAACACCGCGTAGTCCACGCCCGCGCCCATGAGCATGGCGGTCATCAGCATGAGCGTCTGCGGGCCCAGCCCGATGATCTCGAGGTTGCCCAGCCCGGCGACCACCGACTGGGCCACCACCAGCGCCACGCCGATGGTGATCATCGGCAGCAGCATCGCGACGATGTTGCGGTAGACCAGCACCAGGATGGTCAGCACGATCACCACGGTGGCGATCTCGATGGCGTGCTGGTCGTCGGCGCCGATGACGTTGAGGTCCTCCACAGTGGCGGCCGGGCCGATCACGTTGGCGGTCAGCGTGGTGCCGTCGATGACCTCGCGGACCTCGGCCACCACGTTGCGGTAGGCCTCCTGCCCGTCCGGGGCGCCCATGATGCCGGCCAGGCTCACCGGAAGCTGCCAGGCCTTGTTGTTCTCGGCGGTCATCACCTCCCGCAGCTCGGGGATGGTGATGAAGTCCTGGACCGACAGCACGTTGCGGTCGTCGGCCTGCAGCGTGTCGACGAGCCGGCGGTAGACCTCCTCGTCCTGCTCGGTCAGCCCGTGCTCGTTGGTGAGGATGACCACGACGATGTTCGAGGTGCCGCCGCTCTCACCGAACGCGTCCTGCATGGCCTCGGTGGCGGCCATCACCTGCGAGGTGCCCGGCAGGAACCCGGGCGGCTTCTTCTGCACCACCTCCGGCAGCGGGGGCAGCGTCAGGAACAGCACGGCGGCGGCGGCCAGCCACGCGGCGATCACCAGCAGCGGGTGTCGGACCACGACGCGGCCCAGCATCGGAAACCCCGCACCCTGGAACGCACCGCGGAGGTTGGCGCGCCTGAACATCGTGTTCAGGCTACACGTCGCAGCGCAGTACTGGCGAACGCGTAAGTTTGCTCGCAGCGCGGCCGACGCCCCCCGGCCGGATCCTTCGTTTTACGTCCTGAGCACGGGTTCGCCCGCACCGCCGGGGCCTCTCCCCCGGCACCCACGGCCGTAACTGGCCGACCCGGGACCGTCGCCGTCACCTCAGACCACGTACTGGCCGGACAGCCCGAACTCGTCGAGCACCCCGGCCACCAGTTCGCGCAGCCGCGCCTTGGAGTTGGGCCGGCCGGCCTGGTAGCCGACGACGTTGACCGACATGTTGGCGCCGACCCGGCCGCCGACCACCACCAGCTGCCCGCCGGTGCGTTCCAGGTAGCCGCGGGTCAGGCCCTGGTCGATGCCGCGCAGCAGCATGTACTCGGCGTCGGTGCCGTCCACCCGGGTGATCACCGGGTCCAGGTCGCCGAGGTTGGAGCAGGCCACCGGCAGGTCGCCGAGGCCGAACCACAGGTCGCCCATCCGCTGCACCGCGCGCTTGGGCACGAACGGGTTCAGCGGCAGCAGCCCCCACTCCTCCTCGTGGGCCTGCTCGCGCAGCTTCTTCAGCGATTCGCGGATCACCGCGCGGGTGCCGGACAGGTCGGTGGCCACCGGCCGCGGGTCGACCCGCACGTTGGCGAACAGCATGGCGTGCGCCCGGGTGTCCTCCAGGGTGCGGTCGCTCTGCGCGATGAGCAGGGTGACGTTGCCGTCCTCGGGGCGCCGCCGGCCCATCCGCTCGCCGAGCCGCGCGGCGATGCCGGCCATCAGCGAGTAGCCGTTGCCGCCCAGCGCCTCGGCGCGCGCGTCCCACTCCGGCAGCGGGATGAACACGGTGATGGCCGGCACCACCACGATCTCGTCGGGGTTGTCGACGGTGACCGCGGCCGGTCGGGGCGCGCTGCCGGAGCCGCGCAGTTCGTGGCGGCGCCGCCAGCCGAGTTTGGCGGCGAGCTTGAGCGCCCGGCCCACCTCGGGCAGGTCGCGGACGGTCTGGCGCAGGTCGCCGACGACGGCCTGCACCCGGGTGCGTGACCGCGGCCGCGGGTAGCCGAAGTCGGGCCGGATGCCCTTGACCGCGCAGATGTCCTGGAACAGCCCGCCCACCCCGTCGGCCAGGCAGTGCGAGCCGGTGGCGCACACCGCGGTGGAGCCGTCGGTCATCGGCAGCACGGCCATGTGCCAGCCCGGCCCGTGCTCGGGGTCGACCGGTACCTGGCCGCGTTCGTCGAGCCAGTCGCCGAGCGCCTCGCGGGGCCGCGGCTCGGCGATCTCGAGCTCGGCGTGCGGGCCCTCCCAGGCCACCCAGCGGTGCCGGCCGAACGGCAGCGGGGACGGCTCGATGAGCCGGCCGGCCAGGCCGTAGCCGAAGTTCTCGTGGAAGCGGCGCACCCCGTCGAGGTCGATCGGGTGCTCGTAGAGCCAGATGCACTGCATCAGCTGCTGGCGCCCGGTGGCCTGCAGCATCAGGAACGACGCCTGGTCGATGTAGTCGAGGCGGGCGTCGTTGTCGGCCAGCCCCAACCGCTCTCGCAACGACACGGTCAGATCTCTTTCGGGGTCAGTGGATCACGCCGGACAGATCGAAGTCGGCCAGCGCAGCCGCGATCTGTTCGCGCAGCCAGGGTTTGGTGTTCGGGGCGCCCGGGTGGTAGCCGACGACGGTGATCGACATCTGCGGCGCGATGCGCCCGCCGACGACGGTCAACAGCCCGGGGCGGGTCTCCAGGAAACGGCGGGTGACGTGCCGGTCCACCCCGCGCAGCATGAGGAAATCGGCCGGGGTGCCGTCGATGCGGGTCACCGTGGGGTCGACGTCGCCGAGGTTGGAGCAGCTCACCGGCAGGTCGTCGACGAAGCCGAACACCGCGTTCCCGCCTTGGCGCACAGCACGTTTCGGGATGAACGGGGCCAGCGGCAGCAGCTGCAGCATCTCGTCGGGGGTCTCCCGTGCCGCCCGCAGCCCCTCGCGGATCGCGGCCCGGGCCGGGCCCAGGTCGGTGGTGACCACCGTGGGGTCGATGGAGATGTTGGTCAGCAGCACCGCGTTGGCGCGGGTGTCCTGCTCGCCGGCGCGGTCGCTGATCGGGATGTTCAGGGTGACCGCGCCGTCGGCGGCCCGCCGCCGGCCGATCCGGTCGGCCAGCCGCGCGGCAAACCCGGCCATCATCGAATGCGCGTTGCCGCCGAGAGATTCGGCGCGCGCGTCCCAGGCGGCCAGGTCGATGTAGACGGAGGCGGCCGGCACCGTGATGGCCTCGTCGGCGTCCGAGGGCAGCGCAACGGTGGGCTTGGGCACCGGGCGCAGCAGTTCCCGGCGCCGCTGCCAGGTCAGCCGGCCCGCGGTGACCAGGGTGCGCGCCACCAGCGGCAGGTCCCGCGCGGTCTCGCGCAGGTCGCGGGCGGCCGCGCGGGCCCGGCTCACCGAGCGGGGCGGCGGATAGCCCAGATCGCGGGTGGTGCCGGTGACCGCGTCGGCGATCGCCGCGAAGGTGCCCACCCCGTCGCCGAGGCAGTGCGAGCCGACGAAGGTGACCGCGGTCGAGCCGTCGGTCATCGGCAGCACCGCCATCCGCCAGCCCGGGCCGCGCTCCGGGTCGATCGGCATCTGGGCCCGCTCGTCGGCCCAGTCCGACAACGCCTCCGGCGGCCGCGGCGGGTCGATGTCCAGCGGGGCCTGCGGGCCGTGGCAGCGCACCCAGCGGTGCCGGCCGAACGGCAGCGGCGAGCGCTCGATGAGCCGGCCGTAGATGCCCTGGCCGAACCGGCGGTAGAACCGCTTGACCGCGTCGAGGTCGACCGCGCGCCGGTAGACCCAGACCAGCTGGCAGACCGCCTCCTGGCCGGTGGCGATCTGGTTGAGGAACATCACCTGGTCGGCATAGTCCAGCCGGTTGTCCGGCCGCCCGCCGATGCGCGCAGGGGTGCCGACCGTCATGTCAGGCCGACTTCAGCCCGACGCCCGCGCCGAGCCCGGCGGCGACCGCTTCGTCACCGCCCTCGGCGAACCGCAGGAACACCGCCCGCATCAGTTCGACGTAACGCTGCACCGACTCCCGGGCGATCGGGTTGCTCGGGAAGGCCACCGTCACGGTGGTCTCCTGCATCCGGTTCACCCACATGCCGACCTGGAAGGCGGCGCGCGAGTCGGTGAAGATCCTGCCGTTCAACGCCTTCCAGCGGCCGATGATGTCGGCCGACAGCGGCGGCAGGCCGGCGTCGAGGAACGACAGCATCTGCGCACCCGGGCCGCCCTTGTGCACGCCGAGCTCGCCGGCGAGCTCCACCACCCGCTCGAACGGCACGTGCGCGAGGTCCATGCCGCCGTCGAAGGCCTTCTGCGCCGCCAGGGCGGTCTGCCCGAACGAGCTGGGCACCACCGAGATCGAGATCGGCACCACCCCGGTGAACCAGCCGGTGGTCATGAACTCCTCCGGGGTGCGCCGGGTGGTGGTCGGGGTGACGGTGTTGTAGGTCTGCGAGCCGGTCAGCTCGTACTCGGCGAACGCCGCGGCGGCCATCACGCCGCCGGAGATCCGCGCCCCCGCCTCCAGGCAGGCCCGCTCGAAGCGGTCGGTCTGCTCGGCGTCCATCAACTGCACGGTGAGCAGCTCACCGGTGTAGGGCTCCGACGGATCACCAAGCGGCAGCGGGAATCTCGGCAGCGTCCCACCGTTGGACCGGGCGAACTCGATCCAGTCGCGCACCTCCTGGGAGGTGACGGTGAGGCTGTCGGTGTAGGCGCGCTGCCGGCGGCAGTAGTCGTTGTAGCTGCCGGCCTGCGGCAGCGGCAGCGGCGGGGCGCCGCTGACCAGCGCCTGGTACATCAGGTGGATCTCGCCGAACGCCTGCGCCATGAACATCGCGTCGGTGTGCACGTGGTCGACGCTGATGTAGATCGTGAAGTGGTCCTCGCGCTGGATGATGCCGAAGTGGAAGCAGTCCCAGGTCAGCGGGCCCGGGGTGGCCAGCACGTGGTCGCGCCACTGCTCGGCGGTCACCATGCCGTGCTCGGTCGGCACGAACTTGATGTCGCGCGGGTTGGTGATGGTGTGCCGCACGAACTCGTCGCCGCCCACGTGCTCGAACCAGCTGTGGTAGGTGTCGTGCCGGCGCAGGTAGTTGTTGATGACGTGCGTCATCGTCCGGATGTCGCAGCGGCCCGGGATGTCCCAGGCCGGCACGTTCAGCCGGGCCATGTCGGTGCCGCCGGCCCGGTGGGCCAGAAAGGCGGCCATGTGCTGGGCCTGCTGGTAGCTCACCGGGACGTCGCTCACCGGCGCCTGCTGCGCCTTGGCACGACTCGCCGGGGACGGGTTCCAGGTGATCAGCACCCCGGGTTCACCCGTCCACTCGTGGATCGATGTCATCGCAACCATCAGGCCTCCAGTGCCTTTCCGTCAATCCCCCGCTGGACCGTCACGACGCCACCGCCTCGTCGCCGGTGTCGTCGGCGAGCAGCTCGGACAGCCGGTCGGCCAGCGCGCGGACGGTGGTGATGTCCGACGAGGTGATCCGGATGCCGATCTCGTTCTCGATGCGGGTACGGACCTCCAGGCTCGACAGCGAGTCCAGCCCGTACTCCGACAGCGGCCGGTCCGGGTCGACCGAGCGGCGCAGGATCATGCCGATCTGGTCGGCGATCATGCGGCGCAGCCGGCCCGGCCACTCCTCCCGCGGCAGCGAGTGCAGTTCGGTGAGGAACTCGCTGCGGCCGCCCTTCTGCCCCCCGCCGCGGGACCGGAACGCCTCGGCGAACCGGCTGGTCTGCGCGAAGGCGGTCAGCCAGGCCGCGTCGATCACCGGGGCGTAGCCGCTGTAGGCGCGGTCGTGGCGCAGCAGCACGTCGAAGGCGTAGGCCCCGTCCTCCGGCGCGATCGCGTCGGCACTGCGCTCGGCCAGCGCCTGACCGGCGCCGATCTCGGCCCACGCGCCCCACGCGATGGCGGTGGCGGGCAGCCCCTGGGCGCGCCGCCAGTGGGTGAACGCGTCCAGCCAGCTGTTGGCCGCGGCGTAGGCGCCCTGGCCGGGCGAGCCCACCATGGCGGCCGCCGAGGAGAACAGGCAGAACCAGTCCAGCGGGTGGGTCGCGGTGGCCTCGTGCAGATTCCACGCACCGTCGACCTTCGGCCGCCAGTCGCGGTCGAGCAGTTCGTCGGTGATGTTGGCCAGCATGGCGTCCTCGACCACCGCGGCGGCGTGCAGCACGCCGCGCAGCGGCTTGCCGGTGGCGGTGGCCGCGGCCACCAGCCGCCGGGCCGTCTCCGGCTCGGCGATGTCGCCGCGCTCGACCTCGATCTCGGTGCCGCCGTTGCGGATCCGGTCGATCACCTGCTGGGCCTGTGCCGACGGCGCCGAGCGGGAGTTGAGGATGATCCGCCCGCAGCCCGCGGCGGCCATCTTCTCGGCCAGGAACAGGCCGAGCCCGCCGAGGCCGCCGGTGACGATGTAGGCGCCGTCGGTGCGGAACGGCTGCACCTGCTCGGGCGGCACCACCACCCGCTCCTCGCCGGTGTGCGGAATATCCAGCACCAGCTTGCCGGTGTGCTCGGCCGCACCCATGACGCGGATCGCGGTGGCCGCGTCCCGCAGCGGGTAGTGGGTGGTCTGCGGCAGCGGCAGCTCACCGGCGGCGATCTTGTCGAAGATCGTCTGCAGCAGCCCGCGCACCCGGCCCGGGTTGGTCAGCGTCAGCAGCGCCAGGTCCACCGCGTAGAAGGACAGGTTGCGGCGGAACGGGAACAGCCCGATGTGGGTGTCACCGTAGATGTCCCGCTTGCCGATCTCGACGAACCGCCCGCCGAAGGCCAGCAGTTCGATGCCGGCCCGCTGGGCCGCGCCGGGCAGCGAGTTGAGCACGACGTCGACGCCGTAGCCGTCGGTGTCGCGGCGGATCTGCTCGGCGAAGTCCAGGCTGCGGGAGTCGTAGATGTGCTTGATTCCCCACTGCGCCAACAGTTCCCGCTTGGCCGGGGTGCCGGCGGTGGCGTAGATCTCGGCGCCGAAGGCCTGCGCGATGGCGATCGCGGCCTGCCCCACGCCGCCGGTGGCGGAGTGGATGAGCACCTTGTCGCCGGCGCCGATGCGGGCCAGGTCGACCAGCCCGTACCAGGCCGTGGCGTGGGCGCTGGGCACCGCGGCGGCGCGGCCCTCGTCGACCCCGTCGGGCAGCGGCACCGCCAGGTCGGCGTCGCACAGCACGAACGTCGACCAGGCGCCGTCGGCGCTGATGCCCGCCACCCGGTCGCCGACCCGGTGCGAGTCGACGCCCGGGCCGACCGCGGTGACCACACCGGCGAAGTCGGCGCCGAGCTGCGGCAGCCGGCCCTCGAAGCTCGGGTAGCGGCCGAAGGCCACCAGCACGTCGGCGAAGTTGAGGTTGGACGCCGTCACGGCGACCTCGATCTGCCCCGGCCCGGGCGCGACGCGGTCCCGCGCGACGAGCTCCAGCGAGCCGATGTCGCCCGGCGTGTGGATCTGCATCCGCATGCCGTCGTGCTCGGGGTAGGCGACGGTGGTCCGGCGCTCGTCGGCGCGCAGCGGGCTCAGGTTGAGCCGGGCGGTGAACCAGTTGCCCTCGCGCCAGGCGGTCTCGTCCTCGTCGGAGCCGCTGAGCAGCTGCGCGGCGATCAGGCCGCCGTCGGTGTAGTCGTCGACGTCGACCAGGGTGGAGCGCAGCTGCGGGTGCTCCATGGCCAGGGCGCGCACGAACCCGCGCACCCCGGCGTGCTCGAGGTTGACCACGTCGTCGGGCAGCACCGACTGCGCGTTGCGGGTGACGACGAACAGCCGCGGCGGCTCGCCGGGCAGTTCGGGCAGCTCGCGGGTGATGCGCACCAGGTGCGCCACGCACTGGCGACCCTGCAGCGGCGACTGCTCGACGTTGGCGCCGTTGCGCCAGCCGTTGACGATCACCACGCCGGTGAAGGCGGTCCCGGCGAGCAGCTCGCGCAGCTTGGCGGCGGTGGCCTCGTGGTCGGCGTGCAGCGGCCAGGCCAGCGTGCCGACCACGGCCTCCTGCTGCTTGAGCGCGTCGGTGAGCTTGGTGGCCAGCAGGTCGGCGGCCGCGTCGGAGGTGCTGATCACCAGCCACGCCCCGGCGTCGACGCCGTCGGCCTCCGGCGGCTCCTGCTGGCGCCAGTCGATGGTCAGCAGCCGGTCGGACAGCACCCGGTCACGGTGCGCCTCGGCGGAGGCGCCGGTGCCCAGCTGCAGCCCGGACACCCGCACCAGCACCGCGCCCCGCTCGTCGAGCACGTCGAGATCCACCTCGACCTCGGTGGGCGACACCGAGTTGATCCGGGCGTAGCAGAACCGGGCGTCGCGGGTGGAGCCGTAGGCCCGCAGCCGGGTGATGCGCAGCGGCAGCATCAGCGCGCCGGTGCGGTCCTCGCGCAGCAGCGGGTGGGCGGCCACGGCCTGGAAGCAGGCGTCCAGCAGCGCCGGGTGCACCCGGAAGGCGCGCTGCTGGGAGCGCAGCGAACCGGGCAGCGCGACCTCGGCCAGCACCGAGCGCTCGGCGCCGGTGTGGGCGGCGACCAGGCCGGAGAAGGCCGGGCCGTACTGGATGCCGCGCTGGTCGAACCAGTCGCGCAGGTCGGCGCCGCTGATCTCCTCGCCGTGGGCGATGCGCAGCGCGGACAGGTCGTAGCCCGCCGGCGGCTCGTCCGGGCCGGCGGTGTCGAGCACCGCGGTGGCCCGGCGGACGCGCTCGCCCTCGATGGCGGTCTCGACGCCGAACCGCACCGCACCGGTGGTGGTGACGGCCGCCTCGGCCGTCACCTCGGTCACCTCGTCGAGCAGCAGCGCCTGCTCGAAGGCGATGTCGCGCACCTCGACGGTGTCGCCGAACAGGGTGTGGGCGGCGGCCAGCGCCATCTCGCAGTAGGCCGCGCCGGGCAGGGTGGCGACGTTGTGCACCTGGTGGTCGGCCAGCCAGGGGTGCACGCCGGTGCCCAGGTCGGCCTGCCAGACGTGGCGCTCGGGCTCCTCGGGCAGCCGGACGTGCGCGCCGAGCAGCGGGTGCACGGCCACCACCGCACCGCCCTGCGGATGGTCCGCACCCTCCCGGTTCAGGAACAGCCGGCGGTGGGTCCAGGTCGGCAGCGGGGCGTCGACGAGCCGGCCGTCCGGGCACAGCGCGGCGAAGTCGACCGCCGCACCGGCGCTGTGCAGATCGCCGACGAAGCCGAGCAGCCCGTCGGGCAGCTCCTGTTCGCGGCGCATGGCGGCCAGGGTGGCCACCGTGATGTCCTGGCTGCGGGCGGTCTGGTCGACCGGGTGGGTCAGCAGCGGGTGCGGGCTGAGCTCGGCGAAGACGCGGAAGCCGTCCTCCAGCGCGGCCTGCACGGCGGCCGAGAACCGCACGGTGTGGCGCAGGTTCTCCACCCAGTAGTCGGCGTCCCAGCCCCACGGGTCGCGCGGGTCGAAGTGGGTGGCCGAGTAGTACGGCACGGTGGGCTCGCCCGGCTCGACGTCGGCGAGCACCTCGGCGAGCTCGTCGAGGATCGGGTCGACCTGCGGGGAGTGCGAGGCGACGTCGACGGCGACCTCGCGGGCCATGATGCCGCGCTGCTCCCATTCGGCGATCAGCGCGCGGATCGACTCCGTCGCCCCGCCGACGACGGTGGACTGCGGCGAGGCCACCACGGCCAGCGCGACGTCGGTGAGGCCGCGGGCGGCGAGCTCGGACAGCACCTGCTGGGCGGGCAGTTCCACCGAGGCCATCGCGCCGGACCCGGCGATGCGGGCCATCAGCTTGGAACGCCGGCAGATGACCTTGACGCCGTCCTCCAGCGACAGCGTCCCGGCCACCACCGACGCGGCGACCTCGCCCATCGAGTGGCCGACCACCGCGCCGGGCTGCACGCCGTAGGCGCGCATGGTCTCGGCGAGGGCGACCTGCACGGCGAACACGGTCGGCTGGACCCGGTCGATGCCGGTGACCACGGTCGGCGCGGTCATCGCCTCGGTGACCGAGAAGCCGGACTCGGCGGCGATCAGCGGCTCGAGCCGGGCGATGGTCTCGGCGAACACCGGCTCGGTGGCCAGCAGGTTGGCCCCCATGCCGGCCCACTGCGAGCCCTGTCCGGAGAACACCCACACCGGGCCGCGGGGCTCACCGGCGACCGCGGGCTGGAACGGCGTCTCGCCCTCGGCGACCTCGCGCAGCCGGGCGACGAGCTCGGCGGTGTCGCCGGCCAGCACGGTGGTGCGCACGGGGCGGTGGGCGCGCCGGCGCGACAGCGTGTAGGCCAGGTCGCGCAGGAACTCGGAGCGCTCGGCGTCGTCGCCGTGCCGGGCGACCCAGTCGGCCAGCCGGCCGGCGCTGCGGCGCAGCTCCTCGGCCGAGGTCGACGAGAGCGGGAACAGCAGCTTGCCGTCGCGGCGCGCGGGCTCGCCGGCGGCCACCACCGCCGGCCCGGCGGCCGGGGCCTGCTCGAGGATGGCGTGCACGTTGGTGCCGGACAGGCCGTAGGAGGACACCGCCGCGCGGCGCGGGTGGTCGCCGTCCAGCGGCCAGTCGGTCGGCTGCTGCGGGATGAACAGGTTGGTCTCGACGGCGGCCAGCTCGTCGGGCATCCGGGTGAACCCGACGTTGTGCGGCACGGTGCCGTGCTGGATGGCCAGCACGGCCTTGAGCAACCCGACCGCGCCGGAGGCGGACTGGGCGTGGCCGAAGTTGGTCTTGACCGAGCCCAGCGCGCAGCGGCCGGCGGTGCCGTAGACCTCGGCCAGGCTGGTGTACTCGATCGGGTCGCCGACCGGGGTGCCGGTGCCGTGCGCCTCGACGAAGCCGACGGTGGCCGGGTCGACGCCGGCGGCCTCCAGGGCGGCGCGGTAGACGGCGACCTGGGCGTCCCGCGACGGGGTGGCGATGTTGACGGTGTGGCCGTCCTGGTTGGCGGCGGTGCCGCGGATGACGGCCAGGATCCGGTCGCCGTCGCGCTGGGCGTCGGCCAGCCGCTTGAACAGCAGCATGACCACCGCCTCGCCGGAGACGAACCCGTCGGCGGCGACGTCGAAGGCGTGGCAGCGGCCGGTCGGCGAGAGCATGCCCTGCGCCGAGCCGGAGTTGAACTTGCGCGGGTCCAGGGCGACCGACGCACCGCCGGCCAGGGCCAGGTCGCTCTCGCCGTCGTGCAGGCTGCGGCAGGCCAGGTGCACCGCCAGCAGGCCCGACGAGCAGGCCGAGTCGACGGTGTAGGCGGGGCCGCGGGCGCCGAGGTGGTAGGCGATGCGGCCGGAGGCCAGGCTGTAGTTGTTACCGGTGAAGCCGTACGGGCCGTCGATGGTGCCCGCGTCGGCGGCGACGAGCTGGTAGTCGCCGTGGGTGAGGCCGACGAACACCCCGGTGCGGGTGCCGGCCAGGCTGGTCGGGTTGATGCCGGCGTGCTCGATGGCCTCCCAGGAGGTCTCCAGCAGCAGCCGGTGCTGCGGGTCGATCTCGGTGGCCTCGCGCTCGCTGATGCCGAAGAACTCGGCGTCGAAGCCGGCGACGTCGTCGAGGAACGCGCCCCACTTGGTCACCGACCGGCCGGGCACGCCCGGCTCGGGGTCGTAGTACTCCTCGGCGTCCCAGCGGTCCAGCGGCACGGTGGTGACCGCGTCGATACCGTCCAGCAACGCATCCCAGAGTTGCTCGGGTGAGTCGATCCCCCCTGGCAGTCGGCAGGCCATACCGATGACCGCGACGGGAGTCATTGGAGCCTCGCCCATGTGTGTGTTCCCTAACTTTCTCTTGCTTCGGAAAAGGTCACGCGGACAGAGGGCGATCGGGTCGGCAACCTGTGCCCGGGACGTCCCGTCGGAGGTTTCAGCCCGCAACCACCGGGACCCACGTTTCGTGCCGGTAAATGCGCATACCGCGGGTCAGCCGCAAATCGCGTCGTAGACGGCTCGAGGTCGCCAGCGGTAGGTGCCACGGGTGCCAAACTTAGCAGTGTTCTCCCAAATCTGGGAATGGAGTGTCAGCTAAGCGAAACTGAGCCGCGTCACAGCGTTGACCTTGTGGTGCTGGCCGAGGTTGCCGCGAATCAGCTATGGTTCTGATGTGCCACGTACCGACGAGAACGGCCGACAGTTCAAGGCTTTGCTGGACTACCTTCTGGACAGCAACGTCGAGGCCCATCAGATCTACGAGGCACTCGGGATCTCCAGCAGCACCTACTACCGGCGGATCAAGGAGGACGACTACCCGAACGCCGAGGAGCTGCGCAAGCTGGCCGATTACTTCGGCCTCAGCTACCCCGACCTGCAGGTTCGCTTCGGTCTGATGACCCGCGAGGAGCTGGAGGAATACCTCGCCTCCACCCCGACCCGCACCCCGGCCACGACGCTGTTGCGCCGCCGCAGCCGGGCGAAGGTCCGGGCCCCGCAGTGGTCGCCCGACGCGCCCCCGCTGTGATCTGAGCCTCCCCGGTGCCCGCCCGGTCGGATGTTCCACGTCGGCGGCCCCGACGTGATGTGTCCGCTGGGCGAACTTAACGTGTGATTTGTTTTCGTAGGCGTTATTATTCTGCGCATCCGAAGTCTGGTTGCCAGGCCCACAGACACGAAGGTGCGTTCTTTATGTCACTTGCGGCACCCGTCGCGGTCACGCTGGTCTGCATGGCCTGGTGCCTGTGGATCCGCCGCGGCACCTGGATGAGCCGCTGGGAGGTCGCGGCAACCCTCAACATCGCACTGCAGTGCGCCGCGCTGCTGCTGATGTCGCCGGTGGCGTCGGCCACCCTCGGGCACTGGCTGCACACCCTGACCGGGATGTGGAACCTCGAGGACTACCTGGGCCACGCCTGCTACATCGCGGCGGCCTCGGCGATCGCCTACAACGCCACCACGCGACTGCGCGAGGGCCATCCGCTGCAGGTGCACTTCCACCGCAACGTCGAGCTGCCGGCCACCCTCGGGGTGGCGCTGATGCTGGTGTTCTTCACACTCGGCAACGGCGCGGCGGTCTACTCGCCGGACTTCTTCCTGGTGCCGTCGGACCTGTGGCTGGCGGTCTACTGGGTGCTGGCCGCCGCCCTGCTGATCTATCTGCAGATCCAGGCGGTGCGGGCGCTGACGCTGCTGCGTGACGACCCGCGCTCGCGCCTGGTGGCCAACTGGTCGCTGGTCGCGGTGAGCTTCGGCATCGCGGCCTGCCTGCTGCGCATCGTGACCGTGGTGTTCCCGCGCAGCGGGGACGTCTTCACCACCTTCTGGGTGTGGGTGCTGGCCTGCCTGTGCGGCAGCATCCTGGCGCTCGCGGCGACCTACTCCTGGCGCCGCAAGCTGGCCTGGTTCACCACCCCGCCGCAGCGGTTCTCGCCGCGCCCGGACATCCGCAGCAAGTGGTCCTGACGGCCTGACCGCATCCGCCGGCCGCGGTTGTGCCGGACGGCGCGGTGCACGCGTCCGAGCCACGTGTCCGAGCGGTGGCCTACGCCCCCATCAGGCGGTGCTGCCGTACCGCGGGGCAGCGACCCCTGACCGCGATGGCCATGATCCTCGCGACGGGGGTCCACCTCGGCACGAAAGAGGCACAAGCGACGGCGACAACGAGAACAACCGCTCACGCCCCGCGGTTGTTCAGCACAACTGGTCCTCGGCAGCCCCCACCAGGTGCATCCCGTCAGCCAGAGACAACCCCAGACCGAGTTCGTGGGAAACCCGCCCCACCGCGTTGTCCGCCCGGTGGCGGGCCTTACCCAGCGTGAGCCCGCTCCGCACGCCTGCCATCAACGCGTCGCACGCAACGTAGCCGAGCCGAAGCGCCTGCCCGTCGGTCAACGGTACTCGCACCCGCTGTCGGACTTCGTGCAGAAAGAATTCCTCACTAGCCATCGCATAGGGCTGAGGCAACAAGGCCAACAGCGTTCCGGCCGATACGACGGCAGCGACGATCGACGCCCGTCGAGGCACGTCACCCCCAAAGGAAACACTCGCTATCGAACGGCTGAGGATCGCGAGGAAGCCAGACCCCCGGAGCCCCCCGGAACCCCCGTGGAGGAACTCTAGCGGAATCACCGGAACGCCTGCACCGCACCGAAACCGACGAGCCGGCCTCGCTGACCCGAGTCCTACCGAACGCCGCCCACCGAAAGGGAAAGAAAAAGGGACCCGCTGTCTCCAGCGGGTCCCTGGCTGTGGAGCTAAGGGGAATCGAACCCCTGACCTACTCGATGCGAACGAGTCGCGCTACCAACTGCGCCATAGCCCCTTGCCGGACAGAGAGATTACCAGGCGATGCCCCGGAACCTGAAATCGACCCCCTGCCCTGCGTTCTCACTGCCCCGCCGCGCGCGGCAGATCGAACTCCCGGGCGAACCGGACGGTGTCGAGATGCTCGAAGCACGGGTCCTCGTCGTCGATGTCGAGCACCGCGGCGCCGGGCCGGCGCATCCGCGCGCTGACCCGCTCGAAGTCCCGGTCGTCGTCCGGGTCGCCGAAGCGGCCCACCCCGGCCCGCGGCCGCGCCGCGCGCTGGGCGCGCCGCCGGCGCAACTGCTCCTCGATGCGGGTCTGGCGGCGCAGGTAGGCCAGGTACAGCACCAGCATGGTGCCGGTGACGCCGCACAGCCACCAGGCCCAGTCGACGACGAAGAACCCGACCACCGCCGACACCAGCATGGCGATGCCCAGCGAGCACACCATGCGGGTACGGAAGCGGTACTTGCGCTCGGCGATCGCGGCGGCCCGCTCCGACTCGTGGCGACGCCGCCGGGAGGCGGTGGTCACGCCCGCCGGCCGCAGCACCTCCTCGGCCGGGGCCTCCTCCAGCCCGGAGGAGTCCTCGACGTACTCGTACTCGTCCCGAGTGTCCGGCTCGTCGTCGGACTCCTCGCCGGCCTCGACCGCGTCCTCGGCAACCGGTGCCCCGGCCGCGCCCTCGTCAGTGTCTTCGGCAATGCCCTCGTCGGCGTCTTCGGCAATACCCTCGTCGACCGATTCCGCTTCCGCGACAGG
>NZ_CALDGS010000141.1 GCF_937941905.1 uncultured Mycolicibacterium sp. | reverse complement strand
GCCGCCGGAGGCGGCGGTAGTACTTCAGCCGGTCAGTCGCCGCCGAGCTTCTTGTAGACGAACCCGGCGATCGGCGCCACGATCGCCCGCGGCGCGTAGCCGGAGGCCACCGACATCGCCTTGGAGGTGATGCCGGGCACCACCCGCATCTTGTTCTGCTCCAGCGCGTCCAGCGACAGCTTGGCCGTGTACTCGGTGGAGATCCACAGGAAGTCCGGCACCAGCCGCTCGACCAGGCTGGCCTCCGCGTCGTCGGGCAGCGTCTCGCGCACCGGGCCGGGCGCCAGCAGCGTCACATGCACCCCGTCTCGCTTGAGCTCCCCGCGCAGCGACTCGGCGAAGGTGTTGGCGAACGCCTTGGACGCGGCATAGGTGGCGTTGTTGGGGATCGGGGAGTTGCCGGCCGCCGAGCCGGAGATGAGGATCCCGCCCGCGCGGCGGGCGACCATGCCCGGCAGCACCGCCAGCACCAGATCGTGCACGCCGAGCACGTTGAGCTGCACCTGCTTGCGCTCCCCGGCCGGGTCCAGCTTCTTGATCGGGCCGAAGGTGGCGGTGCCGGCGTTGGCGCACAGGATCGAGATGTTGCGCTCGGCCAGCTCCGCGCACAGCTCGGCGCGCGAGGCCGGGTCGGCCAGGTCGGCCGGGCGCACCTCGACGGTGACGCCGTAGCGCTCGGTCAGCCGCTCGGCCAGCCGTTCGAGCAGTTCGCCGCGGCGGGCGGTGACGATCAGGTGGTGGCCCCGCGCGGCCAGCTCGGTGGCCAGGGCTTCGCCGATGTTCTGCGAGGCGCCGGTGACAACGGCACGGGCATCAGGGCTGGGTGCGGGAACTGGCATGCGCCGGACTATATCGTGGGGCCCCATGAGCGAGTCCGGCCCACGGCTGCGGCCGACACCGACCGGAGCGTCGGCACGGCGCCGGGTGTTGGCCTGGGGGTTGTGGGACTGCGGCGCCACCGGGCTGAACGCGATCGTCATCACGTTCGTCTTCTCGGTCTACCTCACCGGCAGCGTCGGCGCCGGCCTACCCGGCGACACCAGCCCGGCCAGTTGGCTGGGCCGCGCGATGACGGTGGCCGGCCTGGTGATCGCGCTGCTGGCCCCGGTCACCGGGGTGCTGGTGGACGCGCCGCGACGCCGGCGCGCGGCGCTGACCGTGCTCACCCTGGCCGCGGTGTGCTTCACCGCTGCGATGGTGCTGATCCGGCCCGACCACCACTACCTGTGGGCCGGGCTGGTGCTGCTGGCCTGCGCCGCGGCCTCCGCCGAGCTCGCCACCGTGCCCTACAACGCCATGCTGCGCGGGCTGTCCACCGGACCCACCACCGGACGGATCTCCGGATTCGGTGCCGCCATGGGCTATTTCGGCTCGGTGCTGCTGCTGGTGCTGGTCTACGTCGGCTTCATCGCCGGGTCCGGGGACCGCCGCGGGCTGCTCGGGCTGCCGCACGACGACGGGCAGAACGTGCGGGCGGCGATGCTGCTCACCGCCGCCTGGTTCCTGCTGTTCGCGCTGCCGCTGCTGATCACCGCGCGCTCGGTGACCGCCGCCGCCCCGGCCCCGCGGCTGGGGCTGCTCGGCGCCTACCGGCGGCTGTGGTCGGAGGTGGTCGGGGAGTGGCGGCGCGACCGCCACCTCGTCTACTACGTGATCGCCAGCGCGGTGTTCCGCGACGGGCTGTCCGGGGTGTACGCCTTCGGCGCGGTGCTCGGGGTCTCGGTGTACGGCGTCTCCGACGCCGATGTGCTGTTGTTCGGCATCACCGCGTGTGTGATCGCGGCGGCGGGCGCGGTGCTCGGCGGACTGCTCGACGACCGGCTCGGCTCCAAGCCGGTGATCATCGGGTCGCTGACCGCGATGATCGCCGTCGGGCTGACGATGCTGGCGCTGTCCGGTCCGCTCGCGTTCTGGGTGTGCGGCCTGCTGCTGTGCCTGTTCGTCGGGCCCACCCAGGCCTCGGCCCGCACGCTCATGCTGCGGATGTCCAGCCGCGGCAAGGAGGGGGTGGCCTTCGGGCTGTACACCACCGCGGGCCGGGCGGTGTCCTTCCTGGCGCCGTGGCTGTTCTTCATGTTCATCGACATCTTCGGCACCGACCGGGCGGGCATGGCCGGGCTGTGTGTGGTGCTCGCCGCCGGGCTGGCCGGGATGCTGCTGGTGCGCACCCCGGGCCGCGCCCGCTGACCCCGGGCCTCAGCGCGGCGACACGCAGACCGTCAGCCCGCTGCCGGTGCGCTGCTGGACCACCTGACCGTCGACGGTCACCGAGCAGGTCACCTCGCGGCCCACGTTGATCACGCTCAGGCTGGCCGTCAGCGAGGAGGTCGGCAGCTCGACGGTCTTGCTCCACGGCAGCTGCACGTTGAACTCGGTCTGCAGCAGCCCGCCGGTGTCGACGTAGATGATGTTGAGCGCCCGGCCGGTGCCCTCCACCGAGTAGACCACCGTCTGGGTCGGCCCGGTCGGTGTCGTCGGCGGCAGCGGGGTCGCGGGGTCGGTCGGGGCGGTGCTCGGGGCCGGCACCGGCGGCAGCACGGTGGGCCGGCGGGTGGTGCTCGGCGGCGGGGCGGGCAGCCGCGGCTCGGTCGCCGACGGCGCCGGTGCGAACACCGTCTCCTGCCGCGAGCTGTTGGTGATCACCAGCGCGATGACCAGCCCCACCACCAGCAGCAGCGCCAGACCTGCCACCAGCCACAGCCAGCGCGGCACCCGCGGCCCGGGTGGCTGCTGATCGTCGCCGGGCGGGGACTCGCCGTACCAGCCCTGGTACTGGCCGGGGTAGGGGTTCTGGTACGGGTCGTAGCCGTACGGCGGCATGGGCAGCCGTTCGGTCGGGGCGGGGACCGGCGGCTGGTAGGTCGGCCCGTAGGTCTGGCTCGCATACGCCGGATCGGCGTATGCGGGATAGGCGCCGAACTGCTGCGTCGGGTCGGCGCCACCGTGTCGCGGTGACTCGGTCATGACCACCTCATGGCTGCGAGGGTACCTGCGCTCGGCGGGTGTCGAATCCGGCTCCGACGCGGGGTGTCGTCACACCCGGCGCGCGGGGGCGGCGGGGTGCACAATGGGCCGGTGGCAGAGCAGGTGCGCGCGACCTACGGCGCGTCCCTGTCCCCGGACGGGACGGCCTTCGCCCACCTGGTGGACGACGGCGGATTCCCGCGCGCCGTGCAGCGGTTCCTGCGCGGCCGGCGGGCCAGCTCCTCCCGCGACGTCGAACTGCCGGTCATCGGCCCGGTCACCCGGGTGCTGCACTCGCCCGACGGGCACTGGCTGGCCTGCGAGGTCGCCCCGGACGGCACCGACCGCACCCAGCTGTGGGTGGTCACCACCGATCCGGAGGACCGCGACGCCCACCGCATCGACTTCTGGCCTCCCGGCACTGCCGAGGGTGCGGCCGAGCTCATCGCCTGGGACGGCAGCCAGGTGGCCGCCATCCTGACCGGCGAGGACGGCATCGGCAGCTCGTGTCTGATCGACCCCGCCGACGGCACCACCACCGTGCTCGACAGCCGCAGCGGCGGCCGGTTGATCGACGCCTGGGCCGGGACCGGCCTGGTGCGGGTGGGGCCGCGCGGCTACCGGGAGCTGATCCTGCTGCGCGGCCGTACCGAGATCGCGCTGCTGCCCTCCGATCCGGGCTCCACCACCGACGCCGGGGTGATTCTCGACGACCACGGTCCGCGCCGGCTGCGCTACGGCCCGGACGGCGAGCACACCCGGCTCTACCATCCCGCCGCCCACCACGGCACCGGCAGCACCGAGGGCTATGTGCGGGCGCTGATCCGCAGCGACAACGGCGCCGGGTACGCCCGGCTGCTGGAGGTCACCGCGACCCCGGACGGCGTCACCTACCAGGTGGTGGCCGAGCGCGCCGACCACGATCTGGACGAGTTCGTCGTCAGCGACGACCTGTCCACCGTGGCGCTGCTGTGGAACATCAACGGCGCCAGCGAACTACAGTTCATGCAGTACGCCGACCTGACACTGTCGGACCCGGTGGCGCTGCCCGGCCCGGTGGCCCGCGAGCTGTCCGTCAGCGCCGGTGGATCGATGGTGGCGATGACGGTCGAGGGGCCGTCGCTGCCGCCCACCGTGGAACTGGTCGACCCGCGCACCGGGGAGTGGGCACGCATCGACGCCGAACCCAGCCACGGCCCCACCGCCGGGGCTCCCACGCTCGAACGCCTCACCGCCCGTGACGGACTCGAGCTCACCGGCTGGCTGTACCGCCGGCCGGTCGGGGTGGCCCCGACCGGGGCGATGATCTTCCTGCACGGCGGGCCCGAGGGTCAGGCCCGGCCCGGCTACGACGAGTTCTTCCCGCCGCTGCTGGACGCCGGGATCACCGTGTTCACCCCGAACGTGCGCGGGTCCGGCGGGTTCGGGCGGGCGTTCGTGCACGCCGACGACAAGGAGCGCCGGTTCGCCGCCATCGACGACGTCGCCGACTGCGCGGCGTTCCTGGTGCGCGCCGGGCTGGCGCACCCCGACGGGATCGGTTGTGCCGGTTGGTCCTACGGCGGCTATCTGACCCAGGCGGCGCTGGCCTTCCATCCGGAGCTGTTCGCCGCCGGGGTGAGTATCTGCGGAATGAGCGATCTGAACACCTGGTACCGGGGCACCGAGCCGTGGATCGCGCAGGCCTCCTACACCGAGTACGGCCATCCGGTCGCCGATCTGGACCTGCTGACCCGGCTGTCGCCGCTGCAGCACGCGGCGGCCGTGACCGCACCGTTGCTGTTGGTGCACGGCGCCAACGACACCAACGTCCCGCCCGGCGAGTCGCTGCAGATGTACCGGGCGCTGCGGGCACTGGGCCGGCAGGTCGAACTGCTGATGTTCGACGACGACGGCCACGAGATCGTCCGCCGCGAGAACCGGGAGCGGTTGGCCGGTGCGGTGACCCGCTGGCTCACCGAGGCATTCTCCGCCCGGCGCGCCGTTTCGAACCTCTGACGGCGGGGTAATCGCTTCTCACTGATCTTGGGGCACCGATGTCGGGGCCTCCGGTGGGGAAGCGAGGACGGCATGCGCGGCATTCTCGGCGTCATCGTGCTGGTGTGGTTACTCATCGGCGTGCTGGCGTCCTGGCAACGGGACTACTTCCGGGGCGGCGACACCAACTGTGCGACGGCGGCGACCGTTGCGCTGACCGTGCTGGCCGGCCCGCTCAACTACGTGGGGGTCAACCCCGCGGTCGACTGCGACATCTCGCTGCCGCAGCCGAGCGCACACGAACCTGCCCGGATGGCCGGGCAGCACACCGATGGGATGAATGGAGTCGCGGCATGATTGTTCTCGGCGTGATCCTGGCCGTACTGGGCTGGATCTTCGGCATGAACTGGCTGTGGGTGATCGGCATCGTGCTGGTCGTGGTCGGAGCGGTCTTCTGGCTGCTCGGGCGCGCCGGGCACGCGGTCGGGGGTCGGCGCGTCTGGTACTAGCCGGGCCGGCGCGCTAGCCGGCCGTTCCGACGTCGCAGCGGCGTAGTGCCGCGACCGTCATAGCCCGCAGAACCGGGCGTGAGACAGCCTTGCTCACGCCCGGTTTCGCGCTGTGCGGGGTGGAGTTGAGCAGACCGAAGGCGGCGTGGGCCATCACCCGGGCGGCGGTCTCGGGCAGCTTGGGATCGAGCCGGCACAGCACCGTCACCCAGAGCTCGACGTACTGGCGCTGGGCCCGGCGCACCTGACGGCGGGCCTGCTCGGGCAGCTGGTCGAGGTCGCGGTCCTGGATGCGGATGAGATCCGGCTCGCCGAGCGCGAAGTCGAGGTGGAAGTCGATGAGCCCGTCGAGCGCGGTGGCGGCGTCGGGCGCGTGCCCGACCACCTCGGCGGCGCCGGCGAGCAGCCGGGTGGAGACGCCGACCAGCAGCTCCACCAGTAGCGCCTCCTTGCTGGGGAAGTGCCGGTAGATCGCCGGCCCGGTGACGCCCGCTTCGGCGGCGATGTCCTCCAGCCGCACCGCGAGGAACCCCCGCTCGGCCATCAGCCGCTCGGCGGCGGCGAGCAACCGGGCCCGGCGGTCGGACTTCGCCCGGCTGCGCCGGGTCGGGACCGCCTCCGCCGCCAATGCTGCTCCTCGACCGGATCGAACCGTGGACAAATGGGGTTAACGGTGCTTAACTTACCACGAGTTAATCGCCATTAACCGAAGTGATGGGATTGCTTTGACAGCGCGGTCGATCCACCGTGACGAGCATCTGGCGCTCGTCGCCGACCTGCGGGCCCGGCTGGCCGCGGCCGCCCTCGGCGGGCCGCCGAAGGCGCGCGAGCGGCACGTCGCGCGGGGCAAGCTGCTGCCGCGTGACCGCGTCGAGTGCCTGCTCGATCCGGGCAGCCCGTTCCTGGAGATCGCCCCGCTGGCCGCCAACGGCATGTACGGCGACGAGTGCCCCGGCGCCGGGCTGATCGCCGGCATCGGCCGGGTGGCCGGGCGGGAGTGCATGATCGTGGCCAACGACGCGACGGTCAAGGGCGGCACCTACTACCCGGTCACGGTCAAGAAGCACCTGCGCGCCCAGGAGATCGCCGCGCAGAACCGGCTGCC
>NZ_CALDGS010000140.1 GCF_937941905.1 uncultured Mycolicibacterium sp. | reverse complement strand
TTTTCCGGGCCGGTCTTTTCTGGGCCGGTCTTTTCTGGGCCGGTCTTTTCTGGGCCGGTCTTTTCTGGGCAGGCGGTCACGGCCGCCGCGGCGGTCACCCCGCCGAAGGTGCCGGCGCTGCGGCCCTGGCCGACGGCCTTCGACCCGGCCACCGCGATCAACTACGTCGTGGGGTTGGCCGCCGACTTCGTCAACATGCTGCTCAGCCCGTTCGCCGCGGGGCTGCCCGCACCGCCGAGCGGACCGCCGACCGTGTGGACACTGCTGGCGTGGGTGCGCCGCGAGTTCTTCAACTCCAGCCCGACCATCGCCTATGACCCGGCGGCCAACAGCCAGACCGTCGACGACAACGGTGATCCGGTGATCATCGGCAACATCGGTGCCTCCGACGCCGACGGCGACCCGCTGACCTACACCCTGATCGGCCGGCCCCGCTACGGCGGCGTGGTCGAGATCGCCGCGGACGGCACCTTCGTCTACCGGCCGACCAACGCGATGGCCGCGGTCGGCGGCTACGACGAGTTCATCGTCGTCGTCGACGACGAGGCCGCCGGTTTCCACCTCAACGGACCGCTGGGACTGCTGCAGTTCGTCCCGGTCATCGGCAACCTGCTGATGCCCGGCGGCGGCCACCGGGTGGCCCGGGTCATCCGCGTCGAGGTGGCCCCCGTCGACGGCGTCGACCTGTCGTTCCCTGACGACTTCCATTGGGGGGTCGCGCATTCCGGATTCCAGGCCGAAGGCGGCCCCGGCGTGCCCGTCGACCCGAACGCCGACTGGTACCGGTGGGTGCACGACGCGTTCAACCAGCTGCTGGGCCTGACCAACGGGGTCCCGGAGCACGGCCCCGGCGCCTACCTCAACTACGACGAGGACGCCGCGCTGGCGAGCGACGAGCTGCGGATGAACACCTTCCGCATCGGCATCGAGTGGAGCCGGATCTTCCCGAATTCCACCGCGTCGGTGAACATCCGGGACGAGGGCGGCGCCATCACGCTGGCCGACCTGGAGGCCCTCGACGCGCTGGCCGACCAGGAGGCGGTGCAGCACTACCGCGACGTGCTGGCCGCGCTGCGCGCCCACGGCCTGGAGCCGATGGTCACCGTCACCCACTTCACGCTGCCGGTGTGGATCCACGACCCGGGGGCGCGGCTGCTCATCCAGCTCGGGCTGCCCGTCTCGGCCGCCGGCTGGCTGTCGCCGGACACCGCAACCGAATTCGAGAAGTACGCCGCCTACCTGGCGTGGAAGTTCGGCGATCAGGTGGACAACTGGGCCACCCTCAACGAGCCGGTGCCGCCGATCCTGACGCAGTACTTCGCCATCCCCGGCCTGGTGCCGTCCTGGCCGCCGGGCGTGATCCGCCCGGATCTGGCCTCGACCTTCCTGGTGAACCAGGCCAGGGGGCACGTCGCCGCCTACAACGCGATCCACGCCTGGGACACGGTGTCGGCCACCGACGGCCAGCCCGCCGCGTTCGTCGGGTTCACCAACAACATGCTGCCGACCCGGCCGGCCGACCCGGCCAACCCGCTCGACGTCGCGGCCGCCGACGCCTGGAACCGGCTGTTCAACGAGTGGTTCCTCAACGCGGTGATCGACGGCTGGGTGGACGCCAACCTCGACGGGATCAGGACCCCCGACGAGATCCACCCCGAGTTCGTCGGCAAGACCGACTTCGTCGGCGTGCAGTACTACGGCTCGGACCGGATGGTCGGCTTCGGGTTCGCGCCGATCCCGGGGTTCCCGTTCTTCCGCGGTATCCCACTGCGCTGCGACGCGAGCTCGCCGACGTGCAGCGACTTCAACCAGCCGATCGATCCGGGTGGCTTGCGCGAGGTGCTCGAGATCGCCGCCTCGTACGGAAAACCGTTGTGGATCACCGAGAACGGCATCGCCGACGCCAACGACACCAAGCGGCCCGGCTACCTCGCCACGCATCTCGCGGTGGTGCAGGACCTGGTCGCACACGGGGTGGACATCCGCGGCTACACCTACTGGTCGTTCGTCGACAACCTGGAATGGTCGGAGGGCTACCACCTGCAGTTCGGGCTGTACGGGTCCGACCCCACCACGCCCGAGCTCGAGCGCATCCCGAAGCCGGCGAGCATCGGTGTGATCAGCGCGATCGCCGGGTCGAACGGGCTGCCGCCGTGGCTCCTCGAGCAGTACGTGCGCAACCTGTAGCGAGCGGGTGTCGTCGAGCGTGAGCCTGTGCGCGCAGATTCGGCGATTTTTCGGTCGCCGGCTCACGCTCGGCGCGCGGTCCGGTCACACCACCGAGAACGCCGGCGGCAGCGGCGCGCGGCCGGTCAGCGCCATCAGCAGCTCGGCGCCCTGGCCGGCGGCGACCCCGACCCGGGCGGCCAGCGCGGCCGCCTCGGCCAGCGCCTCGGCCGGCGGGTCGAACGGCAGCTGCGCGGCGCGGGCGATGTCCAGGCCGTGCACCACCAGCTCGAAGACCCGGGTCGGCAGGTAGGCCGACACCCGCATGCCCTGCCCGGCGATCACCGTGATGAGCCGGTCGGTGTCGACCGCGGCCAGCTCGCCGAGCACCCGGTCGACCAGCGCGCCGACCGCCCCGGCCGGGTCCTCGCCCAGCTCGCGGCCGGCCGCCCGGCCGCGCTCGACGACCTCCGCGCCGTCGGCCGAGGCCAGGTACCGGCGCACCCACAGGTAGTAGGCCACCGCGTCCGGCACGTCCTCGCGCGTCGCGGGGGACCGCAGGTAGGTGTTCACCGTGGTCAGCGACCGCGACGTGTGCCCCACCAGTGCCCGCAGATCCCAGTCGCCGAGGCCGGGGCCGTCCCAGCGGTCGGCCGGAATCCGGCCCACCAGCTCGGCGAACGCCCGCGCCGCGGCGGCGTAGCGGTCGCGCGCCCCGCTCAACCCTTGCTGATCAGATCCCAACCCTCGACCGCCTCCACGCCGCGCGGCTGGGGCCCGACGTAGACCGCCGACGGCCGCACCAGCTTGCCCAGCCGCTTCTGCTCCAGGATGTGCGCACACCAGCCGGCGGTGCGGGCACAGGTGAACATGGCGGGCATCATCGACGGCGGCACCTGGGCGAAGTCCAGGATCACCGCGGCCCAGAACTCGACATTGGTCTCGATGGCCCGGTCCGGGCGGCGCTCGCGCAGCTCGGCCAGCGCGGCCTGCTCGAGCGCGACGGCCACCTCGTAGCGCGGCGCGCCGAGCCGCTCGGCGGTGGCGCGCAGCACCCGGGCCCGCGGATCCTCGGCCCGGTACACCCGGTGCCCGAAGCCCATCAGCTTCTCGCCGCGGTCCAGGATGGCCCGGACCACCCCGCGCGGGTCGCCGGTGCGCTCGGCCTCCTCGATCATCGGCAGCACCCGGGCCGGGGCGCCGCCGTGCAGCGGGCCGCTCATCGCGCCGATCGCGCCGGACAGCGCCGCGGCCACGTCCGCGCCGGTGGAGGCGATCACCCGGGCGGTGAACGTCGAGGCGTTCATCCCGTGCTCGGCGGCGGTCACCCAGTAGGCGTCGATCGCCTCGATGTGCCTGGGGTCCGGCTCCCCCTGCCAGCGGGTCATGAAACGCGCGGTGACGGTGGCGCACTCGTCGATGACCCGCTGCGGCACCGCGGGCTGGTAGATGCCGCGGGCCGACTGCGCCACGTACGACAGCGCCATCACCGAGGCGCGGGCCAGCTGTTCGCGGGCGGTCTCCTCATCGATGTCCAGCAGCGGCTTGTAGCCCCAGATCGGGGCCAGCATGGCCAGCCCGGCCTGCACGTCGACCCGGACGTCACCGCTGTGGATCGGCAGCGGGAACGGTTCGGCGGGCGGCAGCCCGCGGCCGAACCGGCCGTCCACCAGCAGCCCCCACACGTCGCCGAAGGTGACGCGGTGGGCGACCAAGTCCTCGATCTCCACGCCGCGGTAGCGCAGCGCGCCGCCGTCCTTGTCAGGTTCGGCGATCTCCGTGGTGAACGCGACGACGCCCTCGAGCCCGGGCGTGAAATCGTCGGGAACCTGTGCCATGCGGTGATTCTTGCACCCGTGACCCCGAACACGTCTACCAGTCGGTAACTACGTCCACCGGGGTGCGTCGGCGTACGGTGTGGCCCGTGGCCGAACCGGACGACGATCGCTTGGCGCGGATGCGCAGGGAGTACGGGTCGGTGGAGAAGGACGGCAGCCCCGACCTCGACATCGACTGGCTCGGACCCGACCCCGCCACCGGTTGGCTGACGCTGCTGCGGCGCTGGCTGGCCGACGCCGAGGCCGCCGGCATCGCGGAGCCGAACGCGATGGTGCTGGCCACCGTCGACGCCGACGGTCGGCCGGTCACCCGCACCGTGCTGTGCAAGGGCATGGACGAGGCCGGCATCACCTTCTTCTCCAACTACGAGTCGGCCAAGGGCCGGCAGCTGGCCGCCACCCCGTACGCCTCGGTGACCTTCCCGTGGTACGCGCTGGGCCGGCAGGTGCACGTGTCCGGGCCGGTGCGCAAGGTCGGCCCGGCCGAGACCGCCGCGTACTGGGCGCTGCGGCCGCGCGGCGCGCAGCTAGGTGCCTGGGCGTCGGCGCAGTCGCAGCCGATCGGCTCGCGGGCCGAGCTGCTGGCGCGGCTCGACGAGGTCGCCGCCCGGTTCGCCGACGAGCCGGCGGTGCCGGTGCCGCCGCACTGGGGCGGCTACCGCATCACCGCCGAGACGGTCGAGTTCTGGCAGGGCCGGGAGAACCGGGTGCACAACCGGATCCGGGTCCGCGGCGGTCGCGCCGAACGACTGCAGCCGTAGCCGGTGCGCGCCCTCCTCGCCGACACCACCCCGCTGCGCACCCCGGACTTCCGCCGGCTGTGGCTGGCCGGCGTGGTCACCGTGATCGGCGCCAACCTGACCCTGTTCGCCGTCCCGGTGCAGCTCTACGCGCTCACCCACAGCTCCGCCTACGTGGGGCTGTCGGGGGTGTTCGCGCTGGTGCCGCTGGTGGTGTTCGGCCTGCTCGGCGGGGCCTGGTCGGACGCGGTCGACCGGCGCCGGCTGCTGGTGATCGCCGCGCTCGGGCTGGCCGCGGCGTCGCTGCTGCTGTGGCTGCAGGCCGCGCTGGCCTGGAACAACGTCTGGCTGGTGCTGAGTCTGCTGGCGGTGCAGCAGGCGTTCTACGCGATCAACAGCCCGGCCCGCGCGGCGGCCATCCCCCGGATGCTGCCGACCCGGCAGCTCGCGGCCGCCAACGCGCTGAACATGACGGTCACCCAGATGGGGGCGATCGCCGGGCCGCTGCTGGCCGGGGTGCTGCTGCACTGGGTCGACCTGTCGACGTTGTACCTGCTCGACGCGCTGACCTGCGTCGCCCCGGTGTGGGCCACCCTGCGGTTGCGTCCGATGCCGCCGGCCGAGCGGCCCGCGGGGGCCGGCCGGTGGGGGCCGCGCGCGGTGTGGGACGGGTTCGTCTACCTGGCCGGTCACCGGGTGGTGCTGATGTCGTTCGTGGTCGACCTGATCGCGATGGTCTTCGGCATGCCGCGGGCGCTGTTCCCGCAGCTGGCGCACGAGACGTTCGGCGGCCCGGTCGACGGCGGGCTGCCGATGGCCCTGCTGGCGGCGGCCGTCCCGGCCGGGGCGGTGCTCGGCGGGGTGTGGTCGGGCTGGCTGCCGCGCATCCGGCGGCACGGCCTGGCGGTGGTGGCGGCCGTGCTGGTGTGGGGCGCGGCGATGGTCGGGTTCGGGCTGGCCGCGGCCGGGTCGCTGCTGTGGTTGGCGCTGGTGTTCCTGGCGGTCGGCGGCGCGGCGGACATGGTGTCGGCGGTGTTCCGGTCGACGATCCTGCAGGAGGCCGCCACCGACGAGATGCGGGGCCGGTTGCAGGGGGTGTTCATCGTGGTGGTCGCCGGCGGGCCACGGCTGGCCGATGTCGCACACGGGGCGGCGGCCGCGGTGGTGGGCACCACGGTGGCCGCCGCCGGGGGCGGGGTGCTGGTCGTCGTCGGGACGGTGCTCGCCGCGCTGGCGGTGCCGGTCTTCGTGCGCTACCGGGCCGGCGTGCATGCCGGCTGAGTGGCGGCTGAGGATCGGTCGCTTCCCGCAGACAGCCCCGGCGGGCCCGGCTAGCATCGCCACCGTGGCCGACAAAGGGCAGCCTGACCTGGGTCTGCGCGAGCGAAAGAAGCGTCGCACCCGGGCGCTGCTGATCGACGCGGCGATCGGACTGTTCTGCCGGCAGGGGTTCGAGGGCACCACCGTCGACCAGATCGCCGCGGTCGCCGACGTCTCGCCCCGCACCTTCAGCCGCTACTTCGCCACCAAGGACGAGGTGGTGCTCACCCTCATCGACCAGGGCACCGAACTGGCCGCGCGGGGATTGGCGCGGCAGCCGGCCGAGCTGCCCCACCTCGAGGCGGTGCGCCGGGCGTTCGTCGAGATGTACCGGGAGGCGAACGGCACCGCCGCCGGGGACCGGCTGATCGCGGTGGTGCGCACGGTGATGTGCTCGCCGACGCTGCGTCAGGCGGTGCGGCAGTTCCGGCCGAATCCGTTGCACCGGGCGCTGGCCGAGCGGATGGGGGTGCCGCTGGAGGATCCCGGGTTGCGGCTGATCGCGGCGATCTGGAACACCATCGTGCTGACCGCCCAGGACGATCTCGGCCCGGACACCGACTGGGATGCGCTGACCGCCGCCGATCTGGCGGACCGGATCGACGCGATGTTCGCGCGGTTCGTCGACGAGACGGCGGGGATCGGGCAGCCCGCCTGACCTGACCCCGGGCGGGCGCACCCCGGAGATTGGGACTACCTTTTGTAGGGCAGACTTCCTCTGACACTCCCAGTGCCGACGAAGGGACTTCCGTGGCCGAGAACTCGACCAAAGGTGACGGACACGTCACCCTCAGTTATCCCGGTGGCGAGCTCGAGTTGGAGATCGTCAGTGCCACCGAGGGTGCCGACGCCATCGCATTGGGGCCGCTGCTGTCGAAGACCGGCTACACCACCTTCGACCCCGGCTACATGAACACCGCGCCGGTCAAGAGCGCGATCACCTATATCGACGGCGAGGCCGGCATCCTGCGCTACCGCGGATACCCGATCGAGCAGCTCGCCGAGAAGTCGACCTTCATCGAGGTCAGCTACCTGCTCATCTACGGTGAACTGCCCACCGCCGAGCAGCTCGAGGACTTCACCACCAAGATCCAGCGGCACACCCTGCTGCACGAGGACCTCAAGCGGTTCTTCGACGGCTTCCCGCGCAACGCGCACCCGATGCCGGTGCTGTCCAGCGCGGTCAACGCGCTGAGCACCTTCTACCAGGACTCGCTGGACCCGTTCGACCCCAAGCAGGTCGAGCTCTCGACCATCCGGTTGCTGGCCAAGCTGCCGACCATCGCGGCCTACGCGTACAAGAAGTCCGAGGGCCAGCCGTTCCTGTACCCGGACAACTCGCTGACGCTGGTGGAGAACTTCCTGCGGATGACCTTCGGCTTCCCGGCCGAGCCCTACGAGGTCGACCCGGAGATCGTCCGCGCCCTGGACATGCTGTTCATCCTGCACGCCGACCACGAGCAGAACTGCTCGACCTCGACCGTGCGGCTGGTCGGCTCGTCGCAGGCCAACCTGTTCACCTCGATCTCCGGCGGCATCAACGCGCTGTGGGGGCCGCTGCACGGCGGCGCCAACCAGGCGGTGCTGGAGATGCTCGAGAAGATCCGCGCCGACGGCGGCAACGTCCACGAGTTCGTCAAGAAGGTCAAGAACCGCGAGGACAACGTCAAGCTGATGGGCTTCGGCCACCGGGTCTACAAGAACTACGACCCGCGGGCCCGCATCGTCAAGGAGCAGGCCGACAAGATCCTCGGCAAGATCGGCGGCGACGACGAGCTGCTGCAGATCGCCAAGGCGCTCGAGGAGGTCGCGCTCACCGACGAGTTCTTCATCGAGCGCAAGCTGTACCCGAACGTGGACTTCTACACCGGCGTGATCTACCGGGCGATGGGCTTCCCGACCCGGATGTTCACCGTGCTGTTCGCCCTGGGCCGGCTGCCCGGCTGGATCGCGCACTGGCGCGAGATGCACGACGAGGGCCGCAGCAAGATCGGCCGGCCGCGGCAGGTCTACGTCGGCTACGGCGAGCGCGACTACGTGCCGCTCGACAACCGCTGATCCCCGGTTTGCGACCCGACAGTTGTAGATCCACAATTGTCGGGTGACTCGGACCGGCGCGATGAGCGCACGCCGCAAGGTCGTGGTGCTGCTGTCGTGCTGTCTGAGCCTGTTGATCGTGTCGATGGACGCGACGATCGTCAACGTCGCGCTGCCGCACATCCGCACCGACCTGGCGGCCGGGCCGGCCGCGCTGCAGTGGGTGATCGACGTCTACACCCTGGTGCTGGCGTCCCTGCTGCTGCTCGCCGGGGCGGCGGCCGACCGGTTCGGCCGGCGCCGCGTCTTCCAGCTCGGGCTGACGGTGTTCGCGCTGGGCTCGCTGGCCTGCAGCCTGGCGCCGAACGTCGGGGCGCTCATCGCTGCCCGGCTGCTGCAGGGTGTCGGCGGGTCGATGCTCAACCCGGTGGCCATGTCGATCATCACCCAGGTGTTCACCGGGCGGGTGGAGCGTGCCCGCGCGATCGGGGTGTGGGGCGGGGTGGTCGGCATCTCGATGGCTGTCGGCCCGCTGGCCGGCGGGCTGCTGATCGACGCCGTCGGCTGGCGGTCGGTGTTCTGGATCAACCTGCCCATCTGCGCGGCCGCGATCCTGCTCACCGCGCTGTTCGTGCCGGAGTCGCGGTCGGCGACCGTGCGCGCCGTCGACCCGGTCGGCCAACTGCTCGGGGTGGCGTTCCTGTTCGGCACCGTCTACGTGCTCATCGAGGGTCCGGGGCTGGGCTGGGCCTCGCCGGTGATCCTGCTGGTGGCCGCCGGTGCGGTGGCGGCGTTCGCGGCGTTCGTGCGCTATGAGGCCCGCCATCCCGAGCCGTTCATCGATCTGCGGTTCTTCCGCAGCATCCCGTTCACGTCGGCGACGGTGACCGCGGTGAGCGCGTTCGCCGCCTGGGGCGCGTTCCTGTTCATGATGTCGCTGTACCTGCAGGAGCAGCGGGGGTTCTCGGCGATGCGGACCGGGCTGATGTTCCTGCCGGTCGCGATCGGGGCACTGGTGTTCTCCCCGCTGTCGGGCCGGCTGGTGGGCCGCTACGGCTCACGGCCGTCGCTGCTGATCGCCGGACCGCTGATGGCGGTCTCGGCGGCCGCGCTGAGCTGGGTTGGCGACGCCACCCCCGCCGGGGTGCTGCTGGCGGTGTTCGCGGTGTTCGGCGTCGGGTTCGCGATGGTCAACGCGCCGATCACCACCGCGGCGGTGTCGGGGATGCCCACCGACCGGGCCGGTGCCGCCTCGGCGGTGGCCACCACCAGCCGCCAGATCGGGGTGAGTATCGGTGTGGCGCTGTGCGGTTCGATCGCCGGGTCGGCGCTGGCCGGGCACGGCGCCGGGTTCGCGACGGCGGCGCGGCCGCTGTGGCTGGTGTGCGCGCTGCTCGGCGTGGTGATCACCGGGCTGGGCTGGTACGCGACCACGCCGGCCGCGGTGCGCTCGGCGCAACGGCTGGCCCCGCTCATCGAGTCCGGTCCGGTGCGGGTGCCCGATGGCCGTTGACCGGCTGGCCGACGAGGTCTGGCGCACCATGGCCGCGCTGGTGGCCGAGCACCGCGACGGCTGGAAGCGCGCGGTGGTGGAGCGCGCCGGGCTGCCCTTCTCGCGCATCCGGGTGCTCCGTCGGCTGGCGCGGAAACCGATGACGGTCAAGGAGATCGCGCACGCGGTGGCCACCGACGCCCCGGCGGCCACGGTGGCGGTCAACGACCTGCAGGCGCGCGGGCTGGTGGTGCGCCGGCAGCACCCGGACAACCGGCGGTGCAAGATCGTCTCACTCACCGAGGCCGGCCGGGAGCTGGTGCGCGCGCTGGAGGAGGTCGACGACCCGGCGCCGCCGATCTTCGACGCGCTCGACGAGGCCGACCTGCGCACCCTGCGCGGGCTGCTGCACAAGCTGCAGGACTGAGGTTCAGCCGGCCTCGAGCACCGCCATCGCCGCGTTGTGCCCGCCGATGCCGCTCACCGCGCCACCGCGCCGGGATCCCGAGCCGCACAACAGGATCCGGTCGTGGTCGGTGGCCACACCCCAACGCCGGGCCGGGGTGTCGAGCTCCTCGTCGTCCTCGGCGAACGGCCAGCCCAGGGCGTCGTGGAAGATGTTGCCGCCGGTCATGTTCAGTTCCTGCTCGAGGTCCAGCGTGGTCCTGGCCTCGATGCACAACCGGCCCTGCGCGTCCTCCGCCAGCACGTCCTGAATCGGTTCGGCCAGAACGGAATTCAGCGAGGTGAGCACCGCGGAGGTGAGCCGGTCGCGGGCCCGGTCCGGGTCGTCGGTGACCAGGTGGTGCGGGGTGTGCAGGCCGAACACGGTCAGGGTGTGCGCTCCGGCGGCGCGCAGATCGGCGTCCAGGATGGACGGATCGGCCAGGGTGTGGCAGTAGATCTCGCACGGCAGCGGCTGCGGCACCTGGCCGTTGCGCGCCAGGTGGTAGGCCGCGTCGAGCTGGGCGTAGGTCTCGTTGATGTGGAAGGTGCCGCCGAAGGCCTGTTCCGGGGTGACCCGCGGGTCGCGCAGCCGGGGCAGCCGGCGCAGCAGCAGGTTCACCTTCACCTGCGCGCCCGGGGCGGTTTCCGGTGCCGGCTCGTCGAGCAGCCGGGCCAGCACCGCCGGGGTCACATTGGCCAGGATCCAGCGGCCGGTGACCCGGTGCTCGTCGTCACCGCTACGGTAGCGCACCGCACCGTCCGGGCTGATCGCGAACACGTCTGCGCCGGTGCGGATCTCGGCGCCGAACCCGGCCGCCGCCGCGGCCAGCGCGCCGCTGACCGCGCCCATCCCGCCGACCGGCACGTCCCACTCGCCGGTGCCGTTGCCGAGCAGGTGGTACAGGAAGCACACGTTCTGGGTGAGCGCCGGGTCGTCGAGGGCGGCGAAGGTGCCGATCAGCGCGTCGGTGGCCATCACGCCGCGGACCAGGTCGCTGCGCACGGCGGCGGTGATGGCCGCCCCGATCGGCTCGTCGATCATCGCCCGCCAGGCGGCCCGCGCCTCGGCGTCGGTGCCGATCGCCTCGCGCAGCGCGCCGCGGCGGGGCAACGGCTCCAGCAGGGTGGGCCACAGCCGCCCGGTCACCAGCCGGCAGCGCCGGTAGAAGTCGTGGAAGCCGGCCTCGTCGCCGGCCGCGCCGACCGCCCCGAACGTCGACTCCGCGCCGACCAGCAGTCCGGTGGCCCCGCCGGTGGCCGGGTCCGGGGTGTAGGAGGCGTAGCGGCGGCGGGCCAGCCGCACCCGCGCGCCGAGGTCGTCGAGGATGCGCCGGGGCAGCAGGCTGACCAGGTAGGCGTAGCGGGAGAGCCGGGCGCCCACGCCGTCGAACACGTGCGCCGAGACCGCCGCGCCGCCGACGTGGTCGAGCCGCTCCAGCACCAGCACCCGCCGGCCCGCCCGGGCCAAGTACCCGGCGGCGACCAGCCCGTTGTGGCCGCCGCCGACGATGACGGCGTCGTAGTCGCTCAGTTGAGATAGCCCTCCACCTCGTCACCGGGACGGACCCGGGCCGACCGCGGGTCGCCGCCGGTGTCGCGCAGCGCCCGGCGCTGCCGCAGCAGGTCCCAACACTGGTCGAGCTGCACCTCGATGTCGCGCAGCCGGCGGTGTTCCTCGGCGGCGTCGATCTCGCCGTGCTGGAGCTCGGCCCGCAGCTGTTTCTCCTCCTCGACCAGCCGCTGCACGGTGGCGAGGATGTCCTGATCCTTCGGCATCTTCCCAGTGTGCGCCCGCAGGGGTGGTCTAGGGTGGCCGGGTGACACAGAAACCCGAGATCGAATTTCCCGACGGCCCGGCGCCGACCGAGCTCGTCATCGAGGACCTGATCGTCGGCGAGGGCCCGGAGGCCACCCCCGGCGCCCAGGTCGAGGTGCACTACGTCGGCGTCGAGTACGACACCGGCGAGGAGTTCGACAGCTCCTGGAACCGCGGGGAGTCCATCGAGTTCCCGCTGCGCGGGCTGATCCAGGGCTGGCAGGACGGCATCCCGGGGATGCGGGTCGGCGGCCGGCGCAAGCTGACCATCCCGCCGCACCTGGCCTACGGCCCCGCCGGCGGCGGGCACCGGCTGTCCGGCAAGACCCTGATCTTCGTCATCGACCTGCTCGGGGTGCGCTGACCATGCCGTGAACGTGAGCCTGCGTCGCAGCATCGGGCGATTCTCGCGCGCAGGCTCACGTTCACGCGCCGGCGGCGCTGAGGGCGGCGCGCGTGCGCGCCACCACCACCCCGGGGCGGTGGCGCAGCAGGTCGTCGCCGACCCGCACGATCCGCCACCCCAGCGCCTCCAGTTCGGCCTGGCGGTCGATGTCGCGCCGGCGTACCGCCGGGTCGATCCAATGTTGCCGACCGTCGTACTCCACGCCGACCCGCCGGCGCTCCCATCCCATGTCGATGCGGGCGACGAACCGTCCGCAGGGATCGAACACCTCGATCCGGGTTCGTTCCGGTGCCGGCCCGGCCCGCGTAAGCAGCAGGCGGGTGCGGGTCTCCTGCGGGGATTCGGCCCCGCCGTCCACCGCGGCCAGCGCCTTGCGCAGGGTCTTCATCCCGCGCGCACCCGGATACCGGGCGGCCACCGCGGCGATCTCGTCGACCGTCAGCCCGGTGGCCTGGATGACCGCGTCGATGCGGATGACCGCGTCCTCGAATCCGCGGGATCGGCCCAGATCGAACGCCGTACGTGCCGGGGTGGTGATCGGCATGCTCGCCACCAGGCACCGCTCGTCGTCGGCCAGGCGGTCACTGTGCAGGACGATTCCGGGTTCGCGGCCGTGCCGGCTGGGCTGGTTCAGCTCGGCGGGGAGGCCCGGGTCGATCCACCGCGACCCGTGCAGGGCCGCCGCCGAGAGCCCGGCGCGGGTTCCCACGCCGGTGCGCCAACGTGAGCTCGGGTGCGAGAAATCAGCCGAATCTCGCGCGCAGGCTCACGTTCGCGGCGGGACGGCTCAGTGCACCCCGGGCAGGCGCAGCACCAGCCGCGCCCCGCCCAGCGGGCTGTCCTCCAACGCCGCGGTGCCGCCGTGCAGTTCGGCCTGCTGGGCCACCAGCGCCAGGCCCAGCCCGGAGCCGGAGTGCGATGCGGTGGAGCCGCGGGTGAACCGCTCGAACACCTGCTGCCGTTCCTCCGGCGGCACCCCGGAGCCGTTGTCGTCCACGGTGATCTCCACTCCCTCCCGGGAGCTGGTCACCCCCAGCTGCACCCGGGTCGCCCCGCCGTGCTTGACCGCGTTGGCGATCGCGTTGTCCACCGCCAGCCGCAGCCCCACCGGCAGCCCGACGATGATCACCGTCGGCCCGGGCGCGAGCGTCACCTCCAGGTCCGGGTAGGTGCGCACGGCGTCGTGGGCGGCGCGGTCGAGCAGCTCGGTGAGGTCGACCGGGACGTGGTCGTCGGAGGTGGACAGCTCGCCCTGGGCCAGCCGCTCCAGCGCCCACAGCGTGGCCTCGATGCGCGACTGGGTGCGGATGACGTCGCCGAGCACCTCCTTGCGCTGCTCCTCGGGCATGTCGAGGGTGTCGAGGATCTCCAGGTTGGTGCGCATCGCGGTGAGCGGGGTGCGCAACTCGTGCGCGGCGGCCGAGGCGAAGTCGCGCGCCGACGCCAGCGCGGCCTTGGTGCGGTCCTGCTCCTTCCAGATCCGGCCCAGCATGCCCTTTACCGCCTCGGCGATCTCCACCGCCTCGGTGGCGCCGCGGATCTCCACGTCCGGCACCTCGTCCCCGGCGTCGATCGAGCGGGCCTGGGCGGCAAGCTGTTTGAACGGCCGCACGGCGAACGCGGCGAGCAGCCAGCCGCCCAGGGTGGCCGCGCCGACCGCGAACAGGCACACGATGATCACCCGCCGGTGCAGGTTGTTGGTATCGGCGATGGTGTCGTCGTAGGTGGCGCCGACGGCCAGCGTGGTGGGGGTGGGGTAGGGGATGCGCACGGTGCGCACCCGGTAGCGCACCCCGTCGATCGAGGTGTCGGCGTAGCCCTCCTCGAGCTCGGGCAGCACCACCTCGGCGTTGGACCGCACCTGCCCGTCGCGGCGCACGGTGATCACCACGTCGCGGGCGTTCGGCGAGGACGGGATCTGGTCGAGCCCGCGCGGCAGCAGCGGCACCGCGAACCCGGCCGCCTCGTCGAGCCGGCGGTCGAGGCGCTCCTTGCGGTCGTTGGTGATGCCGACCCACACCACGACGCCGACGATGCCGACCACGATGGTTGCCGCGATCGCGGTGGCGAACGCGACCCGGGTCCGCAGCGACGGGGTACGGCGGACCAGCCGGGTGACGAGGTTCACGGCGGTGTCCGCAGCCCTACTGCGCGCGCAGCACGAATCCGACGCCGCGCACCGTGTGCAGCAGCCGCGGTGCGCCGGTGGCCTCGAGCTTGCGGCGCAGGTACCCGATGAACACGTCGACGACGTTGGTGTCGGCGGCGAAGTCGTAACCCCACACCAGCTCCAGCAGCTGGGCGCGGGACAGCACCTGGGTCTTGTGCTCGGCGAGCACCGCCAGCAGGTCGAACTCGCGCTTGGTCAGCTCGACGTCCTGGCCGTTGATCCGGGCCCGCCGGCCCGGGATGTCGACCTCCAGCGGCCCGACCACGATGGTCTCCGAGGAGAACGTCGCCGAGGAGCCGCGCCGGCGCAGCAGCGCCTTGACCCGCGCCACCAGCTCGGCCAGCACGAACGGTTTGACCAGGTAGTCGTCGGCGCCGGCCTCCAGCCCGGCCACCCGGTCGTCGACGCTGCTGCGCGCCGAGAGCACGCACACCGGCACGTCGTTGTCCATCGCGCGCAGCGCGGTGACCACGCTGACGCCGTCGAGCACGGGCATGTTGATGTCGAGCACGATCGCGTCCGGCCGGGTCTCGGTGGCGCTCCGCAGCGCCTCGGCGCCGTCGACGGCGGTGGAGACCTCGAAGCCGTTCAGCCGCAGCCCGCGCTCGAGCGAGGCGAGGACGTCGGGGTCGTCGTCGACGACAAGGACCCGTGGGGAGGTGCCCGCAGTACCACTGTCCATGTCGCAATCTTGCCTGATATCGGCGCGCCGACGGGGGAAGCGGAATTGACCTCAAGCTCGGTTCAGGTTCTACCGTGGGCGGCATGAGCCTGGAGATGGTCGCCCGCCAGACGCTGTACCGGCAGGCCAACGCCCGCGGCGGGGACCTGCGCGCCCTGGCCGACCCGGCCCTGCTGCGCCGCATCTGGCGCTTCGCCGGACGTCATCACCGCAGGTTGGGCGTGTTCGTCGCGGTCAGCGTGGGCGGTGCGCTGCTCGGCGTGGCGACCCCGCTGCTGGCCGGGCGGGTGGTCGACGCGATCGTGCACGGCGGTCCGGCGCGCACCGTCCTCGCGCTGGCCGGGGTGATCGCCGCGGTCGCGGTCGCCGAGGCCGCCGTGTCGCTGCTGAGCCGCTGGCTGTCGTCGACGATCGGCGAGGGCCTGATCCTGGACCTGCGCACCGCGGTGTTCGACCACGTGCAGCGGATGCCGGTGGCGTTCTTCACCCGCACCCGCACCGGCGCGCTGGTCAGCCGGCTCGGCTCCGACGTGATGGGCGCCCAGCGGGCGTTCTCCGACACCCTGTCCGGGGTGGTGGCCAACCTGGTCACGCTCACCCTGACGCTGGCGGTGATGGTCGGCATCTCCTGGCAGATCACGCTGTTGGCGCTGCTGCTGGTGCCGCTGTTCGTGCTGCCGGCCCGGCGCATCGGCGCCCGGATGGCCGGGCTGTCGCGGGAGGCCGCCGCGCACAACGCCGCGATGAACACCCAGATGACCGAGCGCTTCTCGGCGCCGGGCGCGACGCTGGTCAAGCTGTTCGGCGACCCGGCCCGCGAACTCGCCGAGTTCACCGCCCGCGCGGACCGGGTGCGCGCCATCGGGGTGCGCCGGGCGATGCTGCAGTCGGGGTTCATGAACTCGCTGACGCTGATGTCGGCGCTGGCGCTGGCCCTGGTCTACGGGCTGGGCGGGGTGCTGGCCATCGGCGGGCACCTGCAGACCGGTGCGGTGGTGTCGATGGCGCTGCTGCTCACCCGGCTCTACACCCCGCTGACCGCGCTGGCCAACGCCCACGTCGACGTCGCCAACGCGCTGGTCAGCTTCGAGCGGGTGTTCGAGGTGCTCGACCTGCGGCCGCTGATCGCCGAGCGGCCCGACGCCGTCGCCGTCCCCGACGGCCCGGTGTCGGTGCAGTTCGACGACGTCCGGTTCGGCTACCCGAGCGCGGACAAGGTGTCGCTGGCCTCGCTGGAGGAGGTCGCCGTGCTCGACGACCGCGACACCGGCGAGGTGCTGCACGGCATCTCGTTCACCGTCGAACCCGGCCGGATGGTCGCGCTGGTCGGCTCGTCGGGTGCGGGCAAGTCCACCATCGCCGCCCTGGTGGCCCGGCTCTACGACGTCGACGCCGGGGCGGTGCGGCTGGGCGGGGTGGACGTGCGCGACGTGAGCTTCGCCTCGCTGAAGGCCACCGTCGGGATGGTCACCCAGGACGGGCACCTGTTCCACGACACCATCCGCGCCAACCTGGCCCTGGGCAATCCGGGGGCCACCGACGCGCAGATGTGGGAGGCGCTGCGCCGGGCCCGGCTGGCCGACGTGGTGGCGGCCATGCCCGACGGCCTGGACACCGTGGTCGGTGAGCGCGGCTACCAGCTCTCCGGTGGGCAGCGGCAACGGCTGACCATTGCCCGGCTGCTGCTGGGCCGGCCCCGGGTGGTGGTGCTCGACGAGGCCACCGCCGCGCTGGACTCGGCGTCCGAGGCGGCGGTGCAGCAGGCGCTGACCGAGGCGCTGGCCGGGCGCACCGCGATCGTCATCGCGCACCGGCTGTCCACGGTGCGGGCGGCCGACGAGATCCTGGTCGTCGAGGACGGCCGGATCGTCGAGCGCGGCACCCACGCCGAGTTGCTGGCCCGCGGCGGACGCTACGCCGAGCTGTACACCACCCAGTTCGGCGACGACTCCTCGACGGCGGCCTGAGCGTGCGCACCCGGGCCGGCACCACCCCGGCGATCGCGCCGGCGCCGCGGCGCGCCCGGGCGGGCAGCGACCTGCTGCGGCTGCTGCCGTACCTGATGCCCTACCGGTGGCGCTGGGTCGCGATGATCGCCGTCGCCGTCGTCAGTCTCGGTGCCACGGTGGCGATCCCGCTGCTGACCCGGGCCGTCATCGACGGGCCGGTGCGCCACCAGGACCGCCAGGGGCTGTGGATCTGGGGTGGCGCCGCCCTGGCGGTCGGGGGCACCGAGGCGGTGCTGTGGTTCATCCGCCGCTGGCTGGTGGCGCGGGCCACGATGGGCGTGGAGGCCGACATCCGCAAGGATCTCTACGCCCGGCTGCAGGTGCTGCCGATGAGTTTCCACGGCCGCTGGGAGTCCGGGCAGCTGCTGTCGCGGGTGATGAACGATCTGGGCACCATCCGCCGGCTGCTGTCGTTCGGGCTGGTGTTCCTGATCCTCAACGGTCTGCAGATCGTCGTGGTCACCGCGATCCTGCTGGCGATGTACTGGCCGCTGGGCGTGGTGGTGCTGGTGTCGGTGGTGCCGATCACCGCCACCGTGCTGCGCTTCCAGCGCGTCTACACCCGGTTGTCCCGCCGGGCCCAGGACGAGACCGGCCATGTCGCAACGCATGTCGAGGAGTCCGCGTTGGGGCACCGGGTGGTGCGCTCGTTCGGCCGGGAACGCCACCTGTACCGGCGGTTCGACGAGCAGGCCGTGCGGCTGTACCGCACCCAGCTGGCCCGGGTGCGGGTGTCGGCACGGTTCTGGACGCTGCTGGAGGTGATCCCCAACCTCACCCTGATCGTGGTGCTCGGGTTCGGCGCCTACGCCGCCGGGCGCGGACTGGTGACGATGGGCACCCTGGTCGCCTTCATCACCATGATGCTGTCGCTGGTCTGGCCGATCGCCTCGCTGGGCTTCCTGCTCTCGATGACCCAGGAGTCGTTCACCGCGGCCAACCGGATCGCCGAGATCTTCGACGCCCCGCGCGAGATCACCGACGGCCCGGTCACCGCCGCGCCGACGCGGGGCCGGCTCGAGCTCGTCGACGTGGGTTTCCGGTTCCCGGGCAGCGACCGCTGGGCGCTGCGGCACGTCTCGGTCACCGTCGAACCGGGCCGGACGCTGGCCCTGGTGGGCGCCACCGGGTCCGGGAAATCGGTGCTGGCCCAACTGCTCTCCCGGCTCTACGACGTCACCGAGGGCAGCATCCGCATCGACGGGACCGACATCCGCGAGCTGTCGCTGGACGCGCTGCGGCGCACCGTGGCCACCGCGTTCGAGGACCCGACGCTGTTCTCCATGTCGGTCGCGGAGAACCTGCGGCTGGGCCGGCCGGACGCCGACGACGCCGAGCTGGAACGCGCCATCGAGATCGCCGCCGCGGAGTTCGTCCACGACCTGCCCTACGGACTGGACACCCGCATCGGCGAACAGGGCATGAGCCTGTCCGGCGGACAGCGCCAGCGGCTGGCGCTGGCCCGGGCGATCCTGGCCGCCCCGCGCATCCTGGTGCTCGACGACACGCTCAGCGCGCTGGACGTGCACACCGAGGCCCGGGTCACCGCCGCGCTCGCCGAGCACCTGCGCGACGTCACCGCGATCGTGGTGGCCCGGCGCGCCTCCACCGTGCTGCTGGCCGACCGGGTCGCCCTGGTCGAGCAGGTCGACGGGGTGGGCACCGTCACCCACATCGGCACCCACGCCGAACTGCTCGCCGGCGTGCCGGCCTACCGGCGCCTGCTGGCCGCCGACGACGACCTCGACGACACCCTCGAACACGACGAATGCTGGACCGACGACGCCGAACGTGACCGGCTGTGCCGCGCCTACGCCGAACAACGGGCCCTGGATCCGCGATGAGCGAGCACACCGACACCTGGCGCGGCCGCTACGCGGCCCCCGACGACTCGCCCATCGACGAGTCGCTGCCGCGCCGCCGCGAGGCCCGGGCCCTGCTCGGCTCGCTGCTGCGGCCGTACCGGGCCGCGCTGGTGGTGCTGGCCGTCGTGGTGGTGGTCGAGAACGCCGCCCGGCTGTCGGTGCCGATCCTGGTGCAGCGCGGCATCGACCGCGGCATCCCGCCGCTGCTGGCCGGCGGCACGGCGCGCGAGCTGCTCACCGTGGTCGGGGCGCTGTGCGCGGTGGTGGCGGTGCAGGCCGGCAGCCGGATGTACTTCCTGCTGCGCTCGGGCGCGATCGGTCAGCGGGTGCTGCTGGAGCTGCGCCGCCGGGTGTTCCGCCAGTTCCAGCGGCTCGACGTGGCCTTCCACGACCGCTACACCTCCGGGCGGGTGGTCAGCCGCTCCACCAACGACATCGAGGCCATCCAGGACATGCTGGAGAACGGCTTCGACGGCCTGATCACCGCGGTGCTCACCCTGGTCGGCACCGCGGTGCTGCTGGTGACCCTGGACCTGCGGCTGGGCCTGCTGTGCCTGGCCGCGTTCCCGCCGCTGGTCGCGCTGGTGTGGTGGTTCCGGGAGGAGTCGGCCCGGACCTACCGCAGGGTGCGCGAGGCCGCCGCGCTGGTGATCGTGCAGTTCGTCGAGACGATGACCGGCATCAAGGCGGTGCAGGCCTACCGCCGCGAGCCGCGCAACCAGGAGATCTTCGACGAACTCGCCGACCGCTACCGCGACGTCAACGAGCGCACCTTCCGGCTGCTGGCGATCTTCATGCCCGGGGTGAAGCTGGTCGGCAACATCACCACCGGCGTGGTGCTGCTCTACGGCGGCTACCTGGTGCTCGAGGGCCGGATGACCATCGGCACGCTGGCGGCGTTCCTGCTCTACCTGCGGATGTTCTTCGAGCCGATGCAGGAGATCTCGCAGTTCTTCAACACCTTCCAGTCCGCGGCGTCGGCGCTGGAGAAGCTCGCCGGGGTGCTCGCCGAGCGGCCGTCGATCACCGACCCGCCGCACCCGGTGCCGCTGCCGCGGACCCGCGGCGAGCTCGCCTGCCGCGGCGTGCGGTTCGAGTACGTGCCGGGCCGGCCGGTGCTGCCCGGGCTGGACCTGGTGGTGCCGGCCGGGCAGACCGTGGCCCTGGTGGGCACCACCGGGGCGGGCAAGACCACCATCGCCAAGCTCATCGCCCGCTTCTACGACCCCACCGCCGGGGCGGTCACCCTGGACGGGGTGGACCTGCGCGAGCTCGCGCTCGACGAGCTGCGCCGCCACATCGTGATGGTCACCCAGGAGAACTTCATGTTCGACGGCACGGTGGCCGACAACATCCGGTTCGGCCGGCCCGACGCCACCGACGCCGAGGTCCGGGCCGCCGCCGAGGCCGTCGGCGCCGACCGGTTCATCGCCGCGCTGCCGGACGGCTACGACACCGACGTCGCCAAGCGCGGCGGGCGGCTCTCGGCCGGGCAACGACAGCTCGTCGCGTTCGCCCGGGCGTTCCTGGCCGACCCGGCGGTGCTCATCCTCGACGAGGCCACCTCGTCGCTGGACATCCCGTCCGAACGCCAGGTCCAGCGGGCGCTGCGGCGGCTGCTGGCCGACCGCACCGCGTTGGTGATCGCCCACCGGCTGTCCACCGTCGAGATCGCCGACCGGGTGCTGGTGCTCGACCACGGCCGCATCGTCGAGGACGGCCCGCCCGCAGCGCTGATCGACCGTGCCGGCGGCCGCTACGCGGCGCTGCACCGGGCTTGGGTGGACTCACTGGCCTGAACGTGTGTTGGGATGGTCGGGTGGCCGATACCCCAGCGATCACCGCACGCGCCCTGAGCATGCGCGGCCCGGACGGGCCGATCTACGGACCCGTCGACCTGGAGGTCCCCGCAGACGGGGTGACCGTGCTGCGGCACCCGCCCGGGGAGGGGCGCACCGCGCTGCTGCTCACCCTGGCCGGCCGGATGCGCCCGAGCGGCGGGGAGCTGTCGGTGTTCGGCCGCACCCGCGCGACCGACATCTTCGGGCTGGCGGCGGTCGCCGGGTTCGACGGCGTCGACGACCTGGTCGAGGCGGTCACCGTGGCCGACGTGCTGGCCGAGCAGAAGGCCTGGACCTCGCCCTGGTACCGGCCGGTGGGCCGGATCGGGGCCGACGACCTCGCCGCGGTCTGCGAGCCGGTGTTCGGCGAGCTGCCCACCCCGGCGCCGGGCACCTATGTCGAGGAGCTCGGCGAACTGGACCGGCTGCTGCTGCGCATCGCGCTGGCCGCGACGGCGCGGCCGCAACTGCTGGTGGTGGGCACCGTCGACGCCGTGACCAGCGACGCCGACCGCAAACTGCTCGCCGAGCGGTTGCTCGCACTGGGGGAGCGGCGGACCGTGCTGACCTCCTCGGCCAACGACGCGGCCGCCCTGGGCCTTCGCACCGTTGCGGTGCCCGAGTCGAAAGGTGGCGAATAGACATGGTCGCCGTCCTGTCCCTGGGAACCGATCTCAAGCGCTACTTCCGCGGCCCGGTGCCGCGCATCGCGGTCGCGACGATCGTGCTCATGCCGCTGCTGTACGGCGCGATGTACCTGTGGGCGTTCTGGAACCCGTTCGCCGAGGTGAACAAGCTGCCGGTGGCGCTGGTCAACGAGGACCGCGGCGCGCCGTTCCAGGGCGACCACATCAACGCCGGCGAGCAGGTGGCCGAGGCCCTGGCCGACTCCGGTGAACTGCAGATCCACCGGGTCTCCGCGCAGGAGGCCGCCGACGGGGTGGCGCACGGCCGCTACTACTTCTCGATCACGCTGCCGGAGAACTTCAGCGCCGCGGTCACCTCGCCGGGCGGGCAGCGGCCGGAGCAGGCGGCGCTGCGGTTCACCTTCAACGACGCGAACAACTACCTGGGCTCGATCATCGGCCAGAACGCCGCCCGCGAGGTGATCAACGAGATCAACGCCCGGATCGGGGAGCGGACCGTCGGCGTGGTGCTGACCGGGCTCACCGACGCCGGCGACGGGCTGCGCCAGGCCGCCGACGGGGCGCGCCGGCTCGACGACGGCGTGGCGGCCGTCGACGACGGTGCGCACGCGTTGGCCACCGGCGCCGACACCCTGGCCACCGGGCTGGTCAGCGCCCGCGACGGGGCGAAGAAGCTGGCCGCCGGCACCGGTCAGCTGCGTTCGTCGGTGGACGAGACCACCGGGCCGCTGCTGGACGTGCTGGACCGGCTGGCCCCGCTGGAGCTCGACCCCGAGCAGGTGGGGCAGGCGGCCACCCGGCTGTCGGGTGCGGTGCGCTCCACCACCGACCGGATCGCCGCGCTGAACATCAACTACCAGCAGGCCTCGGCGATCATCGACCAGGCCGTCGGCTTCCTGCGCAACAACCCCGACCCGGCGGTGCGCGACACCGGCGAGTTCCTGGCCAAGGCGCGCGATCTGCTGCACGCCCAGGGCATCGACCCGGCCACCGACGAGGGCCTGATCCGGTTGCGCGACAGCGCCGCCGAGCTGGAGCAGGAGCTGGCCGACCCGAACTCCAAGCTGCGCACGTTCATGACCCGGGCGCTCACCGGCGGGCTGCGTGAGGACGTCGCCAAGCTGCGCGACGGGGTGCACCAGCTCGACGACGGCGCCAAACAGCTGCACAGCGGGCTGATCCGGCTGGCCACCGGCGGCCGGCAGCTCGCCGACGGTGCGACCAAGCTCGCCGACGGCACGGCCGAGCTGCGCTCCGGCAGCGGGGAGCTGGCCGAGAAACTGACCGAGGGCTCCACCGAGGTGCCGTCCTGGACGCCGCAGGAGCGCACCGAGATGGCCCGGACGCTGGCCGCTCCGGTGGAGCTGGAGCTGGAGCACACCAACGAGGCCGAGACGTTCGGCACCGGGTTCGCGCCGTTCTTCTTCTCGCTGGCGCTGTTCGTCGGCGCGCTGATCATCTGGATGCTGTTGTCGCCGTTGCGGTCCCGGCCGGTGGTCGCCGGGGTGGGCGCGCTGCGCACGGTGCTGGCCTCGTTCTGGCCGGCGCTGGTGCTCGCGGTCTGCCAGGTGGCGGTGATGTTCGCGGTGGTGCATTTCGGGGTGGGGCTGCAGGCTCGCTACCCGATCGCCACGCTGGGGTTCCTGGTGCTGGTGGCGGCGACCTTCCTGGCGGTGATCCAGGCGTTCAACGCGCTGCTGGGGGTGGCCGTCGGCCGGGTGGTGACGCTGGCGTTCCTGATGTTCCAGCTGGTGTCCTCCGGCGGCGTGTACCCGGTGGAGACCACCGCCAAGCCGTTCCAGATCATCCACCCGTTCGACCCGATGACCTACACCGTCAACGGGTTGCGGCAGCTCACCGTCGGCGGCATCGACCACCGGCTGTGGATCGCGATCGCGGTGCTGGTGGGGCTGCTGGTGGTGGCCCTGGCCGCGAGCGCCTGGGCGGCCCGGCGCAACCGCCAGTACACGGTGGAGCGGCTGTTCCCGCCGGTGGAGGTCTAGCCCCCGGTCCGCGCGAACGTGAGCCTGTGCGCGGGATTTCGCGGATTTCCCGCTCCCGGGCTCACGTTCGCGGCAGCTCGGGCAGCCCGATGGCCCGGTACCGCGCCAGCCGCGCGGCCAGCCGGGTCCCGGCCGGGGCGGTGCGCAGCCGGTGCAGCTCGACGGCGATGGTGTCGGCGAGCCGCCGGGTGAACTGCTGCGGCTCGTCGGCGGCGTCCGGCCGTTCGGCGACGATGTGGTCGACGATCCCGTTGCGCAGCAGGTCCGCCGACCGGATGCCCTGCGCCGCGGCGAGCTGCGGGGCGTGCTCGGTGTCGCGGAACACGATCGCGCTGGCTCCCTCCGGCGGCAGCGGGGCCAGCCAGCCGTGCCGGGCGGCCAGCACCCGGTCGGCCGGCACCATCGCCAGCGCCGGCCCGCCGCTGCCCTGGCCGAGCAGCACCGACAGCGTGGGGGTGTCCAGCGTGACCAGCTCGGCCAGGCACCGCGCGATCTCCCCGGCCAGTCCGCCCTGCTCGGCCTCCACCGACAGCGCCGGCCCGGCGGTGTCGATCACCAGCACCAGCGGCAGCTGCAGGTCGGCGGCCAGGGCCATGCCGCGGCGGGCCTCGCGCAGCGCGGCCGGACCGATCTTGCCGCCCTGCGCCCGCTGCTGACCCACCACCACCGCCGGCTGGCCGCCGAACCGGGCCAGCGCCAGCGCCATGGTGGCGTGCTCGCTGGACAGCCGGACGTGGTCGTCGGCGCCGTGGCGCAGCAGGTAGCCGATGCCCGGGCGGTCCGGGCGGCGGGAGGCGATCACCGACTCCCAGGCCGGCACGTCCGGCAGCGGCGGCTGCTCGGGCGGTGCGGGCGGCTCGCCGGGCGCGTCGGCGAGCACCCGCAGCGCGTGGTCGAGGGTGGCGCGCAGCCCCGAGAGCGGCACCACCGCGTCGATCACCCCGTGCCGGTGCAGGTTCTCGGCGGTCTGCACCCCGGGCGGGAACGGCTCGCCGTAAAGGTGTTCGTAGACCCGCGGCCCGAGGAACCCGATCAGTGCCCCCGGCTCGGCGGCGGTGACGTGGCCCAGCGACCCCCAGGACGCGAACACCCCGCCGGTGGTGGGGTGGCGCAGGTAGACCAGGTAGGGCAGGTGCGCCCGCTTGTGCAGCTCGATCGCCGCGGCGATCTTGACCATCTGCAGGAACGCGACGGTGCCCTCCTGCATCCGGGTGCCGCCGGAGCTCGGCGAGGCCAGCAGCGGGAGCCGCTCGGCGGTGGCCCGCTCCACCGCGGCGATGATCCGCTCGGCGGCGGCCACCCCGATCGAGCCGGCCAGGAAGTCGAACTCGCAGACCACCACCGCCACCCGGCGGCCGGAGATGGTGCCCTCCCCGGTCAGCACCGCCTCGTCGAGCCCGGAGGCGGCGCGTGCCGCGGCCAGCTCGCGCCGGTAGGCGTCGGTGGTGGCCACCTCCAGCGGGGGCGTGTCCCAGCTGACGAACGACCCCGGGTCGAGCACCGCGTCGCGCAGCTGCACCGCAGGTATCCGGCTCACCGCCCGAGGTTATCGCGCGGCGGGGTGCCGGGCACCGGCCTATAATTAGCACTCGTCGGACATGAGTGCTAATTGCGCTGGGTTGTCTCGCAGAAAGGATTTCGTGAGCGTGAGCGGCACCGGATTCCTGACCGATGGGAAGCAACTTCGAACCGACACCGATCCGCTGCGGATCGTTCTGATCGCACCGCCCTACTTCGACATCCCGCCGCGCGGCTACGGCGGCACCGAGACCGTCGTCGCGGACCTGGCCGACTCGCTGACCGCCCGCGGCCACAAGGTCACCGTGCTCGGGGCGGGCCACCACGCCAGAATCGCGGCCAAGTTCGTGCCGCTCTGGGACACAACGCAATCCGAACGCCTCGGCCAGCCCTATCCCGAGGTGATGCACGCCCTGAAGGTGCGCCGGGTGATCGAGGAGATCGCCGCCACCGAGGGCATCGACCTCATCCACGACCACACCTTCGCCGGTCCGCTCAACGCCCCCGCCTACCGCAACCTCGGCATCCCCACCGTGGCCACCGTGCACGGGCCGATCGACGAGGACCTGTACCCCTACTACCGCGAACTCGGCGACGAGATCGGCCTGATCGCCATCAGCGACCGCCAGCGCGAGCTCGCCCCGGACCTGAACTGGGTTGGCCGGGTGCACAATTCGCTGCGCATCGAGGACTGGCCGTTCGCCGCCGAGAAACAGAACTACGCGCTGTTCCTGGGCCGCTACGCCCCGTACAAGGGCGCGCACCTCGCGGTGGAGGCAGCGCATGCCGCCGGCATCCCGCTGATCCTGGCCGGCAAGTGCGACGAGCCGAGCGAGAAGGAGTACTTCGAGAACGAGGTGCGCCCACGGCTGGGCCCGAACGACACCGTGTTCGGCGAGGCCGACGCGGTGGCCAAGCGCGAGCTGCTGGCCAACGCCCGCTGCCTGCTGTTCCCGATCACCTGGGAGGAGCCGTTCGGCATGGTGATGATCGAGGCCATGGCCTGCGGCACCCCGGTGGTGGCGCTGCGCGGCGGCGCGGTGGGCGAGGTGGTGCGCGACGGCGTCACCGGCATCGTCTGCGACCTGCCGATGGAGCTGCCGCCGGCCATCGAGGCCGCCGCCGCGCTCGATCCGGCCGACTGCCGGCGGCACGTCGCGAACCACTTCGGCTTCGAGCAGTTCGGCGCGGGCTACGAGCGCATCTACCGCGAGGTGGTGGGCCGCCGGGCGGTGCCGGGCAGCCATGTCGCGCTGCGCCGCATCCTGCCCGACCCGCAGCGCACGGCCCCCGACCCGCACCGGAAGGTAACCGCGTGACGATCGCACTGAACACCGGCGAGGCCGCCGCCATCGGCACCGGCGGCGGCACGGTCACGCTGGTGGAGGGCTCCACGTTCTGCCTGTCGGACCGGCACGGCGACGTCTCCGGCGGGGCGCACGGGCTGTTCTTCCGCGACGCCCGGGTGTTGTCGCGCTGGGAGCTCAAGGTCGACGGCCGCACCCCCGAGGCGCTGACCGTGCAGCACCCGGAGGCGTTCGCCGCGCTGTTCATCATGCGGCGCGCGCCCCGGCCCGGGCTGTACGACAGCACCCTGCTGCTGGTGCGCGAGCGGCTCATCGCCGACGGCATGCGGGAGACCGTCGCGCTGCACAACCTCGACGACGAGCCCACCGTGGTGTCGATCGAGCTGCAGGTCGACGCCGACTTCGCCGACCTGTTCTCGGTCAAGGAGGGCTGGGTGGCCACCGGTGGGGCCGAGATGGCGGTCGTCGACGACGAACTCGTGCTGCACGACCGCGCCGACATGGTGCGCGGGGTGAAGATCACCGCGACCGGCCGGCCCTCGGTGCTGCCCGGCACGCTGTCCTGGAAGGTGGTGGTGCCGCCGCGGCGGACCTGGCAGACCGAGATCGTCGTGCAGCCCACCTGGGCCAACCAGAGTGTGCGCAGCCGGTTCCGCCAGGGCGAGAAACTCGCGGCCACCGCCCCGGCCCGCAAGATCGAGGCCTGGCGCGACACCACCACCACCGTAGAGTCCGACCACCGCGTGCTCACCGAGGTGCTGCGCCGCACCGAGAGCGACCTGGGCGCGCTGCTCATCCACGACGAGAACGGGGGCCGGCCGTTCGTGGCCGCCGGGGCGCCCTGGTTCATGACGCTGTTCGGGCGCGACAGCCTGCTCACCGCGTGGATGGCGCTGCCCATCGACGTGGGGCTGTCGATCGGCACGCTGCAGAAGCTCGCCGAGACCCAGGGCCGGGTCGAGGACCCGATCACCGAGGAGCAGCCCGGCCGCATCATGCACGAGGTGCGGCGCGGCCCGGCCAGCGCCGACGCGCTGGGCGGCAGCGTCTACTACGGCTCGATCGACTCCACCCCGCTGTTCGTGATGCTGCTGGCCGAGTGCTGGCGCTGGGGTGCCGACGAGGAGTTCGTCCGGTCCCTGCTGCCGGCCGCCGACGCCGCGCTGCGCTGGGCCGACCGCTACGGCGACCGGGACGGCGACGGGTTCATCGAGTACCGGCGCGCCACCGACCGCGGCCTGATCAACCAGGGCTGGAAGGACAGCTTCGACGGCATCAACGACGCCGCCGGGCGCTGCGCGGAGCCGCCGATCGCGCTGTGCGAGGTGCAGGGCTACTGGTACGCGGCGCTGCGGGCCCGGGCCGCCCTGGCCGAGGCGTTCGACGAACCGGCCACCGCCGAGCGGCTGCGGGCCCGGGCCGAGGCGCTGCGCACCCGCTTCGAACGCGCCTTCTGGCTGCCCGAGCGGGGGTGGTACGCGGTGGCGCTGGACGGCAACAAGCGCCAGATCGACGCGCTGACCAGCAATATCGGCCACTGCCTGTGGACCGGCATCGCCTCCGACGAGCACGCCGCGGCGGTGATCGAGAAGCTGGCGAGCGAGCAGATGGACTCCGGGTTCGGGCTGCGCACGCTGGCCACCGGCATGGGCGCCTACAACCCGATGAGCTACCACAACGGCTCGGTGTGGCCGCACGACACCGCGATCGCGGTGGCCGGGCTGCTGCGCTACGCCCACCTGCCCGGCGCGGTGGAGCTGGCCGAGCGGCTGTCGCTGGGACTGCTGGACGCCGCCACCGCGTTCGGCGGCCGGCTGCCGGAGCTGTACTGCGGATTCCCGCGCAGCCAGTTCCCGGCCCCGGTGCCGTACCCGACCTCCTGCTCGCCGCAGGCCTGGGCCAGCGCCGCGCCGCTGCTGCTGGTGCGCTCGTTCCTCGGGCTGGACCCCGACGTGCCGCACCGCCGGCTGGAGGTGCGGCCCCGGGTGCCGGCGGCCTGGGGCCGGGTGGTGCTGACCGATCTGCGGCTCGGGGACGCGACGGTGCGGCTGGAGGCCGAGGGCGGTTCGGTCAAGGTCGAGGGCGTGCCGGACGGTTGGGAGCTCATCACCCCCGCGCGGTGATCGCATAAGGTGGCGCCCATGATTGGTGTCACCCGCGAAGGTTCCGTGATCACCCTGGAGCTGCAGCGTCCGGAGCGGCGCAACGCCCTGAACACCGAGCTGGTCGACACGCTGCGGGAGGCGGTGCAGTCCGCGGCCGCCGAGGAGGGCGTGCGGGCGATCGTCCTCACCGGGCAGGGCACGGTGTTCTGCGCCGGGGCGGACCTGTCCGGCGACGTGTTCGCCGCCGAGTTCCCGGACAAGGCAACCGCGCTGAACAAGGCCATCGACGCGGTGCCGTTGCCGGTGATCGCCGCGGTGAACGGGCCGGCCATCGGCGCCGGGGTGCAGCTGGCCATGATCTGCGACCTGCGGGTCGTCGCGCCGGAGGCGTTCTTCCAGTTCCCGGTTGCCAAGTACGGCCTGGCGCTTGACAACTGGAGCATCCGTCGGTTGTCCTCGCTGGTCGGGCACGGCCGGGCGCGGGGCATGCTGCTGGCCGCCGAGAAGCTGGACGCGCAGACCGCGCTGCAGACCGGGATGGCCAACCGGATCGGCACCCTGGCCGACGCGCAGGCCTGGGCGGCCGAGATCGCCGGGCTGGCCCCGCTGTCGCTGCAGCACAGCAAGCGGGTGCTCAACGACGACGGCGCCTACGAGGAGCCGCGGGAGCTGCACCGGGAGCTGTTCGACCGGGCCTGGAAGAGCAAGGACGTGATCGAGGCGCAGGTGGCGCGCCTGGAGAAGCGCGCGCCGGTGTTCAAGGGGGAGTAGGGGTGTGAACGCGCGGGTGGCGCGCCGCGCCGCCGGCCTGGCCGGGCTCGTCGGCGGCGGCTGGCTGGCCCGCGCGCTGCGCGGGGTGCCGACCGCGGTCGGGGCGCCGCCGCGGGCCATCGCCCCGGTGGCGCGGCGTTCGCCGAACTTCCGCGACGGGGTGTTCGTCAACGCCGAGCCGGCGTCGGTGCTCGAGCTCGACCGTCAGCAGGGCTGGGTGCTGTTGCGGGAGTTCTTCGGCACCCGGCACGCCGGCCGGCCGGCCTTCGACATCCCGCTGGTGGCGCCGCCGGCCGGCCCGGCCGCCGACGCCGCGGCGGTCTGGTTCGGGCACTCCACCGTGCTGGTGGAGCTCGACGGCTACCGGGTGCTCACCGACCCGGTGTTCAGCGAGCGCTGCTCGCCGTCGCGGCTGGTCGGCCCGCGCCGGCTGCACGACCCGCCCGCCCCGCTGACCGCGCTGCCCGCCCTGGACGCGGTGGTGATCAGCCACGACCACTACGACCACCTCGACCTCGACACGGTGCGCGGGCTGGTGCGCACCCAGCGCGCGCCGTTCTGCGTGCCGCTGGGGATCGGGGCGCACCTGCGCCGCTGGGGCGTGCCCGCCGAGCGCATCGTCGAGCTGGACTGGCACGACAGCCACCGCGTCGGCGAGCTCACCCTCACCTGCACCCCGGCCCGGCACTTCTCCGGCCGGCTGCTGCGCCGCAACACCACGCTGTGGGCGTCCTGGGTGATCGCCGGGCCGCGGCATCGCGCGTTCTTCGGCGGCGACACCGGCTACACCCGGGCGTTCACCGAGATCGGCGCCGGGCACGGCCCGTTCGACCTGACCCTGATGCCGGTCGGCGCCTACCACCCGGCGTGGCCGGACATCCACATGAACCCGGAGGAGGCGGTGCGCGCGCACCGCGACATCACCGAGGCGGGGCTGCTGGTGCCGATCCACTGGGCCACCTTCCGGCTGGCACCGCACCCGTGGGCCGAGCCGGTGGAGCGGTTGCTGCGCGCCGCCGACCCGGCCGGGGTGCCGGTGGCGGTGCCGCGGCCCGGCGAGCGGGTGACACCGGACCGGCCGGACCCGCCGGACCCCGACGCGCTGGGGCGCGATCCGTGGTGGCGGGGCTGACGGCACGCTAGCGTGCAGGCGTGCGTCCTCCGCCGTCCGCCCGCCGGTTCGCCCGCCGGTTCGTCAGCCTGGTTGGCATGGCCGCCGTGCTCGCGGTCGCCGGATGCGCCGGCGCACCCCCGGCCGACGGCCCGCGGCAGCCTCCGCCGCTCCCACCGCTGCAGGCCGCGGTCGACCTGCCCGAGCACGCGATGCAGCGCGCGGTCGAACGGCTCGACGAACTCGCCGAGGACCTGATGCGCCGCTCCGGCATCCCGGGCCTGGCCGTCGCCGTGGTGCACGGCGGACGGACGGTGTACGCCAAGGGATTCGGGGTGGCCGACGTGCGCACCGGCGCCCCGGTCGGGCCGGACACGGTGTTCCAGCTGGCCTCGCTGTCCAAGCCGATCGGCGCGACCGTGGTCGCCCAGCAGGTCGGCGCCGGCGTCGTCGACTGGGACACCCCGGTGGTGCGGCACCTGCCCTGGTTCGCGCTGTCCGATCCGGTGGTCACCCGCATGGTCACCGTCGGCGACCTGTACGCCCACCGCTCCGGGCTGCCCGACCACGCCGGCGACGCGCTCGAGGACCTCGGCTACGACCGGCGCGAGGTGCTCACCCGGCTGCGCCTGCTGCCGCTGGAGCCGTTCCGGACCTCGTACGCCTACACCAACTTCGGGCTCACCGCCGCGGCCGAGGCGGTGGCCGCCGCGGCCGGCCGGCCCTGGGAGGAGCTCTCCGCGCAGGTGCTCTACCGCCCGCTGGGCATGACCGCCACCAGCTCGCGGTTCGCCGACTACCTCGCCGCGCCCGACCGCGCCGTCGGGCACCTGCACATCGACGGCCGCTACCAGCCGCTGGACCGGCCGCGCGACCCGGACGCGCAGTCCCCGGCCGCCGGGGTGAGCTCCTCGGTCGCGGACCTGGCCCGCTGGATGGCGCTGGTGCTGGGCGGGGGCGAGGTCGACGGCCGCCGTATCGTCGACGCGCAGGCGCTGCTGCCGGCGCTCACCCCGCAGAGCGTGTCGGCGCGCGCCACCGAACCGGCCATGCGGTCCGGGTTCTACGGCTACGGGTTCAACGTGACCACCACCGCCGCGTCGCGGGTGGAGCTCGGCCACTCCGGGGCGTTCGAACTCGGCGCCGGTGCCAACGTCGCGCTCCTGCCGTCGGCCGACGTCGGCATCGTCGCGCTGACCAACGCCACCCCCAGCGGGGTGGCCGAGGCGCTCACCGCGCAGTTCGTCGACCTGGTGCAGTTCGGCGAGATCCGCCAGGACTGGTACGAGCTGTACCGCGGGGTGATGGCCGAGCTGGAACGCCCGCTCGGCGAGCTGGTCGGGGCCGCCCCGCCGGCCCACCCCGCCCCGCCCGGGCCGCTCGCCGGATACGTGGGCGACTACCGTAACGACTATTGGGGCCCGGCCCGGGTCACCGAGACCGCCGACGGGCTGCAACTGGCCCTCGGGCCCGACGCGACGTTTCCTCTGAGGCACTGGGACGGCAACGTGTTCACCTTCACCCTGCTCACCGAGAACGCCCCGCCGGGCACCGTGTCGAAGGCGGTCTTCGACGGTGACCGGCTCACCCTGGAGTACTTCGACGCGATTCACGACGGGGGCTTCGTCCGGTGAGCCGGGCCGTCACCGCCGTGACCGGGCTGTCCGACGCCGAGGTCGCCGCCCGGGTCGCCGAGGGCAAGACCAACGACGTCCCGACCCGGGCCGCCCGCACCACCGGGGAGATCATCCGGGCCAACGTCTTCACCCGGATCAACGCGATCCTCGGGGTGCTGTTCGTCATCGTGCTGTCCACCGGGTCGCTGATCAACGGCGCGTTCGGGCTGCTCATCATCGCCAACAGCGCGATCGGCATCATCCAGGAGCTGCGCGCCAAGCGCACCCTGGACCAGCTGGCCATCGTCGGGCAGGCCAAGCCGGTGGTGCGCCGCCAGTCCGGCACCCGCGCGGTCGCGCCCAGCGAGGTGGTGCTCGACGACATCATCGAGCTCGGCCCCGGCGACCAGATCGTCGTCGACGGCGAGGTGGTCGAGGCCGCCAACCTCGAGGTCGACGAGTCGCTGCTGACCGGTGAGGCCGACCCGATCGCCAAGCACCCCGGCGACCCGGTGATGTCGGGCAGCTTCGTGGTCGCCGGCTCCGGCGCCTACCGCGCCACCAAGGTGGGCCGGGAGGCCTACGCCGCCCGGCTGGCCGAGGAGGCCAGCAAGTTCACCCTGGTCCGCTCCGAGCTGCGCAACGGCATCAACCGGATCCTGCAGTTCATCACCTACCTGCTCATCCCGGCCGGGCTGGTGACCATCTACACCCAGCTGTTCACCACCGGGGCGGACTGGCGCCGCGCGGTGCTGGCCATGGTCGGCGCGCTGGTGCCGATGGTGCCCGAGGGTCTGGTGCTGATGACCTCGATCGCGTTCGCGGTCGGGGTGATCCGGCTGGGGCGGCGCAAGTGCCTGGTCAACGAGCTGCCCGCGATCGAGGGCCTGGCCCGGGTGGACGTGGTGTGCGCGGACAAGACCGGCACGCTCACCGAGAACGGCATGCGGGTGGCCGACGTGCTGGCGTGCGGGCCCGAGGTGGACCAGGCGCGGGTGGCCGAGGTGCTGGCGCAGCTGGCCGCCGACGACCCGCGGCCGAACGCCAGCATGCAGGCCATCGCCGAGGCCTACAAGCTGCCGCCGGGCTGGACGGCCACCGCGGTGGCGCCGTTCAAGTCGGCGACCAAGTGGAGCGGGGTGTCCTACGGCGAGCACGGCAACTGGGTGATCGGCGCGCCGGACGTGCTGCTGGCGCCCGGTTCGCCGGTCGCCGAGCAGGCCGAACGGATCGGCGCGCAGGGGCTGCGGGTGCTGCTGCTGGGATCCTCGGACCGGTCGGTCGACGACGCCGCCGCCCCGGGCACCGTCACCCCGATGGCGCTGGTGGTGCTCGAGCAGCGGATCCGCCCGGACGCCCGCGACACCCTGGACTACTTCGCCTCCCAGCAGGTCGCGGTGAAGGTGATCTCCGGCGACAACGCGGTGTCGGTGGGGGCGGTGGCCGGCTCGCTGGGCCTGCACGGTGATGCGGTGGACGCCCGGGAACTGCCGGAGCAGCCCGAGCGGCTGGCCGAGGTGCTCGAGGAGTGCACCACCTTCGGCCGGGTGCGGCCGGACCAGAAGCGGGCCATGGTGCACGCGCTGCAGTCGCGCGGGCACACCGTCGCGATGACCGGCGACGGCGTCAACGACGTGCTGGCGCTCAAGGACGCCGACATCGGGGTGGCGATGGGTTCGGGCAGCCCGGCGTCGCGGGCGGTGGCGCAGATCGTGCTGCTGGACAACAAGTTCGCCACGCTGCCGCACGTGGTGGCCGAGGGCCGGCGGGTGATCGGCAACATCGAGCGGGTCTCGAACCTGTTCTTGACCAAGACGGTCTACTCGGTGCTGCTGGCGATCCTGGTCGGGCTGACCGGGCTGGCGTCGGCGGTGTTCGACACCGACCCGCTGCTGTTCCCGTTCCAGCCGATCCACGTCACCATCGCGGCCTGGTTCACCATCGGCATCCCGGCGTTCATCCTGTCGCTGGCGCCGAACAACGAGCGGGCCAAGCCGGCGTTCGTGCGCCGGGTGATGACCGCCGCACTGCCCAACGGGCTGCTGGTGGGGCTGGCCACGTTCGGCTCCTACCTGCTGGCCTACCAGGGCCGCGACGCCACCGCCGAGCAGCAGACCCAGGCCTCCACCGCCGCGCTGATCACGCTGCTGGTGGCGGCGGTGTGGGTGCTGGCCGTGGTGGCCCGGCCCTACCAGTGGTGGCGGGTGGCGCTGGTGGCGGTGTCGGTGCTGGCCTACGTGGTGATCTTCGCCTGGCCGTTCACCCAGCAGCTGTTCCTGCTGGACCCGACGAACGCCCCGGTCACGCTGCGCGCGGTGGGCCTCGGCCTGGTGGCCGCGGCCTTGATCGAGGTCAACTGGTGGGTGCAGGGCAGGTTGCTGGGCGAACACCGGCGGCTGTGGCGGTAGGGTGTGACGCATGGGCTTTCTCGACAAGGCGAAAGACTGGCTATCGCACAACCCCGACAAGGCGGCGGAGGCGATCGAGAAGGCCGGTGACCTGATCGACGACAAGACGCAGGGCAGGTTCGCCGACAAAGTGGACAAGGTCCAGGAGGCCGCCCGCGACTTCGTCGAGAAGCAGGCTGTCGAGAAGCAGGCTGTCGAACAGCAGGACCAGGACAAGACCGAGTAACCCCGGACAACCCGAGACATGGCGAAGCTTTCCGTTTCCGTCGACGTTCCGCTGCCGCCGGAGGATGCCTGGGCGGCCGCGTCCGATCTGTCCCGCTACCGGGAGTGGCTGTCCATCCACCGGGTGTGGCGCTCCGCGCTGCCCGAGACGATCGAGAAGGGCACCGTGGTGGAGTCCATCGTCGAGGTGATGGGCATGCCCAACCGGGTGCGCTGGACGGTGGTGAACTACAAGCCGCCGCAGTCGATGACGCTCAACGGCGACGGCCGCGGCGGGGTGAAGGTCAAGCTGATCGGCAGGATCAGGCCCTCCGAGGAGGGCTCGAACGTGCAGTTCGACGTGCATCTCGGCGGCCCGGCGCTGTTCGGCCCGATCGGCATGCTGGTCGCCGGGGCGCTCAAGGGCGAGATCCAGGAGTCGCTGCACCGCTTCAAGCGCGTCTTCACCCCGGCCTAGTCACCCCCTCCTCGCGCCCAAAGGTGCAAACGGGCGGAAAAGTGCGAGAGGAACCCGCCCGAACGTCGATCTCGGCGCCCGGCTAGGGGGTCTGGGCGGCCTGGCGCGCCTCCCGCTCCTGGTGGATGCGGACGAGTTCGCGGAAGCCGATACGGTCGTACTTCGGCACCGGCTGGATGCCCCACTCGTCGCGGGCGGTGTCCTTGCCCTCCACACCCTCCGGCGGGCCCAGCGGCGGGTAGGGCACCTGGCACTCCAGGGTGTCGTCGGAGTAGCGCACCTTGAGCAGCTCGCTGCAGATCTCGGTGAGCGACAGCGTCGGGTAGCCGTACCAGACCGCCATGAACGGCAGCGTGAACGCGCCTTCGATCACCAGCGCCACCAGGCAGACGAACACCGCCCGCTTGATCCACAAGTGCATGCGCGCGTAGTACGGGGTGGTCCCGGGCGGCAGCTGCTGCGGCTCGGTCATCGAAACTCCTTCAGTCCGAGAAGATCTCGCGGTTGACGGTGTGCAGGTAGGGAATCGCCAGGAACGGCGTGATGTAGAAGATGTCGTAGAGCCACCAGCCGACGACGGGGAAGATCACCCCGGCGAACCGCACGTCGGCGTACAGCGTCATGTTGAACACGTACAGGCACCAGATCAGCACGCCCATCCAGCAGGTGACGATCATCCACTGGTGGCCCCACCGCTTCATCTGCAGGAACCCGATCGCCGCCGCGCAGCGCATCGCGAAGACGGTCAGGATCATTCCGAACACCATGGACTTCTCTCCGGGCGCGGCCGCCCCGCCGATCCACAGCTCGTTGTAGTGCCAGAAGTAGCCGGCGTCGAACATCGCGCCCCAGCCCACCATCAGCACCCGGTTGATCAGCGTGTGGTTGCCGATCAGGTCCAGCGCCCAGCCCAGGCTGTTCAGGAAACCGTCGATGAGCACGAGATAGCCGATGAGCGTGACGATCATCGGCCGCACCGACAGTCCGGCCCGGG